>PLSV01000082.1 GCA_003165235.1 Syntrophobacteraceae bacterium
ACTTGTGCTCCGCCAGATACTTAGTGGACATTTACATAAATACGATGACGTATTTCTTGCGTAATTGAATCAATAATGGCATAGTCTCTCCCCGAAGGAGGGAGGACATGCCAAAGAGCAGCCCGTACTCGATTGACTTAACACAGAGCGAGAAGACGAAACTTGAGGCAATGGCGCAGAAGTATACGGCGCCGTACTTTTCTGTAATCCGTGCCAAGATAGTGCTCCTGGCCGCCAAAGGGCTCTCCAATGACAAAATTGGCGCCAGGCTCGATTTGCCCCGGCAAATCGTGAGCAAGTGGCGCAAACGGTTTTTCGAAAAGCGCCTGGCTGGGCTGTCCGACAAATCCAGACCCGGGCGCCCTGCTCGGTTTTCCCCCCAGAATCGTGGTGGCAGTTAAAGCGCTGGCTTGTGAACTCCCCTCGAAACTGGGCATACCGCTGTCTCGCTTTAGCGGTGAAGAAATTAAAAGGTATGTTGTGGACAGTGGAATTGTCGCCAGTATCAGTGGGATCACCATCTGGAGATGGTTGAGCGCTGATGCCATCAAGCCCTGGCAATATCGTAGCTGGATTTTCCCTCGTGATCCTCAATTTGCCAACAAGGCAGGGCCTATCCTGGATTTGTATCAGGGCAAATGGATGGGTATGCCTCTCGCGCCGAACGACTATGTAGTCTCCACTGACGAGAAGACCAGTATCCAAGCGAGGAGGAGAGTGGCTGAAACGCTCCCGCCCAAAACCAGATCCGCCATGCGTGTTGAACATGAATATCAGAGGAAAGGCGCTCTGGCCTACCTTGCCGCTTGGGATGTTCACCGTGCAAAAATCTTCGGCCGCTGTGAAAGGAAAACGGGAATCAAGGCTTTTGAACGGTTGGTTGATCAAATTATGATCCAGGAACCATACAACTCGGCTCAAAGGGTATTTTGGATTATGGACAACGGGTCTTCTCATCGTGGCAGCATCTCCGATGACAGACTTGCAAAGAGATGGCCGACGATCATCCCCGTTCACACGCCAGTCCATGCCAGTTGGCTTAATCAAGTTGAAATCTACTTCTCTATACTCCAACGGAAAGTCCTTACTCCAGTAGACTTCACTTCATTCTCTGAGCTTGAAGAGAGGATTCTCAAGTTCCAGGAACACTATGAAATGGTTGCAAAGCCCTTCGAGTGGAAATTCACTCGAGAGAAGCTGAACAAATTAATCGACAAGTTAAATTCCCAAATTGAACTGCGCGCGGCTGCATAGCTCAAGTTGGATACGTCACCGAATTTATGAAATGGACTACTTAGTATTAAGCGGTGGCCCCTCCATCCTCCGCCTTCGCGGCTTCGCGTGAAACCAGGCCTTCCGGCTTCGCGGCAAATCGGTCAAGTCATCCATTCACCCATTCTTCTTTTTGCCGTTTCTATTGCCGTTTCTATTGCCGCTTCTGGTTGCCGTTTTGCAGAGCCAGATCGCCGAGTGGTATGATATTGCGGGGATCAGAAAGCAAATTGAGAGATTAAGGGATTGTGAACCACGGATGAAGGAGCGTAGCGGGGTAGATAGACTCAGATGAAGGGATTAGGGAGGGATTGAGGAGTGAATTCCTAAATTCCTGAATTGGAGTTTTTAAATTGATTGATTCTAACTGGCCGCATTTTCCACTGTTTTCACACAAAATAAAATCAAAACATCAAATTAAATCAATGGCTTGTGGAACTGGTGCCTGAATTCCCGCTGTATTTACAGGGAAACTCCCCATCGGCCTATGAAATCAATAGGTTGCGCTGGCTTCCCCCGGGGCTCCTTGAAAAATGAATAGTGCGCGAGGTCTGATCCAAGTCCATCCACCCCGCTACGCTCCTCCATCCGTGCCCATCCGTGGCAAAATGGGATTGAGGAATTTATAAAGTTCACTGCTCCCCGCTCCCTGCTCCTCAATTCCCAAATCCCTCAACCGCTCAGCCTACTGCATGGACACAGGCAGATTCCAGACATTGTCCTTCGCATGAGCCGCTTCCCAGGCCCTCACCTTCATTCTGGCGGCATCGAACAGGCGCACGTGGTTGGCGTACCTGACCTTGTTGACGACCTCCGGGCCGACCTTCTCCCACAATGGTTTCAAGATCTCCTTAACCGCGAGGTAATCCGCGACGGACATCTCCTTCCCCATAATAAGGTTGCCCTTATCGTCGATTTGGTTCCTGGTGAAGATAACGGTATCTGAGCCCCAAAGGACCCTGTCCTGATATTTCTTGATGAAGCCGGCCCAATCGTCAAGTGACGGCATACCGGGCTTGGGGTCCACCATATACGACTGCACGAGATCCCAGGAAAGGTCTACGTTCCAGTTTGGGCATGCATCCAATATTTCGGAAACCACCCGGAGGTGATTCGGCGCCGGCTTCACGAAGCGGCCGAGGCCGGTGTGCGCCCAGTAAACCGTGGTCTTCGGGCTCTGCGTACACAGATGCTTCATGCCGGCTGTGTAAGGCGCCTCCGGCGACAGGCCGGCGACCTTGCCGTCGTGCGTCACCACAGCAGGGTAGACATCGCTGTGGAGGCAGACCATCAGACCCGCTTCGCCCGCAAAATCGAATATGGTTTTGAGGGATGGGTTGTAGAGGGTGTTCCTGGTCGAATCGGTCGCGTCCGGAGGGAGTGTATCGCCCGGACCCAGGTTTGCCTTGGTAAGATCGTCGTCAATCTTCTCGCCTACGAGTTCCTTATGCACCGAAAACTCGCCTATTCCTGAAAATACTCCCGGGAAAAGGATCAACATACGCTTGATATGGTTGACACCGTACTGATCCATGGGATTGAATCCAACTATCATCGGATCGAGACGAGCCTTGTCAGCGGCGGAAAGTTTGAGAAAGTCCATGGCGGTCATCGTATCGATAGCAGAGTAGTAGTACATTCCCGCCTTCGGCCCCAGGTAGTAATTGGGCGGCATCCTGTCCCCGGCGTAGCCCTCGAATCGATCCCACTTTTGCTGCAGGGGGAGGGGAAAAACCACTGACCGTGCGATTTTGTCCCCCATGTACTTATCGATGAATTCCTTCAGGGGAACACCCTGCATGGCGTAATTCGCGTTGTGGAAGTGTGAATCGATTATATGGTCGGCAGCATGGACCGCGAAGGCGTACATCAACACCAGAAAGGGAACCGCAACAAGCAGGCCGCTAATCTTGTGTTTCATCAGCCGTTTACTACTATTCACAGGACGCTCCTCTTTTGCTTAAGATCAAGTTCTCTGCGTTCGCAGCAGTCCACTATGGCGCCAGTCTGGGTTGCACGGGTCATCTCATGGAATTGCAGTTCCGTGAGCTTGGCGAATGTGATGGCCGAAGATCGTACTTGAAGGACAGAGCGCTTACACAGCGGCCGGAGCTGGAGCTAACCGGGTCAACCCAGGCTATGGCAGGTTCTACGCATTTAGATTGACCGGCATACAGTCCTGGGCCGTCGCCAAATGGAGCAACACCGCAATCTGGCAGTTTCCCACTTTACCCGGGGTTCCCGCGTACTGACGGGCAACCCCTACAGAGTGTTTCTCCTGTTTGGGAAACCCGGTATCATCAACAGTCCGGGTAACCGTAGGGACCATCTCCCCGATCATCCGTTCGGCCGGATTCTTTCGAACAGGATGGTGGTCCCAGGGACTTTGAAAGGAATGCTTCGAGCCTGCTCCGACACGACTGTAATTCCTTGCTGTCCATAGAGATCCCCTTCCAATATCTATATAGAACGGGAAGGAAGAAATCTCAATCACTTAACGTAGTAGTGATAGGCAGTGCGAACGTGAAAAGTCGAGATATCTACTTCTATTTGCATTGTTTCTCGCAAGTTAATTACTCTGGATTCCGCCACCTGTCAACAGCGCCGACCTATGGGTTATTTCCGCTATTTAGAGCAAGAAAGGTCACATTGCACTTTATCCACAATTCCTTCACACCAGCTTGTCTACTGGCAAACGAGATGGAATTGCGGATGCCATGGGCCTCGTTTCCGCACTTGTCGTCGAGCAAGAACTCCAGGATGCGCGTGAGAGACGCGAGCGCTCCAACTGTCACAGAGACAAAACGATCCCTGCGAGGCTCTCCCGGAAGTTTGCTACCGATGGCGGGGATGCTTGTATGGGAAGATTCTATGGCCTCGAAGGTGTCCTGGGAGTTTTTTAGGGTTTTGGATGAATCCAAAATGCCCTTCGAGATTCGTTGGTGGTCAAGTTCATGCATTATTCGGATGGATATATCTGGTTGATCTTTCTCTTGCGTTTTTAAATAGGATATTGGAAAATTGAATGGGCCTTCAGCCTGTCTCAAAGAGGTTTTTTGGATGAAGCCTGTGTGTAAAACGCGCTTCGCCACCCGTTGGGGAATGAGTTGACGCATTATTCAGGTTGACATGAAAAAGTACAGCTTCATCTTTCTTTGGGTTCTTCTCGTCACGTCGGGCATGTTCACTCCTTTTGCCTTTGCCGGCTTCGTGAGTGGTCCGCATTGGAACATTGTGGGGGTCGGGGATTTCAATGGGGACGGATTCCGGGATATTCTGTGGAGAAATCAGGCAACCGGAGATATAGCGGTTTGGTACATGCACGGAAATTTCCTGGCCGCAGAACAGAAGTTTGAGTCATCGCCAGATCCCACCTGGGATGTCGTTGGGGTGGGAGATTTCAATGGAGACGATCGCCCTGAGATTCTCCTAAGGAATAAGTCAACCGCTGAGGTTAGGATCTGCTACCTGAACGGGTCGGCCCTCATCGGTCAGGACACGGTCGCCGGGTTGGGCAGCCCGTGGAATATTGCCGGGGTGGGAGATTTCAACGGGGATGGAAGCCCTGACATTCTCTGGAGAAATCCGGCGACCGGAGAGACCATCGTCTGGTATATGAAGGGTAGACTCCGTTTAGGTGCGGAGACTATGGAAACTCTTCCCCCTCCCTGGAATATTATTGAAGTTGGTGATTTCGACGGAGACGGTTCTCCTGACATCCTTTGGAAAAATTCCGTAACCGGGGACGTTGTGGTCTGGTACATGCGTGGATTGGCCCATTTGGACCAGGGCGCCGTTATACTCTGTGCGCCTCCCCTGGACATAGTTGGAGTCTGTAGTCTTGACGGCGATGTGAGTCCCGATATCAGCCGCAGGCTTATCGCAACCCTGTCCTGCTCCCGCCGACATTTCACAGCGCGCCTTCTTGGCAGTATCATCGATTCCAGTTTTCGTATTCGAGCCCCGCCTAACCTTATGCTTTATTTCCCACTAGGAGTTCACTTCTTATGCTGATTTCAGCTCATATTCCCAAAACCGCAGGCACAAACTTCTGCAATTTTCTTTTGACAGCGTTCAGAAAACGTCTGTCCACCCATTATTTTACTTATCCTGTTTCCTGGTTTCGAATTAACCGAAAAATCCCGGTTGTATCCAACTTGCAATTACATGGGAGCTTTGAGCATCCCAAAATGCGTTCCCGTATGGGCGACCGCAGGAGGATCGATTTCCTGACCGCGGGTACTCAGTTGACATGAAAAAGCATAGCTTCATCTTTCTTTGGGTTCTTCTCGTCACGTCGGGCATGTTCACTCCTTTTGCCCTTGCCGGCTTCGTGAGTGGTCCGCATTGGGACATCGCTGGGGTCGGGGATTTCAATGGGGACGGATTCCGGGATATTCTGTGGAGAAATCCGGCGACCGGAGATGTAGCGGTTTGGTACATGCACGGAAATTTCCTGGACGCAGAACAGAAGTTTGAGTCAGCGCCTGATTCCACCTGGGATGTCGTTGGGGTGGGAGATTTCAATGGAGACGATCGCCCTGAGATTCTCCTAAGGAATAAGTCAACCGCTGAGGTGAGGATCTGCTACCTGAACGGGTTGGCCGTAACAGGTCATGACACTGTCGCCGGGTTGGGCAACCCGTGGAACATTGTGGGGGTGGGAGATTTCAACGGGGATGGAAGCCCTGACATTCTCTGGAGAAATCCGGCGACCGGAGAGACCATCGTCTGGTATATGAAAGGTAGACTCCGTTTAGGTGCGGAGACTATGCAAACTCTTCCCCCTCCCTGGAATATTATTGAAGTTGGTGATTTCGACGGAGACGGTTCTCCTGACATCCTTTGGAAAAATTCCGTAACCGGGGACGTTGTGGTCTGGTACATGCGTGGCTTGGTCCATTTGGACCAGGGCTCCGTTATACTCTGTGCGCCTCCCCTGGACATAGTTGGAGTCTGCAGTCTTGACGGCGATGTGAGTCCCGATATCAGCCGCAGGCTTATCGCGACCCTGTCCTGCTCCTGCCGACATTTCACAGCGCCCCTTCTTGGCAGTATCATCCATTCCAGTCTTCGTATTCGAGCCCCGCCTAACCTTACGCTTTATTTCCCACTAGGAGTTCACTTCTTATGCTGATTTCAGCTCATATTCCCAAAACCGCAAGCACAAACTTCTGCAATTTTCTTTTGACAGCGTTCAGAAAACGTCTGTCCACCCATTATTTTACTTATCCTGTTTCCTGGTTTCGAATTAACCGAAAAATCCCGGTTGTATCCAACTTGCAATTACATGGGAGCTTTGAGCATCCCAAAATGCGTTCCCGTATGGGCGACCGCAGGAGGATCGATTTCCTGATCGCGGGTACTCAGAAGGGAGGTACTACAGCGTTAGATGCGTATCTAAGAAACCATCCCGAGATATGCATGGCGAGTCGAAAAGAGGCGCATTTTTTTGATGATGACAGATATTTTCAGCACAAGCAAACTTGCTATCACGAATATCACTCTCTCTTCAAGCCAAAACGCACACATAGAATACTGGGAGAAGCTACCCCAATCTATATGTACTGGAAGTCCGCTCCTGCCCGCATTTGGGAGTATAATCCACGGATGAAGATTATTATAATTCTCCGAAATCCAATCCAGCGGGCATATTCGCATTGGTATATGGAACACGGACGAAGCAATGACTCTCTCTGTTTTCGGGACGCTCTTCAGGCCGAATCACAAAGATGTATGGAGGCTTATCCCTATCAACATAGAATTTATTCATATACGGATAGAGGATTTTACTTAGAGCAACTAAAAAGGATCTGGACTTATTTTCCTAAACATCAAACGTTGATTCTGATGAATGAGGACCTTAAAACACATCCACAAGATACGCTACATAAGGTTTGTAACTTTCTGGGTGTCAACTGTTTTAGAAGTGTTGTACCTAAAAACGTATTTTCCGCGTCCTATGTTTCAACTATGACCAGCAAGGAAAGAGAATATCTAATAAACGTTTTTGATGCAGAAATACGAAATCTGGAGCAAGTTTTGGGACTGGATTGCCATAACTGGCTCCCAAACCGTACAAAACCGACCATTGGTGCGAAAAAAGCCCTTCCCCTGAATTTGAACTGAAACAAATAGCCTCATATCGCGGCACAAAAGGCGTATCCCGATATATACCATGCTCAATTGTCAAATGGCTTTCAATCGTTCAAGTAGAGTAGGAGGCAGGCTTCGCAGTGTTTATCCTGCCTCCCCTCGTCGATTCCGGATATGAAGTTTTTCCTCATATCATGTGCTGCAGCACATAACTCATCCGGCTCTGTTTTGTCTATTTTCTCTATGCGCCCTTCACAGAGCTGAGGCGTGGCGGTCTGAAGGGCTCCAATCCTTTTTGCATAAGCTTCTTCAAAGGGTCTGCTGTGAGACGCTTGCTCCGGCGCTGACTGAGCCTTCTGGCCGATCGGTAAAGTCTTGCGACAATAAACCGGTCCATCTTAAAGGATGAGTAAGGTTTAAAGCAAGAGAAACCCGTACGCCAGCGTGGTCATGGTGACATGGTGACGCCATCCCAGGTAGCCCCTTCCTTCATCCGTGGCTCCAGCCTGCATCTCTTTCTCCGATACTCCTCATGGCGATCTGTGCGAAATTGACGACCCGGTTTATAGAGCACTTGGTCCAGTGCGCAGCATTGTACATACGTTGCCCAGGTAGAAGCCCGGATGCTTACTTCAAGAGTGGCCCCTCCATCCTTCGCCTTCCCGTCTTTGCGTGAAACCAGGCTTTGCGCTTCTCCGCGCCTCCGTCCTCCGTCCTCTTTCTTCCGTCTTCCGTCTTCCGTCTTCCGTTTTCTGTTTTATTCCAATTTCCCACCTGATCTGGTATTTGATATACTTTCAAACGTTGAGGCATTGAGGAATTGGGGAATTGAATCCCTGAATCCATAAATCTACAAAGCAATCGTAATCTTAGGCTTCTCAAAAAGGTAATCTATGGAACAAAAATATCTTCCTAAGTCAATCGAAAAAAAATGGCAGCGATACTGGGATAAGTCCCAGGTTTTCAAAGTTGGTGAAGACAGGGGCAAGAAAAAATATTATTTGCTGGAGATGTTTCCGTATCCATCGGGCCGCATTCATATGGGTCACGTCCGCAACTACGCCATAGGCGATGTGGTTAGCCGCTTTATGCGGATGCTTGGATACAACGTGCTGCATCCGATGGGCTGGGACGCCTTCGGGATGCCTGCCGAAAACGCTGCAATAAAAGCGGGAACCCACCCGGCGAAATGGACTTATGACAATATCGACTACATGCGAAACCAGCTCAGGCAACTGGGTTTTTCGTATGACTGGTCGCGGGAGTTTGCAACGTGCGATCCCAGCTATTACAGGTGGGAGCAGCTCTTTTTCCTCAAAATGTATGACCGGGGTCTGGCCTACAGAAAGAGTTCCTATGTGAACTGGTGCTCCAGGTGTCAAACCGTCCTGGCGAACGAACAGGTGGAAGCCGGCGCCTGCTGGCGTTGCGACACTCCGGTCGTGCAAAAGGAGATGGAGCAGTGGTTTTTCAAGATTACCCAATATGTCGACGAACTTCTTGACAATACATACAAGCTCCAAGGCTGGCCGGATCGGGTGCTTGTCATGCAGCAGAACTGGATAGGGAAAAGCACTGGAAGTATGCTGCTCTTTCCACTCGAATCGGGCGACGGAAACATTCCGGTCTTTACGACCCGCACAGACACGCTTTTCGGGGCCACCTTCATGAGCATCGCACCCGAACATCCGTTGGTCGCCGGCCTGTGCCGGGGAAAGCCTGAAGAGGCCGCTGTGCTCGATTTTGTTGAGAGAGCAAAGCGGTCGAAGCGGGATGTGCGCGAAGCAGATCAACTCGAAAAAGAGGGCTTATTTACCGGAAGCTGCTGCGTCAACCCGGTCACCGGGAAAAGGATGCCGATTTACGTGGCTAACTTCGTGCTCATAGCCTACGGCACAGGCGCAGTCATGGCGGTCCCGGCGCACGACCAGCGCGACTTCGAGTTTGCGAAAAAATACGGCCTCCCGATTAAGGTGGTCATAAAGCCTGCTGAGGCGCAGCAGGCTCCTTTGGCGCAGGACCTAACCCATGCGTTTGAGGAAGACGGTCTTCTGGTTGACTCCGGCGACTTTACCGGAATGGAGTCCGAAGCCGCCCGGATTGCGATGACCGAGGCCCTGGCAAAAAGAGGGCTTGCAGAATTGACCCTGCAGTATCGGCTCCGCGATTGGGGAGTTTCGAGGCAGCGCTACTGGGGTGCGCCCATTCCGATCATTTACTGTGAGAAGTGCGGTGTCGTGCCGGTTCCCGAGCGGGACCTGCCCGTTGTGCTTCCCCTGGATGTCGAGCTTCTCGAAAACGGCGGCTCACCTCTGCCCGTCCACAAGCCTTTCTACGCCGCTGCCTGCCCGAAATGCGGGGCCGATGCGCGCCGCGAGACCGACACCATGGACACCTTCGTGGAATCGTCCTGGTACTTTGCCCGATACGCCTGTCCTGACTTCGACAAGGGCCCCCTCGACAGGGAACGGGTCAACTACTGGATGCCCGTTGACCAGTACATCGGCGGTATAGAACACGCAGTTTTGCATCTGCTCTATTCGAGATTTTTTGTAAAGGTCCTGCGCGACATGGGATATCTACAGGTTGATGAGCCTTTCCGGAACCTTCTCACACAGGGAATGGTCATAAAAGACGGCTTCAAAATGAGCAAATCGAAGGGAAACGTGGTGGACCCCGATGATATGATTCAGGCATACGGCGCGGATACGGTGCGCCTCTTCTGCCTGTTCGCCTCGCCGCCGGAAAAGGACCTCGACTGGAGCGAGCAGGGGGTGGAAGGTTCTTTTCGGTTCCTTTCCAGAATGTGGCGGCTGGTTTCCGAAAACCTGGAAGCCCTGAAGTCCGCCGATTCATACCGGCGTGTAAGCCCTCTGACCGAAGATCTTGCCCAACTCCGCCGCAAGACTCACCAGACAATAAAAAAGGTTACAGAGGATATCCGCGAAAGGTTCCACTTTAACACCGCCATCGCCGCCATTATGGAACTTGTGAATCTTATCTACCAGGTGCTCGACAGCCGGCCGGCGGACCCCATGCTATGGCCGGTCGTCAGGGAAGCCGTCGAAGCCGCAATAGTTGTCTCATCGCCCATGGTTCCCCACATTTGCGAAGAACTCTGGAGCATCCTGGGCCATGAAGAGCTTCTTCTGAATACCGGTTGGCCCAAATGGGACGATCTGGCGCTCAAAGCCGAGGAAATGCTCATCGTCGTCCAGATAAACGGAAAACTGCGAAGCAGGATAACCGCCCCGGCGGACGCCACCGATAAGGAACTGGAAAATTTATCGCTCAAAGATTCCAGGATCAGAGATTTCATAGAAGGAAAACAGGTCAGGAAAATAATCGTTGTGCCAAAGAAGCTTATAAATATTGTCGTTTAGGAAGAATAATGTTTCACAAAACAGGCTTATGCCGTTCTTTCCGGGATAGTTTCCACAATTTCAGATTTGTAGCAGAGCGGGGGTGCTCGCCATGGTTGCACGAAATCTCAAACAGATATTGATGATAAGCTCCATCTTATTTTGCCTTGTTTCATGCGGCTATCACTTCTCCGGCGAGGGCCAGGGGCCTAAACCGGGGCTCAGGTGCATAGCCATCCCGGTATTTGAGAACAAGACCTCCGAGCCCGACGCCGGGGCGATTTTCGCCGGGGCGCTAAGAAAGGAATTTATACGCAGGGGCACCATGAAGGTAGTCCCCATCGAAGAGGCGGAAGCCGTATTCAAAGTGACCATCAAGCACATTGGTATTCAGACGGTCGCACATAATCCTGTTAGTCTTGTATCCAATCGGATTACAGTGGAAAATCGGCTCTTTGTGACCCTGGACATTCGATGCGAGGACAAGGCGTCACACAAGGTGCTGTGGGCCGACC
The DNA here is from genome assembly GCA_003165235.1 of Syntrophobacteraceae bacterium. Lineage (GTDB taxonomy): Bacteria > Desulfobacterota > Syntrophobacteria > Syntrophobacterales > Syntrophobacteraceae > SbD1. The sequence goes on from PLSV01000082.1 coordinate 11,246, forward strand.
CGGCTTTCCGTTACTTCAAAGTCTACAAGGTGAGCGATAATACGCTGCAGCCCAATCCGATCACCGGCTTTGAAAACAGGCAGGGCGCACTCGACTATATAGCCAATGAGATGTCTGCACGCATCCATGACAGATTCCTGAGCAACTTCTGATGCACGCCGAAGATTTCCTCAAAACGCTGGACATCGGCAAAATCGATCCGGTATATCTTTTCGTTGGGGGGTCCACTTTCCTTATGGAGGAAGCCTGGAAAAAGCTTCTTTCAAGCTTGCTCCCGAAGCAAGGCAGAAAATTCAACGGGGAGCGGGTGCAGGCAAGGGAAACACAAGCAGGAGACGTCATCGAGCGGCTTGCTGCGATTCCCATGTTCGGGGGGCGAAGACTAATCATGGTAGACAATGTCGAGGCTTGGGGAAAAGGGGACCGTGCAGCCTTGGAGTCTTTTGTGCAGCGAATTCCTCCCTCGGCATGTCTCGTCATGACCGCCTCAGACAGGAAAAGCATCGAAGGACTTGCAAAAGCGGTCGAAACCAAAGGCAAAGTCGTCCAGTTTCGATCTCCCGGTGACAAGGAGGCCCTGCGCTGGTTGATCGAAAGAGGAAAGCAATTCGGGAAAATTCTTTCCCACCGTGCCGCGTTCCTCCTGGTTGAGATGGTCGGCGGCGATTTCCATACTCTCGCATCCGAGTTGGACAAGATTTGCACCTTCGTCGGGGAACGTGATCGGGTCGAGACTGAGGACATCCTCGAAGCCGCCGGCTCTCAGCGAAGTTTCTCTGCGTTCGACATGCTCGATCACCTCAAAGCGCAGCAGGCGGACAAAGCCCTAAGATCCCTGAGAAGCCTGATCCTCTCCGGTGAACTCCCTCTGAAGATTCTCTCGACTCTGGCCTGGCAGATTCGTATGGTTTGGCAGGTTAAAGACGGACTGCGGCAGGGAATATCTGAAGCCGAACTGGCTGCACGGCTGAGATCGCATCCTTTCGTGGTCAAAAAGGCGCGGGAACAGGCCGCTCGTTTTTCGGACGCGGATCTGTACAGAGTGATTGAGGCTATCGCTCAGACGGACATAGCGATCAAGAGCACGGGAACTCCCCCCGAGCTATTGCTCGAAGAGTTGATCCTCGATCTTTGCCTCGAAAGAAACTAAAGAGCGTTGACTCCGCGGGTCAGGCGGGAAATTTTCCGTGAGGCGGTATTCTTATGGACAACGCCTTGGGAGGCGGTTTTAGCAATCACGGAAACCGCCTTCTTCAATTCTTCAGCAGCTTTTTCGGGCGACTTGCCGCCTATGACCTCCTCGAGGTCCCTTATCACGTTTTTCATTCTGGTCTTTCGGGAGCGGTTTCGCACCCGCTGCTCTTCGCTCTGTCTCGCCCTCTTGATAGCTGACTTATGGTTCGCCAATCCAAATCTCCTTGAGATTCACCGGTCAAGATGTGGAAAAATTTTTATATACACTTGATGAAGCAAAGATGTCAAGCAGGATTCCGGAAATTAGGAACTAATCTCCCCTCCCCCCATAAATCAATTCTAAATTCCTCAACCGACAAATTCAAGCGACCAGTTTTGAATCGTCTACGGCTATCTTGGCCTTTACTTCATCCAGAAATCTCTTCAGTTCCTCACCTTCTATGGATTCTTTTTCAAGCAGGATTTTGGCCAGTTTCTCAAGCATATTCCGCCGCTCGGTTAGAATCTTCCTCACATCCTGGTGCGTTTCTTCGATTATGCCGGATATCTCCTCGTCAATGTGCTGGGCGGTCTTTTCGCTGAACTCCCTTTCTCGTGAACCCAAACCAAGATCGAGGTGCGCAGAGCGCGGTTCGCTGACATAGGTAAGGGGGCCGAGCTTTTCGCTCATTCCATATTCCATGACCATGCGGCGCGCTGTGTCGGTCGCGCGCTGAAGGTCGTTTTGAGCGCCCGTCGAGATATCGCCGAAAACGATTTCTTCTGAAACCCTGCCGCCTAGCAGCACCTTTAGCCTGCCAAGAAGTTCGCCGCGTGTCATGAGGTATCTGTCTTCGGTCGGAAGCTGCTGGGTGTACCCCAGGGCAGCGATGCCGCGTGGAATAATGGAGATTTTGCTAACCGGATCGGTGTTGGGAAGGACCATTGCCACAAGCGCGTGGCCGGATTCATGATAGGCGACGATTTCCTTCTCTTTGGGGTTCATCACCCTGTTTCTTTTTTCGAGTCCGCCGATTATTCGGTCGGCGGCTTCTTGAAAGTCGGCCATCGTGACCTCTTCCCGGTTGCGTCTTGCCGCAATCAAAGCCGCCTCATTGATGAGGTTGGCAAGATCGGCGCCTACGAACCCTGGCGTCATGGCCGCAATTCTCTTTAGATCGACGTCCGGACCCAGCTTGACCTCTTTTGCATGAACATTCAAAATAGCTTCTCTGCCTCGAATGTCGGGCTTGTCGATCGCCACGTGCCGGTCGAAACGACCGGGCCTCAGCAATGCCGGGTCGAGTATCTCGGGGCGGTTTGTCGCGGCCACTATGATTACTCCGGCCCTGGGATCGAAACCGTCCATCTCGACCAGGAGTTGGTTCAGTGTCTGCTCCCTTTCATCATGACCTCCCATGGGATTCAGGCCCCGCGCCTTCCCCAAAGCGTCCAACTCGTCCACGAAAATAATGCATGGAGCGTGATCTTTGGCCTGGCCGAAAAGGTCCCGGACACGCGCTGCGCCAACGCCGACAAACATCTCTACGAACTCCGAACCGCTCATGCTGAAAAAAGGCACTCCAGCCTCTCCCGCTACGGCCCGCGCAAGCAGGGTCTTACCCGTTCCTGGCGCGCCCACAAGCAGAAGCCCCTTGGGGATTTTGCCTCCAAGCTTCTGAAACTTCCCCGGGTCCCGCAGACATTCAACGATCTCCTCAAGTTCAGCCTTTGCCTCGTCTATCCCAGCCACATCGTCGAATGTTACTCCAATCTCTTTTTCGGCGTAGATCTTCACCTTCGCCTTGCCAACCGAGAGCACTCCCTGAGGTCCACCCCCCATGCGCCGCATCAAAAAACTCCAGAAAAAGAAAAATACAGCCAACGGCAGTAGCCAGGAAAGCAACACGCCCAGCCACTTGTTGTCGGAAGAGCCGCTGAATTTTATTCCCTGAGCCTCCAGGTCTTTCACCAGATCGGGGTCCTCAACCCGCACGGCGGTGACAGATCTGTTGGGTTCTTTAGTATCTTTTAGCGCAGCGGTGACTCTATCGGGACCGATCGTTACGGACTCCACTTTCCCCGTCCTGATCAACTGCTTGAATTCGGAATAGGAGACCCGGTTTGCCTGCTGCTCGGTCAGGAAGCTCTGAAACCACATGATTACTAGCAGGACCACGATGAAGTACCAGATCGAAAAATGAACCTTGCGCTGGCCCTGTTTTTTACCTCCATCTCCCGACGGTCCTCTGAAATGATTCATAAATTTATTTAGCGGGTCTTTCTCTTCGTCATTCGCCATTTTTGTCAGTCCCCTCTTTTACTGCCTCCGAAAATAGCCCTCAGCTCTGTCTGGGATCGTTCCCTGGTAAGGAAAACCTGGGTCCCAGCATGTTCCGGATCAAACTCATTAAAATATATTACAGCTCAGGGCCTATGCAATCCGATATATAGAATTAAGTGCGTGCGGCAACAGAACGTGTCCTCTCACTGCGGCTGTCAAACGTGCGTTTGAGCAGATAATTTGCTTGCACTCCAAGATTGTAATATTAATATAGGTGTTGATTACCGCCAATTCAATGAGGAGGCAAACTTTGAAGATAGGAGGCCGGTATCTCAAGGTTGGGTTAATTTCTTTTTTGATGTTCACCTATTTGAATTCTCCGATCGTGACCGGGCAGTCAGGATTGAGCATGGCCCTTGCCGCTACGGAACAAGCCGTCGCGCCGCAGGGGGACCAAATTGAACAAAAGGTGAATGATCCTTATGAACACTTTAACAGGCGAGTCTTCGACTTTAACGACCGCTTCTATTTTCACGTGCTCAAGCCCGTAGCCAGGGGGTATTCAGCCTGTTTGCCGGCCGCGCTTCGCGAAGCGATCAGAAACGGGTTCCACAATTTGGTTTTCCCCTCCCGTTTCGTCAATTTTGTACTCCAGGGAAAAGGGGATAGAGCAACAAATGAAGTAGTCCGTTTCATCATAAATTCGACGCTGGGCTTAGGTGGCTTGTTCGATTTCGCCCAGACTCAGTTGCGGCTCGAAAACCATGAGTCAGATTTCGGTCAGACCCTTGCCCTTTGGTGTGTTGGCTCAGGTGCGTTCCTGATCATCCCGGTGCTCGGCCCGTCAAATCAGAGAGACTTATCCGGCTTCCTCGTGGATTCGGTGATGGACCCGCTATTCTGGATCCCTGCGGTGTGGTGGGTGAGCTTTTCTGCTCAGACCGGGAAAATCGTAAACCGTACTTCACTCCAAATCGGACAATACGAGGAACTAAAGAAAGCTTCGCTCGATCCCTATATCGCCATGCGAGATGCTTATATCCAGTATAGGGCGCACATCCTGGAATAGCTCCCGGTTGGGAACTGTTGTTAAGAGCGGGTAAAAGCATAGTGCGCGAGATGAACTCGCCTATTTTTCTGTAAATCAGCGCAGGTTTTCAAATTGTAATTATATGCTTTCGTGAACCCAGATATGTATTAGTTGTTTCTGTTGATTTTTATCTCGCAGAAAACTAATATGGTGCGATGTGGGCTTTTGAGGTCGGTATTTGGGGTTTGCCGGAGAATCGGTCTTTCGCCTTGCAAGGCGTTTCCGCAAGTTGCTCCAATAACGCACCAGGCTTGAATCTATCAATCATGTGAAAGGAATCTGCAATGGCGGAAGGTCGAGTGAAATGGTTCAACGAGCAAAAAGGGTATGGCTTTATCGAAATGGATGGCGCACCGGATGTTTTTGTTCATTTCAGCGCCATTGAAGGCCAGGGTTTCAAGACCCTGAGCGAAGGCCAGGAAGTAGTATTCGAGATAGAAAAGGGGCAGAAGGGACCGCAAGCGGTCAATGTCAGAAAAGTCTGAGAGATGCCGGGAAGCTAATGGCCTAAGCCGAATTTGAATTATCGCTGATGGGAAGGCCGGTTCTTACCGGCCTTTTTGCTTTTACACCTCATTGGAAACAAACGCCGCCCCTGCCTGTTTGCACTCCTCAAGGCCCGTGGGATGACGCCGTATGGCCCCTTTTTCATCTATCTCCCTAAAACAGACTTCTCCAGCGTATGCCACGTCGATCGCGTAGAAAAAGTACCTTACGGTCAAAACGGGACAATCGAACAGCCGTTTACCTCGAGTCGCACCCGCGCACAGGAAAAATCCCTTTCTGTCAGTGGGGCTAAACGGCGCTTGGCCCTCTGCTTTTCTCTTATATTTTCGCATATACGGGGCCTGGCTGCGGTCCACGAGCAGCTTTGTCTGGCCGCTCAGCCCGTAAAAGAAAATGGGGCTTGAGATAACGATCCTTTCAGCCGTATCGAAAAAAGGGTAGACCTTCTGCATATCATCCTGCTGCACACAAACTCCATGTTCATCGCAATACCCGCAGGCCTGGCAACCTGAAATCTTGAGGTCCCTGATATAGATCTTCTGCAGTTCGATATCAGCGGCCGATAAAGCCCCCTCCAGAAAACTTTCCATCATAAGGTCGGTATTGCCGTCTTTCCTCGGTGATCCGAACATCGCCAACAACAGCATCATATTCTCCCGCTAAACACTCCGCTGAATCGCAAGACCGTCCTTAGAACCCAACTTTACAGAAAAAAACTTCATCGTTACTTTATCATCGTTCGTGCGGCTGGATCAGCCGGAATTTTCCGAAACCTGCGCCTCTCGAAGTTCGACGGCCGAGGAGACTGAGCATGGCTGACTGTATTTTTTGCCGGATAATAGCGGGAGAGCTTCCCTGCGCGAAAGTCTACGAAAACGAACGCGTGATCAGCTTTCTGGACGTAAATCCGATCAACGCGGGTCACACTCTGGTCCTTCCAAAAAGACATTATGCGACTCTTTTCGAAATTTCGGAGGAAGATCTTCATGCCTGTACGGCCGCCTCCCAAAAAATCGCGACGGCCGTCTACAAGGCTACTAAAGCCTCGGGGTTGAATTTCTTCCAGAACAATTATCGCTCGGCGGGACAGCGTGTAGACCATGTTCATTTCCACCTGATACCACGCTTTCACCAGGATAACTTTTGGATCCCATGGCCGGGCAAACCCTACCCGCAGGGAGGGCTGGGCAAGGCGCTCAAGGAGATAAAAGCCGAGCTGTAATTGCGCGTCCAGCCCGCCTCATATGTCTAGATGCTTTACCCACCCGAATATATCTTCTCTTTCGCCGTACTGGATGCCCAGGATTTCATCGTAAAGATTCCGCGCCCACTCGCCCACTTTTCCGTCAGCAATCCTGTGCATCCGGTCACGGTAGGAGATTTCTCCAACCGGTGAAATCACCGCTGCGGTCCCAGTGGCGAAAATCTCCTTCATTTCGCCGGACTTGGCCGTCTCGATTACTTCGTCGATTGAAATCTGGCGCTCGGTCACCTTGATCCCCCAGTGCATGGCGAGATCCATCACCGAATTGCGGGTAACCCCCGGCAGAATCGAGCCGGAAAGTGGAGGAGTTATAAGTTCCTCGCCGATCCTGAAGAAAATGTTGCTTGTCCCCACTTCATCGACGTAGCGCCGCTCGACGGCATCAAGCCACAAAACCTGGGTGAAGCCCTTCTTCTTTGCGATTTCCGCCGCGTAGAGGCTCGATGCATAGTTTGCCATCGTCTTGGCTTCGCCTAATCCGCCCCGGACCGTCCGGACATATTCCTCCGCGACATATATCTTTACCGGGTTGAAACCTTCGGCATAGTATGCGGCCACCGGACCGGTTATTATGAAATAGAGATAATCGTCGGCCGGACGCACGCCCAGGTGAGGTTCGGTCGCTATCATAGTCGGCCTTATATAGAGCGACGAGCCAACGCTGTGGGGGACCCAGTCCTTGTCCAGCTTAAGGAGCTGTTCGACGGCCAGCATTTGGAAGGCGGTATCGATCTCGGGCATGCACATCCTATGCGCCGAACGATTGAAGCGCTCCCAGTTCTGGTCCGGCCTGAAGAGGCATATCTTGCCGTTTGGCCACCTGTAGGCCTTCAGGCCTTCGAATATCCCCTGTCCGTAATGGAGCACCATTGCGGCCGGGGCCACCTCCAGCAACTGGTAAGGAACGATCCGGCCATTGTGCCAGCCCTTCCCCTTCGCAAAATCCATCATAAGCATGTGGTCGCTGAAAACTCGGCCGAAAACCAGGTTTTTTTCATCTTTAGGCTTTGGATGCCTCTTCGCCGGGTCAAGGGCGTGAACGGAAATGTCCATCTATATACCTCCTGAATTATTGCTGCCAATGCCAAAGAATAATTCGAATGCGATTGCGCCGGTATTTAAACTCTTATTGCAGCGCGAAATGGGGAGAACGCAGAAAACGGCTTATCTGTTTGCTGTAAAACTGGATAACAGCGTGGCTTGCCGTTCCAGGATGCAATTGTTCCTCGTTTTCCTTATCTCCGCTTACTTTCTTTACAATTACGTTTTTTTCGACATAAAGTTTCAGCGCGTTGTCGAATATTATCTTGGATACGCACTCGGGCCGCTCGACCAGCCCCAGCTTCAGGGCTTTCTGGCCTAACCCGAGGATCTTCTTAATGAAATCCTTTTCCGAAAAGCCCTTTTTCTGAAGATAGCGCAAGCCACGCATGACCAGCCAGTAACCCTCAAAATAGTTCCTCAGCAGCCCGTGAAACGCATGTGAGGCCCGCAGACCCTTGTGAGCCAAAATGAATGGCTGGTCGCCTTCTCCAACGCGGTGCAGAAATCCCAGATTCTCATAGATATCGACCACGTCCCCCACGAGCTTTTCGTCACTCAGTTCGTTGTCGTAAACGAACTCGAACTTAAAGAAGTTCTTCATGAAAGTTACGTCTTCAAGCACCTGNNGAAGTGGATGATGTTGTTCTTGTAGTATTCGAGGGCCAGCCGCTTATTGTCATCCAGAGTGAAAACTTCTTCTTCCAGCTCGTCGTCTTCGTCCTTGAGTTTGCCGATGAGCTTGCTGCGCTCCATATTGCGAAGCGAATCCTGAAGGCTTGCTCCAAGGTTCTTCATGGTCTTGGAAAGCCCGACCCCCCGGGCTGCGATGAAGTCGTGAAATGTCTGAGATATTTCCAGAAACTCGGCTTTCGAAACCCCGTGGCGGGCCAGCGCCAGGAGAGCGGAGGCTGCCAGCGCAAAGGGCGTGACCATCGACTCCTCGTTTATATAGTGTATGATCCGGTAAGCAAAATGGCGGTACATCGCATGCCGCTCTTTGGGCGCCATCTTGCCCACATCGTGGTTGTGGCGCTCAAGGTAGCCCCTTAGCGAAATAGGTTCAGCGAATTTGATGTACGCACGCCCGTACCGTTTACGCATGACTCGCTGCACTCGCACGAGTTGACCGAGGTTTTCCTCTTCCTTGGGTCCCCCTGTGATCTCTTTCAGATAAGATTCCACTTCCGGAATACGATCGTAGCATATCGACGTAGGCACGAAGACCAGATCGTCGCAAAACCCTTCCTCGACTGCCTGAATGAGGATGGCCAACAGTCCAAGCTTTGGCAGAACGAGCTTCCCTGTCCGGCTCCTGCCGCCCTCTATGAAGAATTCGATATTGTGGCCCAGTTGGACCATTGTCTTGACATAAAGCGAGAAGACCTCGGCGTAAAACTTGAGTCCCTTGAAGGTGCGGCGTATGAAAAAGGCCCCGCCCATGCGAAAGATCGGCCCCAGAGGCCAGAAGGCAAGGTTCTTTCCCGCTGCTATAAAAGGCGCGTAGAGGTTGTTTGTATACAGAAGCTGAGAAAGCAGGAGGTAGTCCATGTGGCTCTTGTGACATGGAATGTATACGAGCGTGTGCTGGCGGGCTGCGCGCTTGACTTTCTGCAGGCTTTCGGAATCCAGCTCGATGCCGTCGAACAGATTGTTCCAGACCCAGTTGAAACCCTTGGACGCAATCTGAATGAATGTGATGTTGTAGGTGGCGGCGATCTCATCGAGGTAATTGTCGGCCTCCACCCGCACTCTCCAGATTTCCTTGGAGGTGGCGCGGGCGCGCCGCTGCATCAGGGCCTCGAGCCTCGGATGGTGGAGAATTATCTCCTTCATCTCCAACTTGCTCTTGATGATCGGACCGACAACCGCCCTCTTGATTTCATCAACCGAATCGATCAGGGTCCGGCGAAGTTCGAAAATCTGTTTGCGTTTTTGCCAGAGGTCTTCCGACAGCTCGGGCAAAATTTCCAGCACGTTCAGCGGCTCCCCGGTCTCCATCACCGCATAGGGATTTCCTCGGATAGACGAAATTATCTTGTGAAAAAAACCGAAATGTTTCTTCTGGCCCAGGAAAAACTCCAGGGGCCCCCATCTCTGACGCCCCTCCGGACGCCTGCTGTAAAGAAGCACGAGTGGTACGATAAAAATCGGCCGATCGTGTGTTTTCTGGATATCTATCAGATGCTCCACCGGGTCGTTTCCCACAAGGACCGTGCTGCGATAGTAGCCCCGCTTGCCCACAAGAGAAAACAGACCGGACTCGCCTGTCTTGATCTTTTCTGCGTAGTGGCCTCCAGCGTAAGGGTCCGGGAAACAACCGTGGCGAACAAGATGAGCGCAGTGGTAGACCAGGGTCTTGAGCCCATACCATCGGGGCTGCCAAAAGTAGGGATGATGGTCAAACATGAATACGGGAGAGGGCAGTCCTAGTTGATGCAATCGCATGCTGACATACACGAAGTCGATCTGCGATGACTCTTTCATAGTATAGACTATGCTGCCTTTGCTGGACAGGTCCGCGAGTGTTTTCTGCTGGTCATCGGGAACGGTGACATGGCGCACCATTCGCTCAAACCATTTCTGCAGGGGAAATCGGGGTTTTATATCTACGGAATAGCCGTAGGGGTCCCCGCGGAACATGCCTGAGGTTTTCGCGCCTATACGTTTCAGCCAGTCGATCACGATTTGTCGGTCTTCCTCCTGAACCGGAATATGTAAACTTGGAAGATTAACAAAAATAGTGCTCAAAAACCAAACTTTTTTCAAGAAACTGGCCGGGAAATGGACCGTGGTTTTCTTCGTTACACCCGCTCGGCATCGGTCAGCGCGGCTCTTCCCCTGCCGTTCCAGGGCGCAAAGCGGGCAAGAAGCACTATGCCGGGAATGGCGCCCAGGACGCTCAAAGAGAAGAAAATGGGCCATCCAAGAGCCTGTGCAACAGCCCCCGTAGGCGCTCCCGCAACGATCCTGCCAACTGCCATAAAACTCGTCAGCAGTGCATACTGGGTCGCCGTGAAACGCTTGTCGCAAAGGCTCATCATGAAGGCGATAAAAGCCGCGTCACCCATCCCTACGCATATGTTCTCGATCCCGATTGCTGTAATCATCGCGGGGTAGCTTTTTCCGATCAGGGCGAGCGCCGTAAAAGAAAGGTTGGATACTGCCTGCAGGAAACCAAAAACCCAAAGAGAACGGTTTACGCCGATTCTGGCGACGATGCTCCCGCCCACCAGAGTGCCCACAATCGTGCTGATCAGCCCGAAGACCTTGTTCACCATGCCGACATCCGAACGGCTGAAGCCGATATCCAGCAAAAAAGGGGTGGTCATCGCCCCGGCTATGACGTTTCCCAGTCTGTAAATCAATATAAAAAACAGCATCTCGACTGCGCCCGAACGTTTGAAGTAGCCGGTAAGCGGCCCCCAGACCGCCTCTTTCAGGCTCTTGGGAGGAATTACCCTGATTTCGGGCTCGGGAGCTGCGAGCGTAAAAAGCGTGTTCATGAGCATCACAGCGGCCATCAGGCTATAAACGGCGCGCCAGGAAATGTGATCGGACAAAATCAGCGCGAGCGCTCCGGAGACTAGAATGGCCGACCTGTAACCAACGACCGCCGTGGCGGCCCCCGGTCCCAGTTCCGTTTCGCGCAAAACATCAGCCCTGTAAGCATCGATCGCGATATCCTGGCTGGCGCTGAAAAAAGCTGTGACCAGGGCTGCAAAACCCACGAGCGCGGGGAAAGAAGATGGTGAGCAGTAACCAAGAAAAAAGATTGCGGCGGTCAGCATGATTTGAATTGAAACGATCCAACCGCGCCTTCTTCCGAGCCACGGCGGGCTGAACCGGTCCATCAGGGGCGCCCAGAACACTTTCAGAGCATAGGGGAGGCCGACCAGTGAAAAGGCGCCTACAATGCTGAGGTCAACCTTTTCCGTAACGAGCCATGCCTGGAGCGTTGAAGCCGTGAGCGCAAGGGGAAGTCCCGACGAAAAACCCAGGCCGATCAGGCTCAAGACGCGCCTGTTGCCATAAATTTTGAGCCAATTACCCATTATAATAAGCCTGTTTGATCTGTTTCGCAGTTCAGGAGTCTCGGCAATGTAGCTGATATGGCAGGCAGCGACAATCAAAATCGAGCCGGTTTCGGGCGGGCGCGTGCGTGCAGGCCGGACCTTTCGACAATCGGCTGCCCCGTTCTGTCAAAGGGAGCGAAACGGCCGCGCCGTATTGCACTGCTCACATGAAATATCCATTTACCTGAAAGCCTCCTCGTGTTTAATTTAAAGTTTTCGCAGTCCTGTTTCGGAGATTTCATGCTCTCGCTAAACGGCTTCGCCAAGAAATGGAAATTCGACTCCGCTCCCCTGGGACCTGTTGTCCGCGAGTACCCATTCAGGTTGAATTCCTATTTCGAGGGGCTTATTCGAAGCGCCGGGGACGCTGTCTGGAAACAGGTAGTCCCGGATACACGGGAGATTTCGGATCCCTCCGGTTTTGAGGACCCGCTCTCCGAAGAACGCCTTGCGCCTGTTCCAAACCTGGTTCACAGGTATCCTAATCGCGTCCTGTGGCTGGTGAGCGACCAATGCGCCCTACATTGCCGGTTCTGCACCCGAAAGAGGAGGTGGCGCAGCGGCCATTCGCAGGCTTTTGAAAATGCGTTCGATCTTGCGCCCGCCCTGGACTACATAGCGAGCCATGAACAAATCCAGGACGTGCTCCT
>PLSV01000071.1 GCA_003165235.1 Syntrophobacteraceae bacterium
TCTTCGTCGTCATACCAACGATCTTCCCGATATACCAATCCCTTCATGAGTTCACCTCCTTCCTTTCACTCGGAAGCCATCCGAGCTTATCGCGTTTTTATGCTGGTGCGGCTCCCAGTAGTTGGATGATTACCGTCGCGTGATCCGCGGCCGATTGTTCGACAGCACCGCGATTGCAACGAACAGCATCCCGATGATCATGGGTGAATAGTACATAAACACCGCATGCCAAGGACCGAGTCCGATGCTCTGGGTGACCTCCGCCAGCCGGAGGAAGAACGTTGGGCGTCCTTCGTTCCCCGCAACGGTATCGCCATATTTAATGGCGACGCCGATGCCCATCATCGACATCCCGACGATAGCGAGGATTGCTCGGGGAAGAGCCCCCACCACCCAGCCCACGAACCGAAAGAACGCGATCAGCACGTTCCGCATATTGCCTCCTTGTAAAGAGCTGATACCTATTTTGAGATCGCGAGCGCGTGCTCCCGAGCTCAAAAAGAGTGATCCGTTCCGTTCCCAGGTGGATCAATCCCGGACTCCCCAAAAGAGTCAGTGTCGACGGCGGCCACCGCCCAGCATCGTGCGGAACGCGACAATGATGATGAAGATCACCAAGGCCGGTCCGAGCAATGGCGCCACCGCAGCGATGAGCTGCGCGACTACCAGAGCGAGGATGCCAGGAACGAAGACCACCACCACGAGGGCGAGTACCGCCAACGTCGTAAGAAACCGACGGGGCGTGCCCAGGAAAAAGCGGATCCACTGTTCCACGGCATCCTCCTTAAGTGCTGAGATTTGAAGAACTAGCTATTTAGGAGCATGCGCCCCTATCAAAGATCGCTCGGCATCGCGCAAACGAGCTTTGATAGAGGCCCGGAATATTATTCCAGGCACCGAATACCAATACTTTTACGCGGAAGGATTTTACCGCAACTTCGGCTCCTTGACCGAAGATTGACGAATGGAAGCTGGTCAGCTTATCCGTGCCGCCGCTTTACGCAGCAGAACGGACAGCGCCACCATCGTTCCAACTGCCAACACATATTCTATGTTGACGAATTGGAAGAATGGATTCTTCTCGTAGTCCGCATTCACGGACCAGAGAATGCCAGCTACCACGCCCGCAAGGAACAATGAAACATTCCCGAGGCGGCGAAGCAGGTTCGCCATCCTTTACCTCCTTTCTCTGGTTGTTGTGACCAGCCACAATATAAATGATCTTGTATTCAGGGGAGTCGATTGCCGACTCCCCTGAAAGCGACTTTTTCTGGGCGATGATATCGGGGTGAACATAATAATGCCGTTCACTTGCCAAATCATCCCAGACAGGACCGATCGCGAATCGGCTTCACCCCCTGGTTGCCCGCCCAGCCATCTCGCAATTGCGAAGATGCCAGCGCGAGCCTCGTAAAGAACAAGGGATTGCTCCCTTCTTGAGCCGACATATGGCATCACCCATCGGCTCAAGAAGAGAGGCATACACATAGCGCCGGGAGGGCGTGATATGTGTATGCCTGTTTGGTCCAGCGGAGTAATATGGGGCGGATCCGTGCCTCACACACTCCTGATTGCCGATATCGGAAGTTTCGCGTATTGGCCACGAAAAGCCATGGTCTACTGACCATAACCGATCCACGTTCCAGTGTGGACCCTCCCGGCAGGACTTCCGCTTCGCCAGTAGACCCTCCCGAGGCTTACTGGTTTGCGCTGGTGGCTGGACAGTTCTGTCCACCAGATCCTCTGGCGCCTCCTAACCAAACTTAATGTTCTGGGTACAGTTTAGCGGAGTATATTGACTTTGTAAATAAAATGATGTATGATTTGTATTGAAAAATCAGTAGATATTCACTTTATCCAGTTTTATAAGGGCTAGTAGACATCATATTTGTGTAATAAATCAATACAATTTATACTTTTTCTATGGCGATGAAAGGATCTGAGCTTCTTAAATACGTCGGCCTGGATGAGAGTGAATCCAAGGTCTATTTAGCGCTTCTTGATTTGGGTCCCTCTAATATCTCGGCAATCGCTAAGAAAGCGAAGATTCACCGGCCCGTTCTCTATAAATTACTCCCCACTCTTGAGGGTCGGGGTATCGTTTCGCAAGTGGTTAAAAAGAAGCGACATCTTTACGCCGCCGAATCGCCGGAAAAACTGAAGCAACTTTTTGAGGTTGCCTCGAAAACCTTTGATGGTGCGATGCCCGATCTTATGAGGATGTATATCCCCAAGGGCAAACAGCCAGTCATTAAATTTTTTGAGGGACAACGCGGGATTGCGCAGGCATTCGAGGATTTTGCTACTTCCCTTAGGCCCGGCAGTATTTATTATCGCTATAACTCAATCAAAAAGCCGCATGGGAGAAAATCAAATTATTTGCCGCAAAGTTATGATGCCTTAATGAAAGTGAAGTCGAAAACCGCAAAGGGGTTCATCATTGCAAATAAGCTCATTTCGGATACCCAGCATAACGAGAATGCCACGCAGGGACAGGTATGGAAAGTGATTCCCGCGTCGTTAGATATATTTAGCCATAATATCACGCAGCAGATTTACGAAGGGAAGGTCGCTTACATCGATTACAACTCTAACTCAGCGTTCATTATTGAGAGCAAAGAATTTGCTGAATTTCAGAAAAGTATCTTTAAACTTTTCTGGGATCGCTTACCAGATTTTGGAGACGAAGAAGAGTAAGCTATTCCACTGCGGGTTCTATTTCCCGTTAGGGGTATCTTCTGCAAGCCCCATAAAATCTATCAAAAAAATCGCCGGGTGGAATCGTGGAGGATGTTAGAACCAGGACTGAGAGGCAGGGAGGGGATATGCATGTCCCAAGTTTATCCTAATGAAGGGTATCAAAGCCTGCTTGATGAGATGGCCCAGTGGTCCGTTGCTTTCTATAATGAGGACGCGTAAGATGAGCGCAGTAGCAAGGAGGAAAAAAGATGAAGCATCTTGCTTTGTTATTTCTAGTCGCATTTGCAGGATGTTTCGCTTATCCACAAGGTCAGCAAGCATCGACGAAGACCACCAAGAAGTTCGATTTTAAGGCT
>PLSV01000323.1 GCA_003165235.1 Syntrophobacteraceae bacterium
TTTATTTACGGACAAGCCCTTAATTGCTAAATTCTTCCAACCGGCATCAGGAGAAGCGGGCTTTCAGCGGGCTGAAGACCTAAGGCCTTTTTAACCTCATCGTCACGAAAGGCGCCGATCACGACAGTCCCCAGGTTGAGCGACACGGCCTGGAGGTGAATGTTCTGAGCGGCATGGCCCGCCTCCATGAAAATGTACCGGATTCCCCGCTCGCCATATTTCCTGGTGGTCCGTTCGAAAATGGCGTAAATCGCGATGGTGGCAGGCGCACGGGAGATCATCGACTGCCCAAGAGCCGCCAAGGCAAGTTCGCGTCTTATATCCTTTTCGTTCTTATACGAGATTGCGTGATTTGCGCAATCGTAACTGTAGGAACCACAGAGCAATCCGTCCACCCTGCCTGCCACGAGTTGGATTTCCAGAGGATAGAGCGCCCCGGCGGAAGGACAGGTCCGGTAGCCGCCCGGCCTTATTATCCCCTGCGCAGCCCAGAGGAGCTGAGAAATTTCCTTGAGGTCCAACGGGTCTTCCTTATAATTCCTTATCGACCTTCTCCCCAGAAATGCAGCCTCGAGGGAAAGATTTCCATAATGAACGGGCGCAGGCAATTCTAACATGTTACCCGAAAGATTCATGATCCCCTCCAACTATCTGTTGTTTTCTCTTGCCTCATGGGACAGGAACAGGAACACAAACTTGGAGGAGAGTATTACAAAGGCCGTTCGCTATCAAGTTCCACCTTGCTTTTGAGGCTGTTTTGACAATTCGAAATGACCCCATATCCCGGTTCGGGGCGGTTTGCATTTATCGGTTGGATATGTTAGTATGATTTTCCTAGCGCCGAAAAAACCTCTTGGCCGTGCTAGACGGGGAGCTAGCGGTGCCCTGTAGCCCGAGATCCGCTTCAGCGGGGTTGAATCCCCTTTCGAAGGGCCCGGTGCTGAGCAGGCCGTATCTAATTCCGGCGCCGGTTGGACACCACGCAACAGACGAGTACGAACCCCGTCAGATCCGGAAGGAAGCAGCGGTAAGTACCACCGGCTGTGTCGAGGTCTAATCCAGCCTGGTTGCCTGAAGGTGTGCGGTCTGTGTTGGCCAGTCCGACGGAGGGTGCACGGCCAAGTCCTTTTTTCCGGAGCACGCGGAGGAAGCAACAGGCATCAAAATCCCGACAGCCCACCCACGCGCGTGGCGTGTTCTCAATCTTGCAAAGTTCTTTCGTTCATGCTTCGATACATAACCACGAACCGAAAACCAGTTGGTTACGTTCAGCGTTGCCTCGGAAGGCAAAAACGGGCTTCTTGGAGAAGTTGCCAAACATCTGTTTCAGGAGGTCATTATGAAAGCGTCTTTACCGGGTTTTCTCGCTCTCGTTTTCGCCCTGTCGATGATCTGCATTCCTGAAGTTTTCGCCCAACAAGGCGCGCCCGTTTTCGCGGACGTAGATCGGATCTTTCAGGCCCAATGCGTTACGTGCCACAGTGGGACCCGTCCCCCGGAAGGCCTTCATCTGGATAGCTACAGCGGCGTGATGGCCGGGTCAAAAGACTTGCAGGTTATCGTCAAGGGCGAGCCCGGCAAAAGCGAGCTTGTGAAGAGAATCAAAAGAATTTCAAAGCCGCGCATGCCCAAAGACGGCCCTCCCTGGCTCACTGAAAAGGACACTGCCCTGATCGAAAAATGGATAGCCGCGGGCGCCCCGCAATGAGCATGCCGCCCCACGCCGCGCGGCCCCAACAAGGCGTCAATTTCAGCTTGGGCATAAATATTGACTAATTCACAAGGGCAAATTCAAAATTTATTATCACACAAGAGGCCGCAATGAGATTGCACTACATTCAGCACGTGCCGTTCGAAGGGCCTGCCAATATCCAGAGTTGGGCCGAAAACCAGGGCTGGCAAATATCGGGAACCCACGTCTACAGGCTGGAAAAGCTTCCCGGTCCGGATGAACTGGACTGGCTGGTAATAATGGGAGGCCCGATGAACATATATGAAGAAAAGGAGTATCCGTGGCTTGCCGCTGAAAAAAGGTTCATCGAAAAAGCCATAAGGAAGGACAAGATTGTGCTTGGTATTTGCCTGGGCGCACAGTTGCTCGCTGACGTCCTCGGAGGAAGGGTCGTGCGCAACCGGTATAAGGAAATCGGCTGGTTTCCGGTAAGCCTCAGGCCTGAAGGGCTTGAATCNNAGAGAGCGAAGCCTGCCCTGCCCAGGCATTCTCATCCAATGGCGGCCGCATACTCGCTCTTCAGTTTCACCTGGAATCGTCGATCGACAGCATACGCGCGCTGATTCAAAATTGTTCCGATGAACTTGTCGATGGCGAATACATTCAGAGCGCTGACGCCATTTTGAGGAACACTGAAAATCTCTCCGGAATCTATAATACAATGCTGCTGCTGCTCGAAAACGTTAGGAAATCCTTTTAGTTTGCGTAAGGGAGCAAAGCCTGGCCGGTCAATGATTTTTCACCGGCCGCGATTATCTCCTCCGGCGTTCCCTGCGCGACTATTTCGCCGCCTTCGTCCCCGCTGCCCGGACCGAGATCGATCACGTAATCGCTGGCCCAGATAAAATCTGTGTTGTGCTCTATAACCAGGACCGTGTGGCCGTGACCGGTAAGCGCCATCAGCACATCCACCAGGCGCTTTATATCAGCTCGGTGCAATCCCGTTGTAGGCTCATCGAGAATATACAGTGTCGGGCTCCTGCTGTTGCCGAGTTCTCCTGCGAGCTTGATTCGCTGCGCCTCGCCTCCTGACAGCGTCGGACTGGGCTGGCCAAGCTTGAGATACCCCAGTCCAAGATCGCCGAGGATTTTCAACTGTCGNNACATCTGCAATGTTTTGGTCCCTGTATCTGATATCGAGGGTTTCATTATTGAAGCGCCTGCCTGCGCACGTTTCACAGGGAACGAAGACATCGGGTAGAAAATTCATTTCCACCTTGTTCCGCCCCTGCCCCCTGCACGCCTCGCAACGGCCCCCTTTCACGTTAAACGAGAATCTTCCGGCCCCGAACCCGCGCGCTCGCGCCTGGGGCAACAGTGCGAAGATTTTTCTAATTTCGTCCCAAACGCCGATGTATGTCGCCGGAATGGACCTGGGGGTCCGTCCGATCGGGTTGTGGTCAACCTCGAGGACCCGGAGAACTTTCTCGCATCCGGCCCTCGAGTCGTAATCAGGGCCGGCCCCTTCCCCATAGCGCCGCCCCAGCGCCTCGGCAAGCCCCCGATAGACTATTTCGTTGACCAGCGTACTCTTTCCGGCCCCTGAGACTCCAGTGACAGTGACCAGGAGCCCAAGCGGAATCCTGACGTCGATTCCCTTGAGGTTTCTTGCCCTGGCGCCTCTGAACTCGATCCAGCCCAAACCTCCCGCCTTTTTTCTGGCCGGGATAGACCATGGTTGGCCAAGAGCTTTTCCGAACCATTGGCCCGTAAGGGTCCCGGACTTTTTGGCCAGTTGATTGAAACTGCCCTGGGCGACGAGCTTTCCGCCGTTGCTCCCTGCTCCCGGGCCCAGTTCTACGAGTATGTCGGCTTTCTTCATGGTTTCCGGATCGTGCTCGACGATAACAACCGTGTTCCCTTTGTCCCGCAGTTTTTGCAGACTCTCCAGAAGTTTTCGGTTATCGGCCGGATGGAGGCCGATGGTGGGCTCATCCAGAATGTAGCAGACGCCGCGAAGATTTGAGCCAAGCTGGGCAGCGAGCCTTATCCTCTGAGTTTCGCCGCCCGAGAGGGTATCACCAGACCTGTCCAGGGACAGATATCCCAGCCCCACTTTTTGAAGGAACGCAAGCCTGTCAGTGATTTCCCTGGAAATAGGCGCCGCGATCGGAGCCTCCTCACGGGTAAAGCGAAACTTTTTCCATAGTTCGCTAAGCTCGGATACTCTCAATGCGCTCATGCCGCTTATGCTGAGATCCCGGAAGTACACCGACCTCGCCTGCGGGTTCAGCCTGTCGCCGCCACATTCCGGACAGGGCAGGTCATCGTGCATGGGCTGAAGCCATTTCCATGCTTCATCTTCTTCGGAAACAGCATCCAGGATTTGAAGAACCCCTGGAAACTTTGCGCTCTTGCCATGCAATATCGATTCCCAGGCCGAATCATCCATACTGGAAGCCGGTTTTTCCGGATCGACTCCCAATTCCCTTATCCAGAACCGTTCGAATCTTTCTGCTTCCCGCTTCGACCCGCGCCATATTGACGACCGTAGAAAATTGAACAGCCCATCTTTAAGCGAAATATCGGGAGCGCCGAGAAGCCGTTGCGCACTGATCCGCTTTATCCTGCCAATTCCCATGCAGGCCCGGCAAAACCCCTGCCTGCTGTTGAAGGAAAAAAGCCTCGGGTCAAGCGGCGCAAGTCCGCGGTCGCATGCCGGGCAGTAAAGATGACGGCTGAAGACCTTTGTCTCTCCCCGGCCCGAATCTAGGTAAAGGATGCCCCCGCCCATCGCAAGCCCGCGGCGAACCGAATCCAGCAGTTCATCGGGAGTTATCGCGCTGTGATCAAGCCCTGGCAGGAGCGCCTCGATATCGTGCTCGCGGCGCCGTGCAAGTTCGGGAACAGGGTCGAGAGGAACAAACTCTCCGTCGACCCTTGCCTGCTTGAATCCCATCCTGCTGAGGCGGGCGAAAAGGTCACGGTATATCCCTTTGCGCCCATGAACCAGCGGCGCAAGAAGTCTCACTGGACCGTCGGCGGAACCGCGACCGGCTTCATGTCGAACTCTCGATAAAATGTCGTCGATAGAAAGGGTTTCCAGATTCCTGCCACACTGCGGGCAGCGCTGCTTACCCAGTTTGGCGTACAGCAACCGGAGCAGATGATAGGTTTCGGTAATCGTGCCAACCGTGGACCTTCTGCCGAACTGACTCGTCCTTTGCTCGATTGCAATGGTTGGGGGCAGCCCGACGATCTGGTCCACGTCCGGTTTCTCCATTATCTTGAAATACTGGCGGACGTACGAGGAAAGGCATTCCAGGTATCTGCGCTGACCCTCGGCAAAAATGACGTCAAAGGCCAGAGTGGATTTTCCCGAGCCGCTAAGACCGGTCAACACGCTCATTTTTCGGCGTGGGAGCCGGATTTCCTCGATGTCGAGATTGTGCTCGCGCGCTCCCCGTATAAGAATCTCCTGAGACCGGGCGGGTGCGGCAGGATTCTTCGAATCCCTCACGATGACCGCCTCCCGGTCAGGGACACCTCGAGGAATGTGGAGATTGCGCAGCGTTGATGCGCTGGAGCCGGAAAATCCAACCTGAGGTTCGGCCGCCTCCAAGAGTTCTCCCTCATCTCGGCGAGGCGCCGCAGCCAAACTTAATCCCGCTGCCTTCGGTGGCGGGCGGTGAGGCGACCCGGCCGGACTCGCCGCCTCCGCCAGGCGCTCCCCGAGGTAGCGGCCCGTTATGCTGTCCGCGCACTTCGACACTGTTTCGGGCGTACCCTCGCAGACAATCCTTCCGCCTTTTTCTCCACCTTCCGGACCAAGGTCTATGATCCAGTCGCACGCCGCCAAAAGATCCAGATTGTGCTCCACAACCAGGACGGTGTTTCCCTTTTCGACCAGTTTGCCTAAAACGCGGATCAATTTTGAGATATCTTCGGGGTGAAGGCCGGTCGTGGGCTCATCCAAGATAAAGAGCTTTGCTCCCCCTGATTGCCCGCCGGAGAGATGGCGAATGAGCTTAAGTCTTTGCGCCTCCCCCCCGGAGAGCGTGCTTAGCGGCTGGCCCAAGCGGATGTAATCGAGACCCATCGCTATTACGGGTCCCAGCGCGTCGGCAAGCTGCCGGTTTTCAGGAAAACGATCTAGTATCTCCCGCGCGCTCATTTCCAGCATATCGCCTATTGAGATTCCACGCAGTTTGATATCGTGCACCTCTTCCTTGAACCTCTTGCCCCCGCACTGAGCACAGCGCACAAAGACGTCGGCCAGAAACTGCATCTCGACACGCTCGAACCCCTCGCCGTTACACGTCTCGCACCTTCCTCCCGGCACGTTGAATGAAAAGTGCCTGGTCGAAAAACTTTTCGCAATCGCTTCAGGCGTAGCCGCGAACATCTTGCGCAACGGATCGAGAGCACGGGTGTATGTCAGCAGGTTTGCCCTCGGAGTGCGGCCGACCGGCTGCTGGTCAACCAGTATAATCTCACTAATGCTTTCGACCCCCGTGATTTGGTCGTGAAGACCCGGAGTTTCAGCCGCCCTGCCCTTCTTTCTGAGCCAGCCATTGTAGACTGTTTTTTCGACAAGAGTGCTCTTTCCCGAACCGGAAACCCCGCTTACCCCTACCAGGAGACCTAACGGAATTGCCGCGTCAATTCCCTTGAGGTTGTTCTCTCGAGCGCCCATGACAGTTATTCTTTTCCATGGGTGAGGCGGACGGCGAGTCATTGAATGCGGCAAGACCGATTTTCGGCCTGAGAGATACGCGCCCGTAAAGCTTTTAACAGATCGCTCGAGTTCTTCAGGCGGTCCCTGGAACAGGACTTCGCCCCCCTTTTCGCCTCCACCGGGCCCCATGTCTATGACTTCGTCGCAAAACCGGATCATTCCCGAATCATGCTCGACCATCACAACGCTGTTTCCCATCGTCACAAGCCGGTTCAACTGGTCCATGAGTCTTTTCTGGTCTCGTGCGTGAAGTCCAACGCTGGGTTCGTCGAGCACGTAAAGCACATTCACCAGCGCCGACCCCAGAGCGCGGGTGAGATGCACGCGCTGCACTTCCCCACCCGAGAGCGTTCTCGACTGCCGGTCCAAAGAAAGGTAGTGCAGCCCGACAGCCATCAGGAACTGAACTCTGCTCCGTATTTCAGACATCAGCAGCGATGCGGCCGGATCCTGCGAGATCTCGGGCCATTCTCCGCCAAAGAACCTGCTTAGCTTTTCAATACTGTAAGAGGCGATTTCGGCTATACTTGCTCCCCCCAGCCGGTACAGAAGAGTCGCAGGCTGGAAGCGCGACCCTCCGCAGGCATCACAGGCGACGTAGGCCCGGTATCGCGACAGGTAAACCCGCACGTGCATTCTGTATGTCTTTGTTTCCAGCCACTCAAAAAATCCTTTTATCCCGTAGTAGCTTTTTGTGCCGTTTATAATCTTTTGGCGGGCGGACTCATCCAGATCGCCAAACGGAAGATCTACGGGGATTTTTTCTTTTTTGCAGAATTCAAGAAGTTCAAAATATTCCTCCCTCTCCGTCCCGAATGGTTTCACGGCGCCCTTTCTTATGGTGAGGCCCCGGTCGGGAATAACCAGGTCGATATCCACTCCTATTGTTCTGCCGAAACCACGGCATTTGGGGCACGCCCCGATGGGGCTGTTAAAGGAGAACAGGTTCGGGTTGGGAGGAGGAATCGGCGAGGCGTCCGGGCAATCAGCGCACGAAAGTCCGGAGCTGAATCTCCTGATGCGGTCCGGCATCACGACCACCGCCATCCGCCCCCTTCCCATCGTATAAGCGGTGGTGATGGAATCCGATATCCGGTTCCGCGTGGCTTTCCCCCAGAGCAGACGGTCCACAATGACCAACAGCTCAAGGCCGCCGAGACCGGCTGATTGATCCCCGCCCAGATCGTCAAGATCCAGAACGGCCCCATCGGCAAAAATTCGCAGGAAACCCTGGGAGACGAGATGAGCTCTCCACTTACCTTCCCGATCGGTAAGGAATGGAAAGCATACGAGCACCCTGTCTTCTGAGGCGAGGTCGTTAAGTTTGCTGTAAATCGTTTCCGGGGAATCGCTGGTTACCGGATTCCGGCAGGAGGGACAATGCGGGACCGCCAGCCTGGCGAAGAGCAGCTTCAGGTAGTCGTTTATTTCGGTTATAGTTCCGACCGTGGAGCGGGAGCTTCGAACTGCGGTCCCCGATTCTATGGCGATGCTCGGCGGAATGCCTTCGATCAGGTCGGCTTCGGGAGGATCCATCCTCTCCAGGAACTGGCGCGCATAAGGCGAGAATGTCTCGATATACCTGCGCTGCCCTTCAGCATAGAGCGTATGCAGGGCAAGGCTGGACTTGCCCGAGCCGCTGACGCCGGTAAGAGCGATCAGCTTATTTAAGGGAATATCAAGGTCCAGGTTTTTCAGATTATGCTGGCGAACGCCCCGAAGGCGGATAACTTCCTGCTCCAATAGTAAAACTCCACTTGAAATTGAGCCTGCAATTAATTAACAATTCACAACTCACCGACAGCATAATGTATTATAACCCGGATATGACGCCGTTGGTATTTCTTTTAGGATGATCGGAAGGCAGGATCATCCAGCCCGGAAAGCTTCAGATGAACGATCTTACCCCCATGATGCGGCAGTACCTCGAGATAAAATCGAAGTACCCGGAATCGCTTCTGCTCTATCGCATGGGGGACTTCTACGAGATGTTCATGGAAGATGCGCTGACCGCCTGCAGGGTGCTCGACATTGCGCTGACCTCCAGGGACAGACAGGCGCAAAATCCCGTCCCGATGTGCGGAGTCCCCTATCACGCGGCGGAAAGCTATATAGCAAAGCTGGTTTCCGCAGGTTACAAGATCGCCATCTGCGACCAGGTCGAAGACCCCAAAAAGGCGAAAGGTCTCGTGCGTCGCGAAGTTACGAGGGTCCTCACGCCGGGGCTCATCGTTGAAAATCAGAATCTCACCTCCAACCAGCCAAACTACCTGGCTGCCGTCTGGGACCCCGGTCCAGGAAAACCCATCGGGCTTGCCTCTTTGGACATCTCTACGGCGGAATTCAGGGTCACTGAGCTGGATTCACACGAAAGCCTGCTGGAAGAGCTGTTTAGAATCAACCCCAAAGAGATTCTGCTCCCGGAGGGGTTCAGTGCTGAGTGGACAAAACCGGTGCTTAGCCGAATCGATGCGGCCTTCACGCATATAGACGAAGTCCATTTCGACAAACACCGATCTCAGGAGCGGCTCTCTTCCCATTTCCGGGTGCACTCGCTTGAGGGTTTCGGGATCAGCGGGATGGATTCGGCAACTAAGGCTGCAGGAGCAGTATTGGCCTATGTTCACGAAAACCTTTTCGGTTCCTGCGAGCACATTCAAAGAGTGATGCCCTACAGCCGCTCCGAGTTCATGGTCCTCGATGAGGCTACCGTTAGAAACCTGGAAATATTCTACTCCGCCAGCTTTCAGGGGGCAAAAGGATCTCTGATCGATGTGGTGGATCATACGCGAACGGCGATGGGAGGCCGAAAGCTGCGGCAGTGGCTGCGTTATCCACTGCTGAACCTTGAGGAGATCAATCAGAGGCAGAACGCAATCGCTGAGCTGGTGGCGCAAAGCTGCGTCGGAGCGGCCGTGCTGGATTTACTGGAAGGTATAAACGATATCGAGAGGCTCAATGCAAGAAACAGCACCGGCGTCTCTTCTCCTCGAGACCTGATAGGCCTCAAGAAATCCTTGCAGGCGCTGCCTCGCCTGGGACAAACGATTGCGAGCTGCCAGAGCACGCTTTTGGCAGGCATTGCATCCAGGTGGGACAACCTCGAAGATCTTGCCGCCCATCTCCAAGCTGCTCTGTGCGACCCCCCTCCGGCAACCCTTTTCAACGGCGGCGCGATAAATCCCGGATTTCATCCCGAATTGGACCGCTACATCCGGCTGAGCCGCGACGCAAAAGGATGGATGGCCGAATATGAGTCCCTACAGCGCCGAGAAACAGGCATACCTTCCCTCAAGGTCCGCTTCAACAAGGTTTTCGGCTACTATATAGAGATATCCCGATCCAATCTTTCCTCGGCGCCTCAGCATTATTTCCGCAAACAGACCCTGGTGAACGCCGAACGCTTCATTACCGAGGAACTTAAAGAATTTGAAGTCCAGGTCCTCGAGGCCGACGAAAAACGGCTCGAAATCGAAGAACAACTTTTCTTAGAGCTGCGGCAGGCCGTCTCCCGTGAGAGTGGACGAATACAGGAGATGGCCGAGATGGTCGCTGCCCTCGACTGCATCAGCTCACTTGCGGAGGTTGCCGCTAAATACGATTATTGCAGACCTGATGTTGATTTGAGCGATTCCATCCACATTCGGGATGGAAGGCATCCTGTCATAGAGCGGTTTCTGGCCGAAGGCGCCTTTGTCCCTAACGACCTGGATCTAAACCAGGAAAGCCAACAGGTGCTCATCGTAACCGGCCCGAACATGGCTGGAAAATCCACCATTCTCAGGCAGGCCGCTCTGATCGTTTTGCTCGCCCAGATCGGCGCCTTCGTTCCGGCTTCTGAAGCCCGCGTCGGCATTGTGGACCGCATTTTCACACGGGTCGGAGCCTCGGACGATCTCGCACGCGGCCGATCCACTTTCATGGTCGAAATGCAGGAGACCGCAAATATCCTGCACCATGCCACACCTAAAAGCCTTATCATTTTAGATGAAATCGGAAGAGGCACCAGCACCTTCGACGGCATGAGCATAGCCTGGGCGGTTGCAGAATTTTTGCACGATTTCGAGGCCAAGGGAGTGAAAACCCTTTTTGCCACTCACTACCACGANNGGCAGTTCGAGCAAGAGCTATGGGATTCAGGTCGCCAGGCTTGCCGGCCTGCCCCGGGAGATCACGGAACGCGCCCGCGAAATCCTGGAGCAGCTCGAAGGAGGCGCATCCGCAGGGCCGTCTGGCGGACCGGGTCTGAAGGCGAAGGGCTTCAGCTCCTCGAAAGAGGAGGTTGAACCAGGAGTACAGCTTTCGATTTTCCAGAAGGCCCCGGATTGGGTGCAGAGCAGAGTTCTGGAACTTGATCCGGATAGCATGACCCCCCTTTCAGCCCTTCAGACGCTGCACTCGCTAAAGGAAGAAATCCTTCGCGAAGTGAACGGCGCGATGTCTCACGCGAAGAGGCGAAGGCGCGAAGAGAAAAGAAATTCAAAATAAATATGAACCCATTCGCCACGCTGCGCGAAGCAGGCTTACGCTGCTGTTACAAAATATTTCGCAGCTTGGCGCTTTCTAATCAGGCAGTGTGTGGAAACGGAATGTTATGGAGAATTTTTCATGAGCCGGATTGAGCGCCTCGAAATTACGCCCGGCGCCGTGTTCGAATTTTACGAATCAAAGGAAATCCTTTGCGGGGTCGTTCTCGTTGTAAAGGACGGCCGATTCAATGCGCTCTCCGAGCATGACCGCGAAGTAGGTCTTACCCTTTCAAGAATCGTTTACCACGGAAAGGCGTCTCTTGACCTGAAGCTGAGCCGTGGCGAACTGCTGCAGGAACTGCGATCGATCTCCGAGAATCGGAAGAGTATTATGGACCGGATCGGTCTCGAGGAAATCTGGCTCTTGTTACAATCCGAGGAGGCCGGATATGGGGCCGAGGAGATTGCCGAGTTCATTTTCAATACTCCGATTTCCGATGACCAGGCGGCCGCAGTCAAGCGGTTGCTGCTCTCGGACAGGCTCTACTTCCAGCTCAGGGACTCCAAATTCCACCCTCTGTCGCCTCAAAACGTCGAGGCGCGCCGCATCGAACTGCAAAAGGAAGCGGAAAGGGAGCGCAGACTCGTCGAAGGGGCAAGGTGGGTCGCAAATATGCACACCCGCCGGCAAAGCGTTCCCCAGATCGAATTCCGTGAAGAACTGATACAGCAATTAAAGGACTTTGTTATTTTCGGTCAGGAGGCAAAAGAAAGCGCCTTCGTCAAAGAACTTCTAAAGTTGGCCGGCATTCCTTCGACTCCACAGTCAGCTTTCCGCTTTCTGGTGCGCCTGGGCGTGTGGCGCGAAGACGAAAACCTCATGCTGCACGAGCGCGGCATTTCCACCGAGTTCCCGCCCGATGCTATGGAACAGGCCGAGCGGATACTAAAATCGAGTCACACCGAAGTAGTCAAGAACGAACGAGAGGACCTCACAGGCCTGGATGTTTTTACGGTCGACAGCCCTTTGACCCGCGACTACGACGATGGGCTCAGCGTGCGCGAACTCGGGGGTGGACTTTTCGAGATAGGCATTCATATCGCCGACGTTGCCGAACTTATCGAGCAGGGCGCCCCCCTGGATCGCGAAGCAGAGGCAAGGGCAAGTTCGATCTACCTGCCGGATGAGCGTGTGTCCATGCTGCCCCCTTCCCTCTCGGAGGGGACATTGAGTCTCAAGTCGGGCGAGGACCGCCTCGCACTCAGTTTTCTCATTACGATCGATTCCGGGGCCAATGTTGTCGAAACCAGGATTTGTCCAAGTGTAGTAAGGGTTCGCAGGCAGCTAACCTACCGGGATGTAAACGAGAAGATTCATGAAGAGAGCAAACTGAAAGCACTCTATGAGATTGCTTCCAGACTGAGGCAGAAGCGGCTCGATCTCGGCGCGATCATTCTTCCGCTCCCGGAGATCCAGGTTTACGTGAACAGCGCCGGGATGATTCAGATTGCTTACTATGACAAGGAAACCCCAAGCCAGATACTCGTATCGGAATGGATGATCGCGGCAAACGCTGCGGCGGCCGATTACCTTGCCCAAAGACACATACCCGCCCTCTATCGAAATCAGGCGGAATGCCGGCCGGAAACCGAGTTCGTCCACAGCGAGCACGAACTCTTTCGAATTTATCGCCAGAGGCGCCTCTTTTCGCGGGCGGAACTGTCCACCGAGGCAAAACCGCACTGCAGCCTCGCAATCCCTCATTACACGACCGTAACCTCACCCATCCGGCGCTACTCGGACCTCATAGTGCAGCGTCAATTGAAACATGCCCTGGCTACGGGGGCCGGACTCTATTCCAAACAGCAACTCGATGAAATAGCAGGGCGGCTTTCGCCTGCCCAGGCCAGGGTTTTCACAATCCAGCGCAAATGGACCAGGTACTGGATTCTCAAGTACATGGAACAGGAAGACATAGAAAACCTGAACGCGCTGGTGCTGGACAAGAATGCCCGCTACGCGCACCTTCTGATCCCGGATTTCCTGCTCGAAGCCAACGCCCCGGTAGCAGAGAACGCTAAATTCAATCAGGGTGAAATGGTGAAGATTCGCATAGAAAAGGCGATGCCGCGCGAGGATGTCCTGAAGATACAGATACTTGAAACTCCCCCCAGGTAAGCTGAGGCGGAGAGGGGGAGACTCGGCGACACGGGGAGAAATCGGCCATCGGATATCAGGGTGGGCACGGTAAAGCTGTGCCCACCCTGATCGGTTCGTTACTATTTTTTGCCGTGAAGATTCGCAA
>PLSV01000366.1 GCA_003165235.1 Syntrophobacteraceae bacterium
TGCTCAGCGCATTTTTCTGGCTGCTTACCCTTCTCTTTTATGCCGAGTACGTGGCGAACAGGAAACCCGCCCTGTACATTCTGTCTCTTTTCTCCTTCGTGCTTGGGCTCATGGCCAAACCGATGCTTGTCACCCTGCCGATAGTCATGCTCTTGATGGACTTCTGGCCTCTCCACCGCTATCGGCATGGGGGAGAGGAACTTGGGGAATGTCGCGTCTCAGGCAGGATAACGGCTTGTATAAAAGAAAAAATCCCTTTTTTTATATTCTCATTCCTATCTGCGGTTATAACCATCTATGCCCAGAACAAAGGCGGGGCAATAAAAAGTCTTGACGTGATTCCCATCGGGCTCCGCACTGAAAATGCTTTGCTTGCCTACATCAAGTATATTGCCAAGACGCTCTGGCCCCGCAACCTCGCCGTTTTATACCCATTGAGCCCGTCGATCCCGCTTTGGCAAGCTATCGGCTCACTGCTTGTTTTGCTTCTCTTGTCCGCAGCAGTCATTCGGGCCAGGCATCGCCGCCCTTACCTTATGGCAGGATGGTTTTGGTTCCTCGTCACCCTTGTGCCCGTTATCGGTTTAATCCAGGTGGGATGCCAGTCGATGGCGGACAGATACACCTATCTCCCTGTGATTGGACTTTTCATCATTGTTGCATGGGGAGCAGCAGATCTGACAAGGAACCTGCGACACCAAAAGGTTGTTCTGGCTTTGCTCGCTGGTGTGGTTATCAGTGCATCAACGGCATTAACGTGGCAACAGTTGGGCTACTGGCGAGACAACATTTCCCTCTTCCGGCATACCCTCCAAATCACAGACGGCAATTATTTGATCAATAACAACCTGGGAATTGCTCTTGCGGAAAAAGGTGACTTGGACGCAGCGATCCGGGAATACCAGACTGCACTTGGAATTAATCCAAATTATGCGGATGCGCATTACAACCTGGGGAACGCCTTTATCAAGAAAAAGGATCCGGACGCAGCGGTCCGGGAATACCGGGAGACCCTTCTGATCAACCCAAATCACGCGGATGCGCATTACAGTTTAGGGGCTGCTCTTGCCAATAAAGGAGACCTGGATGCAGCGATCCNNCTGGATGCAGCGATCCGGGAATACCGGGTGGCACTGCGGCTAAACCCCAATGATGCGAAGGCGCTTACCAATCTGGGGGTGGCTCTTGCCAATGAAGGGAACCTGGATGCAGCTATTCAGGAGTTTCAGGAAGTACTTCGGATAAGCCCCGGTGACGTAAAGGCGCAGACAAATCTTGGGATTGCCTTTGCCCAAAAAGGGAGGCAAGATGAGAATGCCGGGAAATGACTTTTTTGATCATGCAGGAGCCTTGCTCCGCCTAAAGGAATATCGGGGTTTAATAAGCACGTATAATATGGTATACGAGGCGGCATGTATTTTTAAACCTCCATTTTCTGTTTTGCAGGAATAATTTCTATGAATAATAAGGAGCTGGCACAAAAGATCGCATCCGGTCAAGCGCCGGCGGTGATCGATGTCCGGACGGGTTTTGAATTCCGGGCAGGCCACATCTCCGGGGCACTCAATGCGCCGATATGGAAAATTTTATTCGGGTGCGCGCCGCTCCCCCGCGACAAGCACACCGAGATGGTCGTCCTGTGCGAGTTGGGCCCTCGCGCCGTGATGGCAAGGATGCTGCTCGGCGTTCTCGGTTACCGTACCATCACGCTGCTTGACGGCCATATGGCACAATGGCGGCGAGCGGGGCTACCGCAGGAGAAGTGACTTTAAGAGATAAAGGATGAGAGATGAGAAAATAACACTCGACTCTCAACCTTAAACTCTCAACCGTATCTATGTTGGGGGTTGAGATGGAGAACAATCATGTCACAAACCGTCAGTAACCAGGGCACGGTACTGATCGTCGAAGACGACCGCAATACCGCTGCGCTGGTTTCGACATATCTTGAGCGAGATGGTTTTTCAACGATGGTCATCCACGACGGCGGGCAAGCGATTGAGGCCGCCGCTGCTTGCAAGCCGGTGTTCGTAATCCTTGATGTCATGCTGCCGGGAATGGATGGTTGGGAGATCTGCCGGACACTGAGGAAAACTTCCGATGTCCCGGTCCTGATGCTTACGGCGCGGGAGGAAGAACTCGACCGGGTCGCGGGACTGGCGATGGGGGCCGATGATTACGTGGTCAAGCCCTTCAGCCCCCGTGAACTGGTGGAGCGGGTTAAGGCCATTCTCCGTCGCAGCAGGCCGGCATCACCACTTCCTGTGACTGTCTTCTCTTTTGCCGGTCTCGAACTGGATAACGAGAAGCACAGGGTCGCCCGTGATGGGCACCCCATTATGCTGACTTCATCGGAATACAAGATTTTGCAGGCACTGATGAGTTCTCCGGGGAAGTCTTTTTCCCGGGAAGAGCTCCTGAATCAATGCTACCCTCAAGGTGAGGTGGTTATCGACCGGGTCATTGACGTCCACATAGGCAAGCTCAGGCAAAAGATCGAGGACGATCCTTCCCGGCCCCGATATATACAGACGGTGCGGGGACATGGTTATCGGTTCAGTGATGAGAATGATGACGAGGAAGGCTAGATGAGACAGCGCCTGCTCTGGAAGTTGTTGATCGGCCACATCGTTCCTGTTTTTGCAATCATATATTTCCTGGTCTGGCGTGCAATCGACCGGCAGGCGGCCGGCTATTATACGGTACTTGTGGGGCGCTTCCATGTTGCGCCGATCAACGAGCATCGCCAATTTCTGGAAGTGATTAACCGGGACCTGTTCTGGGGCAACCTCACGGCATTGGCGCTGACCCTCTTTCTGACCTACATGCTCACCCACTGGGTGTTGCGCCCCCTTTCCAGGATAACCGCCATCACCAGGAAGGTTGCCGACGGCAATTATTCCGAACGCGTGAATGTCGTATCCCGCTATGAGGTGGGCCAGTTAGCTGATGCCTTTAACCACATGGCCGACAACCTTGAGAAGATCGAACGGCTGCGCAAGAATATGGTGGCCGACATTGCACACGAACTGCGCACGCCGCTGACCAACCTGCGCGGTTACCTGGAGGGGCTGAGCGACTCCGTCATACCCCCCTCCCCGGAAACCTTCCGGATGCTTGAACAGGAGGTCTTGCGCCTGGTCAACCTGGTCGAAGACCTCCAGCAACTGGCGCGGGCCGATGCCGCCAAGGCGTTCCTCGACCGTCAGGAACTCTCTCTCCACGAACTGCTCGAACAGATCATGAACCTGTACCGGCCCAACTTCCAGGAGAAGGAGATTTTAGTGCAGTGGCGTCTCGAACCGGGCAGCGAGATGGTGGCCGCGGACCGCGACAAGCTGCTGCAGGCGATCCGCAACCTGGCCGACAACGCCTGGAAATACACACCGCGTGGGGGAATCGTCACGATTTCCACCCTGCGGAGTGCGGGCGGCATCAAGACCGTCTTCGCCAACAGCGGCGCTGTGATCGCCGANNGCTGAAAGCGACGCGGGCGGAACGCGCGTATGGTTCTGGCTCCCTACACAAGCCTGATCCGCCTTTTTCACCTTTCACCATTCACTTCTTTACAAAAACTTTACATTTCCATTATTACCCCTTTACGTTTCTTTGTTACGGTATAAATGGCTGTACATGAGTCCCGCGCGCCATGGCCCGATAAACGGGTCGGCGCAGCCGGGAGGACATCAGTCGCAGATACCTTTGTTGGACGGGAGAAACGAATGAGCAAGATCCTTTTTGTAACGGCACCATATTTCTGCTGGGGGGTGCAGGTCGTCGGTACCTGGCCGCCGCTGCATCTGGCCTATCTCGCCGGCGCGGCGCTTGAGGCCGGAAACGAGGCCAGAATCTATGATGCCATGAACAAGAAGCATTCGTTCGAGAACATCAGGGAGGAGATACAGCGCTACCAGCCCGATTACGTCATGACCATGGACTACCTCCCGGTCACAGGGGCCATCAGCACCGCCACGGTGCCTGCCGCGCTCCGGATTCTCAACATCGCCAAGGAGGTGAACCCGAACATCGTCACCCTCCTGGGCGGCCCGCATCCGAGCTTCATGTACGAGGAAATCTACGAGGACCAGGAAAACCGGGTCGATTACATCCTTTGCGGCGAGCCGGAGCAGACCCTGAAGGATTTGATCGCCGCGATTCCGAAGGGTGAGGCCAAGAATGTCGCCGGCATCGTGTTCCGTGACGGCGATAAGATTGTGGCTAACAAGCGGCACCACCACATCGTCAAGCTCGACGACCTCAAACCCGCTTGGCACCTCCTCGACTGGGACGACTACCAGTACAAGGTCGCACCCGGCGGCAGGATGGCTTCCATCCTGACCTCCCGGGGCTGCGACATGGGGTGCGCCTTCTGCAGCCAGCGGATGTTCTGGCGCGAGGACTGGCGCTGCCGTACCCCGGAGAACGTCATTGAGGAGATTGAACATCTCATCACCACCTATGACATCAAATTCATCACCCTGATCGACCCGTACCCCACCAAGCACCGCGACCGGTGGGAGTTGCTGCTCGACGTGCTGATCGAACGCAACTTGGGGGTTTACTTCCTGATCGAGACCCGCGTCGAGGATATCATCCGCGACGCCGACATCCTGCACAAATATCGCGAGGCCGGGATCATCCACGTCTATCTGGGTGCGGAGAGCGCCGATAAGGACACCCTGAACAGCCTGAACAAGGGGACCAGTTTCGAGCAGAACAAAACAGCCCTGGACCTGCTGAGGGAGGCTGAAATCATTACGGAAGCATCGTTCATGGTCGGCTTCCCGAACGAAACCTGGGAAACAATAGAGAACACCATCGAATCCGCCAAGTATCTCAACCCGGACATTGCCGTGTTCCCGGTGGTCACCCCCTTCCCGTTCACGCCGATTTACAAGGATATGAAGGATCGCATCAGGGTCTTCGATTACTCGAAATACAACCTGGTGACCCCCATTATCGAGCCGTATGAGATGACGATGGAGGAGGTTACCCAGGCGCTGGGCACCTGTTACATGAAATTTTACAGCAACAAGGTGCAGGAGATCGTCGAACTTGAGGACGGCTTCAAGAGGAAGTACATGCTCAGCGCTTTTCGTGAAATGATGAAAGACCACGGCGAACACTTCGATTTTGCCGGTTCCGATATGCCGATGCATTTCAACACCGGCGGCGTGATGACCTTGTAATTAAGTTTGACCTACCCTCGACAGGCTTAAGTTTATTTGACTACCTGCCAGAGACTGGCAAAATTGTCAGTCCATGGTCTATTAATCGCTGCATTATCAGGCATAAACGATAAGCTTTTTTTAACCTCAGGGTGATCCAGAAATGAACTGTTGGAGGTTAAAATCACCCACTCCGATGGAATACTGCCAACTTCTAAATGCCCCTGCGCGGCAATTAACCGGGTCTGAAGACCAATGGCATCCCCATTCAAACGGACAATCGGTAAAAGGTTAAGGAAGCGGTTTGATATATTGACCAATAAAATACCGTCCGGTGCAAGATGCTGTTTATAAAGTTCAAAACAATCTCTTGTCAAGAGGTGAACTGGGATTGCATCACTGGTGAAAGCGTCCACAAACAGGACATCGAACTGTTGAGGATTGCCGTTTATTAGCTCATGTTCCAATGATATCCTTGCGTCTCCGGGAACAATCTGAACATCGGCTGCGCTGCGGCTGAGAAAGGAGAAATAATTACCCGCCAGTTTGATGACATCAGGATTGATCTCATAAAACCGGAAAGTATCTCCCCTCCTGCCATATGACGCAAGGGTACCGATGCCCAGACCAATTACTCCAACCCTTAAGCCTGATGATCCAGCCACAGAAGTAACATGCTTGGGATGGAAACGAAGTGCCAGTCCGGCGCCGCTTTCCGCGTCGTAATAGGTTGTGGCCATATTTTGTCGCCAGTTAGGACTCACATACTGGATGCCATGGTTCACCTGCCCATGCATTAGTGCTAGATATTCATTCTCGCCATCATTGTCCCTTATCACTCTCAAAACACCATAAAAATTTCGTGAACTGGTCAATATATTAGGATTATAAGCGTCTCTTATATTTCTGAATGTGAAATCAAGAAGGAGTACCAACCCAATAACCAAAATTAGCGGTATCAACTTGGGAACTGTAGTAAATACATGATCCCTTAACCATACCCAAAAAATCACCAGACAAGTGCACGTCAGGGCAATTTGAAATTCCCAGAACCCTCTGAACATCAATGGCGCGATCAAAGCAACGAACACACCACCTAAGACACCTCCTGCGGATATAAGCAGGTAATAAACGGTAAGCTGACTTGGATCGGGTCTGGAACGAACCAACTCGCCGTGGCAGGTCATACAACAGGCGACAAGAACTGCCAAATAGGCTAGAATCTGCACCGACAAGTTCACGTTTAAACCTAAATGTAGAATTCGGCATACAAATCCAACTGACAACGCAAGAAGAGTGCCCCAGAAAAGCCGATTATAAATTTTATCGCTGTTAAAACATAATATGAAGGTGAGTAGATAGAGTGCAAGTGGAAGGACCCAAAGGAACGGGATTACTGCAACTTCCTGACAAAGTTGATTGGTGGTAGCAAGCAGAATGGCTGAACCACAGGCAGAGAGAAGGAGCCAGGCAAGAAGGGTTGAAAGAGGAATCCGTTTATTTTCCGGTTGGGATACTTTCCAGGCTGACTCCGGAAACACCGTGCCGTTAGATATCCATTTGTTTGTGTGAAACCATGCAATAACTGCTGGACTGAGTGCACACCAAATGCAGCAACACATGTAGGCAACAAAACCCCAACTCCACAAATCAACTTGACGGTTAAGGGTCAGACGGGGCTCAACAACAAATGGATAACTCAATAATGCCAGAAGGGATGCGAAGTTGGAAAGTGCATAGAGTCGGTATGGAGATTTATTGGGGAATTCACGTATAAACCAGTGCTGCAAAAGAGGTGCTGTAGCAGAAAGGACTAGGAAAGGCATTCCGATATTTGCCAGAAGGAGCAACAATATCTTCCCTATGGGTGCATCTTCCGGCCCCGGCTTCCAGATTTCGGGCGAAGGTGATATTGGCAGGAATGGAACAGCACATAGCAGCATTGCAATATGGATATAACCCTGCCTTGCCCGTCCTGCTAGAGACGTAAAATGGGCATAAGAATACCCACACAGAAGAACCACCTGGAAAAAAAGCATACAGGTTGTCCAGACTGCCGGACCACCTCCAAACCAAGGGAGAATGTATTTAGCGATGATCGGCTCAACCTGAAACAAAAGAAAGGAACTTATAAATATAGTCAATGCATAGATTGCCATCCTCCCCCCTTAAAAACCTGCATTGATATTATCATATAAAGGGATGAGGGCGGTTTCCGCCCATGCGTGGTAGCGGTTACGGACCTTTAAGAGGCCGAGTCTGAACGGTAGGTCAACAAAAGAAGACTTTCGTGCACAAAAAGGTAGCCATCCGCTAAAGTTGAAAGCGGCTCCCTTGAAAATTCTGTGTGCTGCGACCAAGTCCCGGACATCACCCCGAATGCTGATGACCTCAATTTGGCGCCTCTGTTCGGTAGTGAATCTATTGCATCACCCAGGTTCCAGGGTTCAAAGAGAATTTTCAAGTTTACCTCAAACACAAGAAGCTTTAAATCGGTAACGCGGATACATTAGTGATCAATTCTTCAGCGCTTTCCCGAAGACCCTCTCAGCATCGAGTATCCGCATTCTGCATAATCTGAATTGCATAGCGGTTTTGAGCACTCCCAACCCATACGTCACGCTGCGCCGGAAATTAATTGACGATGCATCGTCAAAATATTTGGTCGGGCAAGAGAGTTCGCCGATTCGAAAATTGTGCCAGGCTATTTGGGCCAGCATCTCGTTGTCGAAGACGAAATCATCCGAGTTGTTATCCAGCGGCAAGCTTTCGAGTACAGTTCGCGAAAAAGCCCGGTAGCCGGTATGATATTCCGACAGCTTCTGACCAAGCAGGACGTTTTCGGTAAAGGTTAGAAAGCGGTTGGCTACATATTTGTAAAGCGGCATCCCACCCCGGAGCGCCCCGGTCCCGAGGATGCGTGAGGCAAGCACCACATCGAATTCGCCCCAGGCGATCATTGCCGCCATGGCCGGAAGCAGTTTTGGGGTATATTGATAATCGGGGTGCAACATAATCACGATATCCGCCCCAAGATCCAGCGCGGCACGGTAACATGTCTTCTGGTTGCCGCCATATCCTTTGTTGACATTGTGTATGATGGTGCATATGCCGAGTCCGTGCGCCACTTCCGCGGTATTATCACGACTGGCGTCATCCACTAGAATCACATTGTCCACAATATCGAGCGGTATTTCCTGATGGGTCTTTTTAAGGGTTTTGGCAGCATTATAGGCGGGGAGAACCACCACGATCTTTTTTCCGTTCAACATAGGTTCCGG
The DNA here is from genome assembly GCA_003165235.1 of Syntrophobacteraceae bacterium. GTDB lineage: Bacteria > Desulfobacterota > Syntrophobacteria > Syntrophobacterales > Syntrophobacteraceae > SbD1. The sequence continues at coordinate 8,450 of PLSV01000366.1, forward strand.
TATCCTGGAAGCAGTTATTTTCTCGAGAGTGTCACAGCTATTATATGTATCTTGTCATGTTCAGGGGAAAATGTACCCATTACCTCTGGGAAAGGCGCCTATTTTTTAGGTTCATCATGCTCATGTATACCGGCAAGCTCCATTTTTCCGTTTTTTGACCGTATAAAGGTCAGATTCATATCGGTAATGAAACGATCATTTTCCATACGGTAAATGATAACATAAGTATTATCAGGGCGGGCATCGCAGCTGGATTCCTTTTGATTTTTAAATGTCCCTGTTTTCTTGAGCGTTTGCTGAAACTGCGCCAAAAAATTAGCCTCAGGGCCAGTTTCTTTGAATGTGGGAGCGGCCTCTTTGTAAATCTGTGAAAATTCCCCGGCTTCAAACTGTGAAAGGACGTGAATTGCCGCAGCTCTGACGTCAGCTTTACCTTCGCCGGGATTACTTTTGGCAGATTTGCAGCTAATAAATGTAACCGACAAAATTATCAGGAACAAAAATGCTTTAAGTTGTCCGTAGTTCACTTTGATCTCCTTGTTTTTAATATAAACTAAATCAGCTTATTTTTTGTCGGCGGGGCCGGTAGAAAAGATAATGCTGTCAAATGTTCTATTGAGGCTTGGGCTCGAAAAGTTCTTCATTTCCGCCCCATTCACCAGTTCCAACTCCTGCCCGACGGATACCTGCGTAATCGGCAGCGCAACCCATGTCTTTTTGCCATCTTTTTCCAGGTTGACGTATGTATATCCGCCACTATTCATGGTTTCTATGACTTTGCCGGAAATCGTGGAGCCGTTTGCCTGGTTTTGGGCGGGAGCCTGCGGATGCCCCTGCGGGAGACGTGTCTGCTGATCCAGGGTGGGATGCCCTTTGGGCATTATCGAATTTGAGCCGTCATTGCCGGAATTTCCGGCTTTCGGGGCCGTACTATCGGTTGCAATCCCGGGTGAAAAAAAGATGTTGTCAAAGGTTCGATTCAGGGTTTTGCTGGTGAATGAGCCCATTTCCATGCCGGACCAGATCTTGAGCTCTTGTCCGACCTCAACTTTAACCGGGGGTATGGCCACCCATGTTGTTTTTCCATCCTTTTCAAGGTTGATATAGGTGTAGCCGCCGCTGTTCATGGTTTCCACCACCTTGCCGGTGAGCACGTTAGGTCGAGGCTGCTGCGTGGTCTGGATAATTGGGGCAGAATCCAACGTTTTGGTTGTGGGTGCACAGCCGGTTTGGAGGGCTGCTGCGAGGACAAGTGAACATCCTGCGGTAACTGCTTTGCTGCATGTATTCATCTTTTGCTCCTGACTCATGAGATATTTGATTGGGACGCTTCTGAAAACCGGCCCTATCAACATTGTGTATTCCAGCCTTTTTGTACACTATTTTGAGCAGTTTTGGAAGTCGTAAGTTTTCGAGTGGGATGGGAGGGCTGTATGAACGCGCCTGATGATGGCTCGTCGTCGCAGAGAACAGCGGGCTAGCTGAGGGAATAAATTTTTTCTTGACTTGTGCCGCCTGTTTGACTATAGTTCAAAACTCTTTAAAAATGAATTGGATGGAGACGTCATATGTATGCGGTTATAAAGACAGGCGGCAAGCAGTACAAGGTAAGTGAGGGGGAGTTCCTCAAGGTCGAGAAGCTTGAAGGAAACATCGGTGACAGTATCGAATTCGCCGAGGTTCTCATGGTTGGCGGCGAAAGGGTAGCCATTGGCGCCCCGCTGGTTAGCGGCGCCACGGTGACCGCCAGGATTGCGGCCCAGGGCAAGGACAAGAAGGTGCTTGTATTCAAGTCCAAGCGCCGGAAGGATTCCCGCAAGCTTCGCGGCCATCGCCAGGAGCGTACGATACTCAAGATAGAAAAGATCAGCGCATAAACAATACGATATTTTCCCAGGAGAAACGGAAATGGCACATAAGAAAGGTGTAGGCAGCTCAAGGAACGGCAGGGATTCGAGCGGCCAAAGGCTGGGCTGTAAAAAATTCGGCGGCGAGGCGGTCAGGGCAGGCAACATACTCTACCGCCAGCACGGCACCCAGATCCATCCCGGCAACAACGTGGGCTGCGGCAAGGATTATACCCTGTTTGCCCTGATTGACGGGATCGTAACATTTGAACGTATGGGTAAAGACCGGAAAAAGGTCTCCGTATATCCCAACTAAGACTGCTAGTCGAACAGTCTCCCAAAGCCCGGAAGAGAATTCTCTTCCGGGCTTTTTTGATCTTTTGCAAAAGTTTTCAGTGGGTAATTATCACGATAACGTCAAATCGTACATTCGCGAGATGGAGGGACAGGTTCTGGAAGCAATCGAATCGGCGTTGCGCGACCGGACGATCACATTGGAGGCCCAGCACGACAGGAACTATGCCCCTATTCCCAATACCAACCCCCAAAAAGATCAAAGAGTGCCTGATCCGGCAATAAAGTATAAGTTCTTAAAAACGTTCCGCGTAGCGTCCGATCTGTTCCCGTGTCTTCTTTTTCATCCCCATTTTGTAAGGCCCGACAGCCACCAGGTTCAGATTTTGCGGCGCAAAGAGGCCGTGGGCGGCCTCCTGCACCACATCTGCCGTGATGTTCCGCACCTCTTCCCGATCCTCCTCGATGCTGCGTTTTACCCCGACCAATTCACCCCAGCCGTAGCGCACTCCCATCTCATACGCTGAATCGCGACTGTATTCCAGATCAAAGATGTAAGACAGTCGAATCCGTTCCAGATCTGCCGCAGTGATCGGTTCGTTGGCAATGCGCCGGATCTCCTCAAGTGTGACCTCGACCGCTTGGAGCAGGTTGTCCGGGGCAGTGGAGAGATCAAATGTCAGGCAGCCGGTCTCGTCGTAGGCCCCAATGGCCCCCTCTACGGAATAGACGATTCCCAACTCCTCCCGCAGCCTCAGGTGCAGGCGGGAACTGCCGCCACCCGCCAGCATCCGGCGCAAAAGACGAACGGCCATGAAGCGCCGATCTCCACGGGGAAATCCCAAGAAGGCCAGTTGAAGGTTCATCTGGCTGTCCGAGTCGCGCACGAATCGAATCTGAGGGGTGTTGTTTCGCTTGGTGACCATGGGAGCCGCTGGGGGCGCCCCACCGTGCCAACCGTCAAATACCTTGCGCGCTGCGGTAATTATCTCGTGGCTGCGCACCGGGCCGGCAACCGCGATTACCGTTGCGCTCGGGACATAGTACTGCCGCAGATGCGCCTCAAGGTCTGTCCGGCGTATGGCGGCAATACTCTCCAGGGTGCCGATGGTGGGCATGCCCAGGGGGTGCCGCGGCCAGAGCAGGCGGCTGGCAATGGTGTCGGGGTTGATCTCGTCGCCCAACTCGTTCAGGTCTTCCCGCGCCTCTTCCGTGATGATGCGCTGCTCGATCACGGTCCCCTCCAGAAGCGGTCGAAGCAGCATGGAAGCGAAGATCTCCATGCCCTGCCGCACATAGGAGGGGTGGATGCGCGAGTAGTAACAGGTGGATTCGGCGTCGGTGGCGGCATTAGGGTTCCCGCCGACGGCCTCGAAGGCGGTTTCGATCTCAAGCGACGAGGCATAATCGGTTGTGCCGCGAAAGAGGATGTGCTCGAGAAAGTGGGAAAGCCCCTCTCTGCCAGGTGGGTCGTTGCGTCCTCCGACCTTGACGTAGATCGCGAGTTCGGCCGAGTGCAGATGTGGCATCTCGACACAAACGACCCGCAGGCCGTTGGTCAGAGTGTGAAGAAACGGCCTGATCATGTCAGCGCCTCCTGTATTTGTGCGATGGAACGGCGGTATTCTTCCGGTGTCAGGAACAATTCGTCATGGGGTTCGGCCCAGATCGGGCGCGGCCAGAACTTTTCCGACGCAAAACGAGGCACGAGATGCCAGTGCATGTGCGGGACCATGTTGCCCAGGAGCTCGTAATTGATCTTGTCGGGCCGGAAGACGTCGAACAGCGCCTTGGCCGTCCGGCTGACCTCTTCCATCAGTTCGCCCCGTACCCGGCGGTCGAGGTGGAACAGCTCGGTCACATGGGTCTTGCTGAACAGCAGAGTATAACCGGGGAAGAACTGATCGC
>PLSV01000244.1 GCA_003165235.1 Syntrophobacteraceae bacterium
GGGATAAATTATTGTCGTTGAACATATAATTAGATTCTGAAAGACTCTCCTAGATCTGTAGGTGGTGTAGTTTACACATTATTTCGGGTAATTAATGAAAATTTCCCTTGACACTGTGTGGTATTTTTCTTATCCTCAGAGCCTACTACAGTTTAAAATCACATATGCCATTCCGCGAATAATATTTAGATAAGGTCACCTATTATTCGCAAATAATAATCATTACTACTAAAAACTTTTTTTAACGATCTTAGGTATGCTTTTTATATGTAAGACAATTTGCGTCTGAAAATCGTATGATTTTAGGGGCCTTATGCTGCTCTAGAAGTTTTTTAAGGCAGAATCCTACCCTAAAATGCGGTTTAGATGCAGAGATGGACAACTTGATGCATTATTCCAGCTAAAGAGAGGGGGTGACGCATCGTATGGTACAAATGAGGAAACGGATCTTTTAGCTGAGCCACCTTACAGTGATTCAGAGTAAGAAGGAAGGAGGAAGGCAAAATGAAAAGGTACACCATCGTAATATCAATATTGGCGGTGATCTCCCTCTTCTACTCACCCTCAATGGAAGTCTGTAATGCCACAGGAACTTCGCCTTCATGCACTCTAGGCTACTTTACGAGTTTGGGCAAATCACTGAATACAACCTTCACTGATGCTACGTTAGTGACGGTCTCCGAAACAAATCCTGTTGAATACTGCCTGGTGCACGGGATGATTTTCGGGAGAATCGGCATCGAGGTCTCATTGCCCGATAAGGCAGCTTGGAATAAAAAGCTATTGGAGACGGGAAACGGGGGGTTTGGCGGCTATTTCCAGCATTACTATACGCTGTTCGTGCCCCCGGGTGCGCCTTCGGCAGTACAAAAGGGATACGTACTCACCGAAACGGATACCGGGCATCAGCAGGCTGAGGATGATCTTTTTGACGGTAGTTGGGCTCTGAATAACCCGACTGCGCAACAGGATTTCACCTATCTGGCGGTTCACGAGACTGCCCTGGTAACCAAGGGTATTATAAAACATTATTACGGCTCCAGCCCCAAATATTCTTATTTTGCCGGCTGCTCCACGGGCGGGAGGCAGGCGATGGAATCCTCACAGAGGTATCCCGATGACTTTGATGGAATTATCTCCGGGGCGCCTGCGTATAAGCTGACAGGCGCCAGCATGGGCTTCGCCTGGAACCAGCAGCTTGAGTGGCCGGATTTTACCGCTGCCTTTACGCCTGGGCCTCCTCCTAACTTTACCACTTCCTCAACCCCCACGCTGCCTAATTCTTTGCTGATGTTGCTCAGTAACGCTATAAACACCGCATGCGGCGAAGCGGACGGCTTTGTCAGCGACCCGCCTTCATGCGACTTCGATCCGGCCAGCCTGCTATGCAAGGCGGGCCAGGACCCAACTACTTGCCTCACGGCAGCCCAGTTGGCTGTGGTCAAAAGGGTCTACGGTGGCCCTCAAACCGGGACGGGAAAGAACCTCTGGTTCGGTTTCGCTATGAGCGGCGTGGAAGCGAATCCGGCGGCATGGCCGGAGTGGGTCACGGATGGAACAGCTTTGGGGTTCACGAATTATTATGGTTTCCCTAATGCTGAATACGGTTTTGGTCGTGATATACTGAGGTACTTCGTCTTTAGCGATCCTAATTGGCAGATCGACTTTTTCGATTGGGACGGCGACTATCTAATGGTTAATCAAAATTTGGGACCCGAAAATGCTGACGACGTTAATCTTACACCATTCATGGCCCATCGTAGCAACCTGCTCCAGTTCCAGGGATGGGCGGATTATGCGCTGACGCCTTATGGGACAATCGATTACTACGAGAAGGTCGTTGGAAAAATGGGTCAAAAGAAAGTAGATAGTTTCTACCGTCTCTTCATGGTCCCGGGGATGTGCCATTGCGCTGGTGGAGACGGTCCCGTCTCAGCCGACTGGTTGACAGCTCTTGAAAATTGGGTCGAGAAAAAAGAAGAGCCTGCGTCCATTATGGCTGCAGGGACTAGTCCGTTGGACGATATCCCCATGCAAAGGCCTCTCTGTCCTTATCCCAAGAAAGCCGTATATACAGGACCCGCGGGCGGTGACAGGCATTTGGCCGCCAATTTTACCTGTCAATAAGATTAGGTCTCCACGGTCGATGGCGGAGAAGTGGACACATTTTATGGGCGATCCGCCGAGGTCGCCCTCTTTTGTCCCTTTTGAATTCTCGGACAGGCCCCTAACTCTTCAAAATCCGTAGCTCAGTCCTTCGGCCGGAGCGGGAGGATTGCTCCGGCCGTATTCTCTATGAGGTCATCGGAGGAGGCGTTTTTCATATAACTTTGAGGAGGGAACAAAATGACGAAAGCTGAATTGGTTGCAAAGATCGCAAGTGAAGTTGGAATTACCAAATCACAGGCTGAAAAAGCATTGGACAGATTTGTTTCGGCTGTCTCCGGTGCTCTGGCAGCAGGTGACAAAACTACTCTGGTAGGCTTTGGAACTTTCAGCGTAGGCACAAGGTCTCAACGTGAAGGCCGTAATCCCAGGACCGGCGAAAAGATCAAAATCCCGGCGTCAAAAGTTCTAAAGTTCAAAGCAGGCAAGACTCTCAGCGAAAAAATCAAATAGCAGAATTTAATCCCCTCTCATTGAGATGATCTGACGGGACTGCTCGACGAGCAGAACACAGTAATGTGGCAGGAGGAAAACATGAGAATAAATTTGCACATTGAACCCTTGATCTGGTCCTTGGTAATAGGGGTTGTGGCCGGGTTCCTGACTGAACGAATTATGAAAGGAAGAGGAGCCGGTTTGGTCATCAATATGGTCGTAGGAGTCTTAGGCGCCTTGATTGGGGGCGCTCTGTCGGGCTTTTTGAAGTTGCCCTTTCACGGACTGATCGGAACGTTGATTAGTGCTACGGTCGGGGCGGTGATACTCCTGTTTCTGGTAGGACTGGCTAAGACTATTCTTTTTCCAAAAAAATCATGGTGGCGAAAAGCTCTTAAACGCAATTGAAGAGGGAGTTTGCAAGTTCGAATCAGTTCCTGGCAAAAGGGTTCGATTTCACCGGACAGGAACTTTCAGCAGGTTGGATTGAAGGAACCACCCACGTGGACTTCGGGTCACATATGATTTGGAAGTGAGAATACCCCAGACGATATCCATCCGATCGAGAAAGAGGAGAGGTGTCCTGACTTTCTGATGGACCTTCCGGACTACGAATAGCGCTCTCCTAGAATCCTTCGACGATCTCATTGCCGCCACCTCACCCCTACATTCGCTCTCTTTTACCGATATCCATCCGGCTTAATTCTTGATTCCTGCCGTTACATGTGGTTCTCTCCAGTTCCGTGCAGAACATTCACCGAATACATCATCGCCGGTCCCGATCCGAAGGGGGACTTAACACTGATCGACATCTTTTCGGGTTTTGATCGGAATATCGTATGATTTACGGACATTCGGCATTCCAAAAGCTTTTTCGGATGGAATCGGGCCTGGAAATGCGGTTCGGTTCAAGTTGGGGTCAAGTTGACGCATTATTCGGGATAAATATTCAGAACTGGGAGAAGCGTTGCGTGCAGTGGTAAATATTGCCCTTTTTATTGCTCTGCTCTTTGTCCCTTTTGCCGCTCTTGCCGGACCTCCATTCTTGACGGATGACCCGGAACCTGTCGAATACAAGCATTGGGAAATATATGTTGCATCCATGTCCGAGGAACAGCATGGCGGAGTGAGCATGACGGCCCCGCACGTAGATGTCAACTATGGGATAGCCCCCAACCTTCAGCTTCACGTCACCGCTCCCATGGAATACGTCAACCCCCCCGGACTGCCCTCTCATTATGGTTATGGCGATACGGAGCTGGGGGTCAAATGGCGTTTCTTTCAAAACGAAGACGCCAGGCTTTTGGCCAGCATCTATCCGCTTCTCGAAGTTCCGACCGGCGCAGAATCAAGGGGGCTTGGAAACGGTGATCCCCAAGTGTTCTTGCCCATCTGGCTTCAGAAACGTTGGGGGCCATGGCTGACGTATGGCGGAGGCGGCTACTTGATAAATCCCGGCCATGCGCATGAGAATTTGTGGTTTTTGGGATGGCTGGTTCAACGTGACTTGAATAAGTATCTTAGTCTCGGGGCGGAGCTTTTCTACGGGACCCCACCCGACACTGACGATGAGCTCCATTTTGGGTTTAATATCGGCTCCATAATCAATATAACTGAAAAGCACCACATTCTCCTGTCTGCCGGCACAGACATAATCGGNNTATCAGCTTACCTTCGGGCCTGAAAAGCAGACAGGTCCGGCCCAGGCTCATTTACCGGCGGGCAGATTTTCACCGGGGCCGCTGTAAAGAGTGCGGTCCCACCGCCTAAAGCCCGATGAAACCGATGGTCCAGCTTGTCGTGTTTTCCCTAAATGACCAAACAGACAACTGTACGTAACAAATCCCTGAGGAGCCCACCCGTTCGGCATTGCTAAAGTCCATATGCCTTGCCACTGTACGTAATAAAAAGGTGATTGACCCGGAAGTGTAGAGGGTGAATTATCTGCCTGTTTTTTCTAGTGAAACAGAAAAAGGAGGCAGAAATGAACCCGAGGTCTATGTCATTAGATTCACAATGTCATTTAACCCGGTTTCGACATCTCCCACCGGGTCCCTCCCCACTTCCTGCGGCAGCTTTGCAGCAGGCGAGTAACCGTCAGTATTTGGATAGGCTGATCAACATCTTCAGGCAAAGTGAGCTGCCGGGAAAAGAACACGCCGAGCAATACCTTTTGCGCTTGTACCGAAAAAACTGCCGGCCAAATACTCTGGATCGAAATCATACAGCCATCAAGCTCTTCTTGATGTTCATTCGCGACCAGCATGGGATTACTCACCCCGACCAAGTCACAAGGCAAATCATAGAGGCGTTTATCGAGCACGAGCAGGATCGCGGCCTTAAGCCTGTATCGGTTAGCGGCCGTTTGATTTCGATATATGCGTTCCTCGGCTTTATGGTCGAAAACGGAGTGGTACGTCCGGATGTGCTCAGAAAGAAAGTAAGGGTGAAAGTCCCCGAGGCGCTGCCAAGGGCCATCGATCCGGAAGATATAAAAGCTCTCCTGGCCGCGATTGATCATATTCGGGATCGTGCCATGATCCTTATGCTCTTGCGGACAGGAATGAGAATAGGAGAGCTTCTAGATTTAAAAATCCCCGAAATCAATTTGAAAGAAAAGAAAGTGCTCATTTATGAGGCCCAGAAGACCAGGGTCGGAAGGGTGGTCTATTTCAGTGATGATGGGAAAGATGCCCTTACTTCCTGGCTCAGAGCAAGAAATCCAAAAAAAGAGTTTGTCTTCTATGCGATGGGAAAAAACCGCCTGGGCTATGCGGGAGCTCGGGTGAGGTTTAAGAAATACATTGAAAATGCGGGTCTTTCCGCGCAGGGCTACACGATCCACTGTCTGCGCCACACCTTTGCAAGCGAGCTCCTGAATGCCGGGATGAGGCTTGAGTGTTTGCAGCACCTCCTTGGCCACACGAGCTTGGAGGTGACTCGAAGATATGCCAGGCTGACCGACAAGACACGCGAGGAGGAATACTTCCGGGCAATGACAATCATTGAGAAAGGAGCGGCTGGTGGCCATTATCGATTCGATCATAAACTTCAGAAGGCATCTGAAGAGGAAGAACTACTCACAACGAACCGTTAGAGACTATATGAGCACCCTCAAGCAATTTATCGTCTGGCTCGATTGTCCCATCGAAGAGGCCACCAACAAAAAGGTGCTCGGGTTCATTGATTTTCTTTTGGATAAAAACCTCCAGCCCAAGACGATAAACTGCTATCTGGACAGCATCCGCTCATTTTACGAGTACCTCAAGGATGGAGAGGATCTGGAGATCGCAAATCCGGTCAAGAGGGGCTATTCCCTTCGGCTCTCAAAGCCTCTTCCTCGCTTCTTAAAAGACGAAGAAGTCTCACGGTTTCTGCAGAAACTCGAAGGCCTGCGGGACCGGGCCATGTTCCTTCTCATGCTCCGGTGCGGTCTTCGGGTAGAAGAGGTTGCTTCCCTAACTGTCGGCGCATTGGACCTCCGGCGGGGAAAACTGCTGGTAAAAAGCGGCAAGGGTGCGAAGGACCGGATGGTTTACGTGAGTCCGGATGCCCATGAAGTCCTGACAGGTTACCTCAAGCAAAGATCTCAATCGCGGTCAAAACTTGTCTTCCTGGTCGAGAAAGGACGGCGCCGGGGGCAGCCTTTATCGGTTAGAGGAATCCAAAAGAGGATGGAATATTACGCAAAAGAAAGCGGGCTCAAAATGTCCTGTCATCACCTCAGGCACACCATGGCCACCCAGCTCCTCAATGCTGATGCCGATATCACCATCATCCAGGACCTCCTTGGCCATAGCCGAATTACCACGACTCAGAGGTATTGCAGGGTATCGAACCGGAAAGTGGAAAGGGACTACTATCGGGCAATTGATCTGGTGGTGAAAAGAACTTCACCACTGGAATCCGAATCGGCGCCGGGCAATCCATGACCTCACAGAACTTTGGGTTTATCGCTTTGTGGAACTCAAGAGGGGCAGGTTGAAAAAAGAAAGGCAGAGCACAAAGCCCTGCCCCTCCGTCGTCCCCCGCCTCGGCGCTCGGGTCGCTCCCCAGCGTTGCCCTACCCTCCGGGCGGGCAAAAATAACTCTAACACAGAAAGATTCGAATCGGATATACTGATTGAAGGGAATGGATCAAGGAGCCTGCTGTGATGGAAAAACAGACAGATACGAAGAACCCAGTATCAAAAAGCAGACTCTCACTAAAACCTTACAACCACTAGAAAAACTCGCCTTTATTACGTACAGCTTGCCAATCCATTGAATCTACAGAACGGACCACGCATACGCCTTTTGATCTTGATCTGTGGATTTCCCTGAACCGGCAACATGCACGTTTAGATCGGAAACTGGGGTGTGAAGCGCGTAAGGTCGAATTGATGCGTTCACATTTCACAACCGAGACCGGCATGAAGTGAGGCCGGCTTTGTCTACTTCTCTGCCCATGTCTCCCCAATCGTAACCTCCACCTCAACCGGAACTTTGGAAAGATAAGTTTTGCCTGCTTCGATAATGGTCTCCTGTAAAATGGCGGCGGCATCATCCGCCATCTTCTCAGGAATTTCGAGAATAATCTCGTCATGCACCGTTCCAGTGATCTGAGCTCCAGTATCGGCCAATCTTTGGGGGAGTAACGCCTGTGCTTTTTTTGTGATGTCGGCGGACGTACCTTGGACGGGTGTGTTGTAGAGGGTATCTTGAAACTGCAGGAACCAATCTCATTGGCGTTTCACTTGCATGTCCGATTAGAAAATAGTATAGTTTTGCGGGTCCTGGTGTTGCATCGGCAGATTTTTTCGAGCAGAATCCGGCCCCCCAATGTGGTTCGGCTCCAGTTGGGGGGGCAAGTTGATGCATTATTCAGGATCAAACAACAATTGTGACCCATTCTCAAACAGTTAAGGATACCCACATGAATAAGACTCTCATGTCCATAGTGTTGCTTCTTAGCTTTGCCATATTAGTTGGCTTGTCTGTAGCATCCTATGCCGCTGAGTCAGTAGGTGACCTGATGGATGATGCTGTCATTACCAGTACAGTGAAGGCGGAGTTGGCAAATCTTCGGCTGGGGACACTGACCGACATTGGAGTGAGTACGAAGCAAGGTGTGGTTACACTCGTCGGCAAGGTGCATGACTTTACAGAGAGAGCGATGGTAGAGCAGACAGTCCGAGGCGTAAAAAACGTTGTCTATGTAAACAATAAGTTGCGCGTAGTTTCTCCGTGACAAAAAGAATGATCTGGAACGGATTCAAGCTAAGCGGTGGTATATATTTTATAATACATTTTTCGTGCCTACCTGCAAACCAGCATGGAGTAAGCATTAAGTAAATTGAGATGATGGCTCTGCTCAAAGCTTCGGACACCTGACCCCCAAGCCTCAGCCACCCTGATCTCCGCCGCAAACGGGACCTCTGGAATAATCTGCTTGAATGCGTTTTCCATAGACTCCTTCACTATCTCCCTCACCTGATCCTCTATGACATCTCTGGTCTCGATTATTATCTCGTCGTGTTGTGTATGAACAATACGTGCATCAAATCAAATCGGGTTCTCCTCAAAAAGCCGCGCCACGAGAGCTGAATCGAGATACGCACGGACTTCGACAATCTTATCTTCGGCGAACCGGCACAGCCAGCAATATCGGTTATCGAATCTAAGTCCGTTCTTCGCAGTGGCAAGAGAATGCAGTTCAACGATCACCCAGTCGCCACTCACCAGCGCATGCTCAACGTGAAGCTGTGCGCCATGCGGCAAGACTTTGGCGAGCTTCTCGAAGGTGTGGGCCACAAAATCAGCCTTGCTGTGATAGTGACCTGCAAGTGGATGAGTTCCCTGAACCGTCCAATCGACGTCCTCTGCAACGTGAGTAAAGAATTCGCTTCCGTCGCCAGTTTCAAGCTTTTTGAAAAGAGCGCGAACCTGCGCAACATTTACCGACATTCAATTCTCCTTTCCAGTAGATGATTCCTCAGCAATTTATAAAAACAATAATCATTTTTGGTTCATCCGGCTAATGAGTACCTCTGGGTATGGAGGTGGTAGAGACGGAGTTTGAAATACTCCGGATCTCGAAACCCGTAAGCCTGCCTCTTGAGGGTCTTGATTTTGTTTATGAGGCCCTCNNAGGTGGTAGAGACGGAGTTTGAAATACTCCGGATCTCGAAACCCGTAAGCCTGCCTCTTGAGGGTCTTGATTTTGTTTATGAGGCCCTCGATGGCGCCGCTGGTGATGCGATGCTTGAAGTAGTTGAGAAGTCCAGTCCGTGTGAACAGTCACTCATTTACTCTCAAGTGCTTAGAGCGGGCCGCAATTGAGATTGTTCTCTAACGACACATCTATAGCTCGGTCAGACCCAGATCGCCAAGTATGCCCCTCAGCCCAAAAGCATGGTAGAGTATTGACGTCGACATGGCTCGGAGCTCCTCTGCAATGTTCGATTGGCGTCAAACAACACGGACGAACCTTGCCATGTCCATTTCTTATTCTCAAAGCTTTTTCAGGTACGCATTAGCCGGAAGGCCCTAATTTCCGGGCACGGACCGTCTCTGCCCATTACGCCGGGGGTGCAGGCCGGCGGGAGTTCAAGGCTCCACGACAACCTTATACTGTCCCTGAGACTTCACCTGGGGGATTTTCCATGAATCCCTGGGCGCTCTGAACTGATAGCCTGCAGTGAAAGTCCCGGGATTTCCATTGTCGTTCCCAAACCAAAAGTGGGTAGTATCATGCTGATTTTGGCCGCTTGACAGTAAGATATCGTTGGGGCCCGGCCTCAAATTAATTACTCCCGGACCGTTTAGGGTCATCTCCACGGTAACGATGAACGGCTGGCCCGAAACAGTTCCAAGCAAATCGTAATTAACGTCGATATAAGTTACTTGATTGTAATGAATGACTGGAGACAGTGGAGTCATCTTCCTTACCTTGATGTAAGGTGCGATCACCGTGGCCCGCCACGGTCTTTGCGCGTTGTCCGCGCTGCTTGTGTACGTCACATCCGTCACAATGTAAACGGCTTCCTCCATGGAATCGGGAATGTAGGCCCGGCCGTCTTGAACGGGCGCCAGCCCCCATGCGCCCTTTGACACGAGATCGCCCACGGGCGATCCGCCGCCGAGTGGTGTCAGCCAGGCGATGAAAGGAGCTTGACTCAGGACGCCGCCCGGCGGTTCCAACGCGAAAAATTCCGCTCCCAGGAGATGCACACCGGCATCGTCTTCGGGGGTATGTCCATACGTCGTATATCTGCACTGAGGGCACGCCAATACGACATTGGGCATGTAGCTCTTTATGGAGGTTATCTTTTTGTAGTATATTGCGATCAGAAACTGGGTGTACTGATCGCCGAATGAAGTTGGGTACAGGACAGCCGTCAGGTTAGCGACGGCGTCGTTCTGGTTCTCGGAGTTTTGGAAATAAGCCAGGACGAACTTGTAGCCGCCATACTTATCGGAGAAGAAGAAGACCAGGGCGCTGGTGGAATACTTACGATACGTGGTCGAGGTATCGAATATGGAGAGATTCGGAGACATGAATATGGAGTCCTTCTCCGTGTAAGCACTGCCCACGTCCTTCCAACACGCCCCGAAGTAACCCTCAGCCCACATGGCGGAGCCTTCCAGGAACCACAGATCGCTATTCGCGTTATAAGCAGACTGAACGCCATGGAAATACTCATGGTAAGCCGTCGCCTTCATGGCGGCGCTGGCGAGCGCGCTGTTCATCAACATGTAACCGGACATTGTATTGCCGCTCACAATGCTGGCGTCTATCCATTGTCCATCCAAGCCCGGTATGGTGGCTCTGCCCAAGCAATAGACCTGGAGCAACCCGTTTCCTTCCGGGTATGCCGCATGAAAATGCTTCGTCTCGTCAATGACGGCATGGTTGATCATGGATGCCACCGCCGCGACGTACGCCACATTGGGGACTGCATCGGGGGCGCCCTTCAGGGTGGTATAATGGATCTGACAATAGTTGGTTCCCTTTGCGGTATACGTCTGGGTGAGCTGGGGATAGTTGGGCAGGGCCTCGGAGGCCCCCTCCCAGGATCTGACGATCGCGTCGAGATTGGGGTCCAGCGACCTTAAAACCGCTTTCTCATCCTGACTCAAAAGGTCCTTGACTCGGTGCACATCCTTGATAAAGCCCGTCCAGTACTTTTCCGCCACCTTTTCGCCGGGCCTGGGCGCAAATTCCGATTGCGGCGGAACCATCCGGGGAGCAAAAAGGAGCTTGGCCCTGAGAAGCATCGATTCCTTAAGCCCGATTCTTCCCTCGTCCAGGGCTTTTGCAATCCGCTCAAAAGTGGTCGGGGCCGCAACCGGAGCCCTATATTGCGCCTGCTCGGAGCTTACCGGCGCCCGCTCGAGCGCCCGGGCAAAATCCTCACTCAATGAGACCAGATAGAGCTTGTCCGATTGGAGAAGTTCATGCGATAGTCTGTAGACATCTTCCAGCACCTCGTTCTTCAGATCGTCCAGGACTTCAGCACTGCAGGTAGGGTCCACTCCCGAACTCTCTTCGTAGAAGGCCTTCGCCTTTGCCAGCACGAGATCTCTATTGGTGATGCTCCCCTCTCTCCATGCATCGTTGATGTCATTGAACGTCCGGTACATGGCGCAGC
>PLSV01000127.1 GCA_003165235.1 Syntrophobacteraceae bacterium
CTTAGCATCGGGGCCTCACTCAGCAACGTGGTGTCAGGCTATATTGTGAATGCCTGGGGCTACAATGCAGGTTTTCTGTTTCTCGCCGCGGTCGCCGCAGTGGCTCTAACAATCTACGGCTTGATGATGCCTGAGACCAAGGGACTTCAGCCGATTTCAGCGGTATCCCTTCCGGAAAAGACGAAGAAAAATTCAGCTTAGAGCATATCAGCCAAGTTTTCGTTGTCAGCCCGTAATGGCTGACGGAGAATAGGGCGGTGGATTCAAAGGAGGGCGAATATGAGCCTTGAGATAATCGCAGCCGTCATCTTTTTTGTAACATACGCCGGGATTGCATTGGGGAGCATCCCGGGATTAGCGATAGATAGGACAGGCATTGCGGTGCTCGGAGCTATCGCCATGCTGGCAACGGGAACTCTCAGCGAAAATGAGGCATGGAAAGCAATAGATGCCCCTACAATATTGCTGCTCTATTCACTCATGGTTTTGTCGGCCCAATTCACTTTGGGCGGATTCTATACGAAAGTTGCCTTGAGCATAGTAAGATTTGTGACAAGGCCGGGAGTGTTCCTCTTTGCGCTCATTTTATCTTCGGCCCTTCTCTCGGCAGTGGTTGCCAATGATATAGTCTGCCTCGCCTTCACTCCCGTAATCTGTGTGTCCGTAATCAGAGCGTCCTTGAATCCGATCCCTTTTGTGCTCGCGCTTTCCTGTTCGAGCAACATTGGCTCTGCGGCAACCATCATGGGCAACCCTCAAAATATGCTGATAGGACAGGTTGGGGGGCTTCATTTCCGCGAATTTGTGTTGTGGTGCCTGCCGCCAACCATAATATCGCTTGTAGTGCTCTATTTCATAATATTGATCATGTATCGGGGCAAATGGCGGGACGGGTCGATTGTGTTAGGCGAGAATGCCGAAGGATGGCCCAGGTACGATTCCCACCAATCAGGCAAGGCACTGGTACTCACAACGGGACTGATCGTGCTGTTCTTTACCAGTATTCCACGAGAAGTCTCGGCACTGACCGTGGCAGGCATAATTCTTTGCAGCAGAAAAATGACGACCCGGTCCATTCTCGGCCTTGTGGACTGGCATCTCATCACCCTGTTCTGCGCTCTCTTCATTGTTGTTCAAGGGGTCGTCAAGTATGGAATTCCACAATCAGGGGTTCAGCTCCTTGGGACTTTGGGGTATGACATCAACCATCCTTTCGTGCTCTCCTCCGTTACATTGGTTCTCAGCAATTTGGTGAGCAACGTACCGGCGGTGATGCTGCTGCTTAAAAACATTGACCTCGAACATACGAAAAATCTTTATCTACTCGCCCTGGTGAGCACCTATGCCGGTAACCTATTTATAATAGGCAGCATTGCCAACCTCATCATGATCGAGCAGGCAAGGATCTACGACATTTCTGTCAGCTTTTGGTCACATGCAAGAGTCGGAATCCCGGTTACTGTGGCTTCCATTCTTGTAGCTCTTGGGTGGGCTTTCCTGGTTGGATAGAATCGTTTTCAGCCAGTATTTCGGGTGGGCGCAGCGTAACAATCGTTACGGTCCTTACACGAATGATCCCAGAGTAATAGAACTGGTCAGAACGATAGGGGAAACCTTCGAGAATCGCAGCAAGTTTTCCGGGGATGCCTTCCGCTTCACTATTGAAGAGAGAGTGTCTCTCGGCGGAGCTGTGGTGCCGCTTCAAGCGACTCAGCCAGATTGGCGTCTACGTGAATTGTACAAGTGCCATTCCCCAACAACGGTTTCAACAGGTTCTCCACCTCGTTTGCTATGTCGTGTGCTTCCACTACGGTAAGATTGGGTGCCACCACAATATGTATATCAGTGTGAACCGCATTTGGTCCAATATACGCCGCGCGCAAATCGTGTACTGCCAGCACACCAGGCACGGAAGAAGCGAGGTTTTCCATCTGGGTCATGACGTCTTTCGATGGTGCTCGCCCCAGTAGATATGACATATTCTCCCGAAACAACCCAACCGCATTCACCGCAATAATCGTCGCCACCACGATCGCTGCGATAGGATCGGCAATTTGCATTCCCCATAAAACGCACAGGGTCCCTGTCAACGCCGCCAATAAACCCAATTCGTCGTTTTTCAGTTCCAGAAATTGAGCCTTCGCCGCCGCCCCGCGACTTTTTTGCCGCAAGAGTTTTATCAAGGGAACCGCCGCCACGAGCATCGAAACTATCAACACACCCAGAGCTAATGTCACATTCCGGTATGCACGCGGCTCGTGTACGAATAAGTGTGGAACGGCTTCTCTATACAGCTCAAAGCTGGTAAAAGAGATAAACAGAGTGGCGGCAACCAGAGCCGCAATGTTCTGTGCACGGCCATGGCCAAACATATGTACTGTATCAGCCTTGCGACGCGAATACCGCTCTGCTAGCAATAGAAATCCGACAACGAATATATCGCTCAGCGTATGCAATGCTTCCGCCAAAAGCGCCATCACTCCTGACATGAAGTACACGCTTAACTTGAGGGCAAAGATGAGCAAATAGAGCCCCAGCGTCAACTGTAAGCTTCGAGCATCTTCGTTTTGTTTCATGAATGCGGCCAGCCTTGTTCTTTCTTCACATACTGGCGGTTCAATTATTGCGTATGCCGTTAGAAGTCCAATGAAACTGTTGCAGCAGTAAGCCGGTCAGCAGTGGTGGATCTACAGTTCAAGATTTCCAATGTCTTTGGGACATCACCCTCTATTTGGCACCCTTAACGGCAAGGCCGTTTTCTACCGATTTCACATTCTTGACGCTACGGACTATCTCCATTGCTCTGTCGATACTTTGCTGGGAATCAACGGCGCCGCTCAGCCTCACCACGCCGTTTGAAGTGGTCACGTTGATCTGAGACACCTTAAGCAAAGGGTCACTCAGAATTTCCGCCTTAATCTTGGCTGTAATAGCGGAATCATCCATGTATTCTCCGGCTCTTTCGGCTTTCTCGCCTAGGAGCCTGTCGGGATAACTGCTTTTAAAAATGACTTTGAAAACTGGGGTGATCGTTTTGAGGAAAATCTCTCACCCCGCAAAGCAAAATTCAATAAGCATTAGCCAACAATAGGCATTCGCGTGCAAAAGAATGGTATTAATCGTCGGGAACGGTTCAGTCGTGTACTGATTCTGACAGAGAACGGCGGCAAAGGCTTCCCCAGTCCATTAGAAGGGACCACCGTGCCGATAGAGTTTAAGCAGATTGTGGGACAGACACCACATCTGCCATTCAGCGGATACGTTTTCGTATCCTCGCATTGAAAACTGCCTCAGGCCCATTGCTTGTTTGATCTGGCCAAAGACTGGTTCAACGGTTGACTTTCGCTTGGAGTAAATCTTTTGACCGTGTTTGGTGCAAAGCTTTCTTATCATTCGCTCCCTGGGCGTCAGGTCGTTTGGAGGTCGTCCTCGAACCGGTGGAAGAGCTTCTCCGTGTTTCATTTTGATTGTGGCGATAAACGGATCGAGCAGAGCATCCTCAAAAAGCATCACATTGGTATCACTAAAGTATCCGGCATCGGTTGTGATTGCCATCTTGCGGGGAATGCCGCCAAGGTTTTCTTCCAGGATATCCAGTATTGGTTCAACTTCGTCCACATCATTTGCATTCTGGGAAAGGTCGGCTGCCACAATCACCTGAAAAGAATCATCAACCATTGCCTGGCCGTTATAGCATTGCTCAAAGGAATTGGTGGAGCTTACCTTCATAATCCGGGAGTCAGGATCGGTGAAATTTCTTTGCGCACTGTCGCAGGGTTCGACTGGAGGGGGCTGACTTACAGGTGGCTGTTTTTTCTTGCTTTTAGTCTCTGTGGCTTTCTGTTTTTCCGCTGCCTCCTGCCTGGCCTCTTCCTCAAGAGCATCCATGGCCTCTTTGATCTTTGCCAAGCGAGTCTCGCGCCTTTTGAACTCATCGGGCAGATCCCAGCCCTTCTTGCCCTTGCCG
>PLSV01000282.1 GCA_003165235.1 Syntrophobacteraceae bacterium
AACGGTCGTGTTGGCTGCGGGCATAATGAGCGTGGTTGTGGCCTGGTTGGAATTGCTCACGGCCGCTCCGGTCCAATCGAGAAACGACTGCCCGGCAGGCGGGGCGTTGGCGATAATCGTCACAACCTTGCCCGCTGCATACGAGCCGCTCCCGGTTCCGTTCACGACGTTAAGCGTGTAGGCGACTGGAACCGTGATAGAATTGCTGAAGAGCGAACCCGGATTTTTCACGGAAAACACGGCGGCGGCGGCGGGCCCCTGATAACCGGTTGCCGTAATGGTCGTGGGAGTCACGGAAATGGTCACCAACTGAACAGGAAGGTTGCTATAATTGTCAAACACCGTGGCGCCCGACTGAAAACCCGAACCCTTAATGGTGGTTGTGAACGTTCCAACCGGGACAGGATTGGGCGAAACAGCAGTGATCGTTGGCCCGGGCGAGAGTATGTAGACGTAGGTGGTTGCCGATATCTTCGCGTTGGCCGTGCTGGCCGCGGTAATCTGTACGGGATTCTGACCCGGAAGGTTAGCAGGCGCCGTATAGATCCCTGCGGAAGTAATCGTTCCTGCCTTGGCGTTGCCTCCTTTCACGCCCGCTACCGACCAGGTGACGCCGGCGCTTGATAAACCGGTTGCCTGGGCTGAAAATTGGACGATCTGTCCAACGCCAACCGACGTATTGGCCGGCTTGATCGTGATGTTCTGAGCGTATAGAATGCTCACGGGTGCGAGCATCAGAGCGAGCAGACAAAGGCCGAGACACCTCACAATGCGCATTTGTAAAACCTCCTAAGGTAGCGCCTTCTTGAACATTTTCACTGCAGGGTTGAAGTTTCACCGAAACATTGGCGTCGCAATTGTCGAGACCATCCTGATCGGCTCTGTCGATTCAGAGCAAATGTGACGCCAGTCTGAGACAGGCAAGCTGTTCACGAGCCGAACCTGTGATCCATATTGCTCAAACACTGCGTTGGACCAAGGCGATGAGCCTTCTAAAAGCACCACCTTGGGTGGAGCAAATTCAAACGCGGCTTATGAATTGGAAAAAGGTAACCAGGCGCCGTATAGATCCCTGCGGAAGTAATCGGCCCTGCCCTGGGGTTACCCCCTTTCACGCCCGCTACCGACCAAGTGACGCCAACGCTTGATAAGCCGGTTGCCTGGGCTGAAAATTGGACGATCTGTCCAACGCCAGCCGCCGCATCGGCCGGAGAGATCGTGGTGTTCTGAGCGTATAGAATGCTCACGGGTGCGAGCATCAGAGCGAGCAGACAAAAGCCGAGATCACTCACAATGCGCATTTGCAAAACCTCCCAGGGTGGCGCCCTCCTCAACATTTTCACTGCAAGGTTGAAGTTTCACTGGAATTGGCGAAGCAATTGTGGAGATTCTCCCAATGTGATTAGCCCATGCAGAGCAAATGAGGCGCCAGCCTAAAACCGGCAACCTCTTTACGAGCCGAACCTGTGATCCATATTGCTCAAATACTGCGTTGGATCAACGCGATGAGCCTTCTGAAATCGCCGCCTCGGGTGGAGCAAACGACAACTCGATTTCGAAGGTGGCTTGCTAATTACAAAAAGGTACTTCGCTGATATGCCGCCTCATTTCAGTGGCTTCTCACCGGAACCTTCCGGCAGGAACCGGCCGCAACCCAAAGAGTAAACGTTCAGGAGCCGACTTAATTATTTGGGCCAGTCTTTACGCCGGATTATTCGGGACTATAATTTCTTTTCGATTATCCCGGCCGGTCGCAAATAATTATAGAGGGAGAGGATGAAGGCAGGTTGTGCAGGAACATGGTTTCAGCGGAGCTGTTCGTAATGTTCCGGCGGCGGAAGGTGAGATCGATCTTCCTGCAAACCGGGAAATTTCGTTCGGCATGTCCTGGGGAAACAGATTTACATGACGGCGGTGGTTTTGGGAAACAGGAGAAAACTGATATTCGATCCCGATTAATGCGCGCCCAGGGATTCAACAAGACTTGCCAGATTCTGCGGATTTACGCGAATGACTCCGCCGCACGGGCTGTCAATGTCCGCGATTAGAAAGAACGCGATAGTCACAACGAAGGGTAGAATCAGAAGCAAGACGCCTTCCGCTTTGACATTTTGCGCGCAATAGCCTATCAACACGTTGCAGCAGATGGCGATCGCGGCCATCAGGACCCATGCCGAAGTTGGGATTCGGTTCCACCAGGCAGCCTGCGTGTATCCCTGTGAGTTCAATACATCGTTCATGCCTGAAACGGCCAGGGCGACGGTGGCCGTCGGCTGCGCCGCAGCCGTAGCCAGGACCGCGGACCACAGCTCGGTCTGCAATTGAGCGGTGCGGATGTTGATCTGCCGAACCTGTTCCCTGTCACGCACCATGTAAAACAAAACACGCTGGTCCACGTACTTCCTTAGCAGCGCATGCACCTTCGCCGCGTCTGAGGCAGGCAGCAGGTCTGCCCGAACGTATTCTGTGCCGATGGCGTTCGCCTCCGCCGCCTCGTAGCTTTTCCGCTGATCATACCGGCTCACAGCCATCGAAAAGGTAAATCCGATGATGAGTCCGAGCAGTGTCAGCGTAGCGGCCAGGATAACGCCGTAGTCTTCACGCACCTCCTTTTCCAGCTTCCGCTGCTTCATGAGAAAGGACGCCCCGATCAGCGCCGAGAGGGACAGCCCGAAGAGGGAGAGCACGAAAACAAGCAATGGATAGTCAGTTGCGTTGTTCATTCGCTATGGCTCCTCTTGTGAAGTGATAAGTCTACCGCATTTTCCAATGGGACAAGCCGAATAGGACTGTGCAGGGCATGTCCGATAGCGAGCCCCGTTCATTGCTCAGCCTTCTCACTCCCCGGTTCAGTCCGAATCCGGACCTCCGGTATGGACTTATGGTGCAAGACCCTCTGCGGATACGGCAGCTCGATGTCGTTTTCCTTGAACCGCCGCCAGATACCCATGAGAAGCTCGTTTCTAACAGACCCAAGGCCATTTTGCGGATCGTTTATCCAGACTCGCAACTCAAGATTAAGTGCGTTATCCCCGAAGCCTGTCAGTAAGCAGGCAGGTTTGGGTTCATGAAGGACTCGCCCGGTTTCCGCAGCGGTTTCCAGCACTAACTTGGAGGCTGCCTCTAAATCCGAGTCGTAAGAAATTCCTATGGGGATCTGCACCCTGACGAGATTATTGCTGTAGGACCAATTGATCACTTCACCGGTGATTAGACTTTCATTGGGTATAAGATGCTCGATGCCACCCCGCGTGACTACCGAGACATAGCGGCTGCCGAGAAAATTGATCCAGCCGTAGGTGTTTCCCAATTGAATCACGTCGCCGGGCTTGATGGATTTATCCGCGAGGATCATGAAACCACAGACCAGGTTGGCGAAAATTTTCTGCAGGCCAAAGCCGATTCCCAGCCCCACAGCCCCACTGAACAGGGCGAAGAGTGTCAGATCGATCCCCATATAATGCAGGATGACTACCACGGATGCGGAAAACAACAACAACCTGCAGAGTTTATGAAGCAGGGTCTGGGTTGCGACAGGCAGGCCCGATCCGGTCTGCAGCCATAGATGGAAAATGATCAACAGGTTCTTTGCCAGCCAGTATAGAATCAACAACAGCAGCAAGGCTCTCAAAATAATCAGCAGGGAAAGATGCACATCGCCCATTGCGAAGTAGATGCTGGTAGCAAAATTCGTCCAGATGTCCTCGGCATGGAAGGCTCGCACAATGGTCCAAAAACAGATTGCCGCGGTAAGGATTGCCGCCCAAAAACGATTGGTCATCGGGGCGGCGAGAAATCGAACAAAAAATAGGCCGATCGCCACAAACAGCAGTGCTTCGATACCTTCTGAGGGCCAATTGAAACGATGCGCCAGGGTAAGTGCGATTTCCAGGAATAGCACAGACAGTAATGGGCCGGCGAGCTTAAGAAACTTTTTGGTTTTCTGCAGGTCAGAAGATTCCTCGCTCAAACCGGATAGGACCATGCGGCGTTCAAACCATGAGCGGACGGCTCCGGCAGCCTGATGAGCCAGCAGGAAAGCGAAACTACCGGTGGCGAGTTGGGCGGCCATGGCCCATGTGAGGACATGGTTCAGTAATAAGTGTTGGAGCTGCGACCGGATCTTTTCCAAAGATAACAATAGAGATGAACTGTCCATCGTACTCTCCGATGAAATGGCCTTCATGCCGATTAGAAAGCAAGTCCCACCTTGACCCATACGTAGTTCCCACTCAGTGTGTAGTGGGTATCCATTTGAGGTAACCACTTCGCCTCGGCCACAAGGGTATGCCCGCAAATCGGGGGTGAGATGTAGGAGAGCACAGGCCCGATGCCGCTCATTTGACTTTCGAAGGCGCCAAGCTTCGCGCCCGAGCCGCTGTCAGCGGTAAACTGCTTCCAGTAGAATGCATTGGCGCCGATCCCGATGATACCGTGTCCGAAGAATGGCAGATGTTCGGCAATGGTTGTATCGATGTGGAACACATCACCGCTTTGATAGTCGATTGCGTCGTTGTTCGTGTTGAAATCAAAGCCGGCGGCGGCGCTGAGTTCGAGTCCGATCTTCTTGCTTATCCAACTGAACGACGCCATGGGTTCAAAAGTCCAGTAATTGAGGCCCACGTTAGCGAGCCTACCGGTGTTGTATGCGCCGGTTGGGGCATAGACATCAAGCTGCACAGCCCATTTGAAATCGCCACAGGTCCAATTGAGCCAGAAAGGAATCAGCGCCATGTCACCAATACCGCTGGCGAAGTCGGTCCGGGTGAGGGTATTGCCATGCGGGCCGGTAATGCTGCCTGTCACATTTACCCAGAGATAAGGGACGAATGCGGCTACGGCGAACTTGCCGCCGAGAATACCGTACGGTGACGTGTAGCCTGCGCCTAACATTTCCGCGCTGCTGTTGGCCTTTAAGTTAGCCGCGATAAGTCCGCCCTCTTCGATTTGTCGGCCCGCCCCTGCACTACCGTTATAGTAGTTGTACCAATTCATGAGCCCAAATACTCCGGATGGCGGCGCCATGTCCCCGAAATCGGCGAAGGCGCCCGGGACGTAATGCCCTACCCCACCCTCTGCCGCATAGACGCTAGAAGGCTGAGCGAGAAGAACACCGAATGCTGAGACCACGATGACGAACACAAACAGTTTCTTCATAGCTAAACCTTCCTCACTGCTCTCACAAAAAATTGCGCTCCCAGTCGTTCTTCATGTCCACGACCGTATCGCGTTTAGCCTTCGCTTCATCGAGCGGCGTTACTTACTGAAAACGGTCCCCTTGATAAGCTTCCGGTGACGTCAGTGGGAGCTGTGGGAAAGATAACGGCAGGCACGGCGCCGAGCAGTCAATTCCCGGCGTTCGGTGGAACTGGTCAGAGCACCTCAAGCAGGATCATGTCCCCGAACCCGGTCCTATCCTTTCTAGCTATCCGCAAGCTTTTCCCGTACCCGCTCCTGCACTTTCCACCCCTTGGCCTCCAAAGCTTTTCGTGCAATGGGGTTTACTTTCCCCGTGACCCAGATTTCTTTACCCGAAATCCCTGGCATTTGCTTGATGGCCGCAGAGACCGCCTGAGCCTTTTTCGCAAAATTTGAGGTCCACGCGATGTAATCGAGAGGGAATATCGCGACGATCTTCCCATTATTCGTAAGGAGCACCGGGACACCATCGGCGTCCACAAAACGCTGCACGGAGTGAGTCTTATCGTTGTAAAGACTTATGAGTTGAGCACGCACGCGCAGGAACACAGCCACGGACTCTTCAAATGCAGCAGCAGCCTTATCGATGTAGATTCCGCGATCCCCCACGCCAGTCATACCCGCCAGTGCGCCTACCAGCAGTGTCTGTTCGTAAGGATCGAAATAGGTGTTTTGCATAAAAGCCTGGATTGAGGCGCTCGAAACTCCCATGCCGGCAAGGCTGCTCTGGTTTACGCTTGCAAGTTCGGCTGGAGTATTGTCACGCAGAAGGCCCTTCAGGGTGTCGGCGCTCCCAGTGACCCCAAGGGCGAGTCCAGCTCCGCCGGGAATCGCCATAAAAGCGGCCTTCACCGTCAACCCTCCGGCAGCGGCCGTCCAGGCCAAGTCATTCAGTGCTTTCTGGAGGGGTTCATAGCTAGCCTGGATTCCCACGCTAGGG
>PLSV01000111.1 GCA_003165235.1 Syntrophobacteraceae bacterium
CACAGCCGCCATAATCAGCGAAATGACCACCATTTTTCTATTGATCGCCGACAATCTTGCCTGCCTTTTGTATGACATAATGGCCACCCTTACGGAACAACGCTCATCCTGCTTTTTATCATGCCGGCCACGGGCTGTCAACGAATGAGGGAAGAAACAATATACTTTAATTTCAAAGAGATGGAATAATATCGATTCCAAATCAAGTATAAAATCACCATGGTGTGTCCAGATCGCCGAACAAGCTGGGATATCAGTGTCCCGTGCGGTTAGTTCGTACNNACACCTACGTCGCCGCGCCTTGGCATCAGCCAAAATAGCTCGGAATTACTTCCCACGATAACCGCACGGGACACTGATCGCTCGGCAACGCTTGATTTTTTTGGACGCCGGTGCGATACTAACGAAACTATTTACCTAATATTTTAGGAGGATCAAATGTTTGGATTTGGCATTCCCGAAATGATAATCATATTGGTCATTGTTCTGGTCGTATTCGGTGCAGGGAAGCTTCCCGAAGTCGGTGGCGCACTGGGCAAGAGTATCCGTAACTTCAAAAAAGCGTCCGAAGGAAAGGACGAGATCGAGATCAAGCCCAATAAGGATGGCGAGGACGACAAAAAAGCCTGATAGGGGTTTGTCAATTCCGGATGGATCACCAAGGGGGAAATGCCTGGCGCCTTTCCCCCTTTTTTCTTTCAGCTTATACAAATTCTATTGCTGGATTTTTTTCTTTCCTGCAGCCCTACCGTCTTGTACTGACGTTTTCTGCCGCCCGGTAATATCCACGATCTCGCCGCCTTTCCAGATGTAGCAGGGGGTGTTGGTTTTGCGGGCCAGGAGGTGCGCGGCCTTGGCGGCCCGTTTCAGAGCGGCGTCAATTGCTGCAAATTCTGCATTCATCGGCAACTTCGGCTTTCTGCTCATCTTTTTTCTCCTCGCTCGATCACTCTTGGTATATTACCAGAGTTGTCATACAACGTCCATCCATCAACGATCTTCTTGTAAACTTCATGGAAGTTTTTCAGCCCCACATCAAATCGTCTGAGAATAACGGCCTCCGGCACGTTGTGCCCCCCTTGCGCCACGCGGGCCGCAACCCTTGCCACCGCCATATCAGCCGTCGGGAGGCTCAAAAACACAAGTAAAACATGGTAGCCCCTAGCACGGCATTCCACCAGCAGTTTCACATACGTGCGACCGCTCAGCGTTGTCTCGAATGCAAAGCTTTTGTTGTTGCGGATTTTCTCGTGAATCTCTTCCAGCATCAGACGGCCGGCCCGAAACGCAGCCCAATTCCTTATCATCGTATCCATGTGTCGATACTATTTTCTCGTTGACACCGGATGAAACACGCATCTGCCAAATCTCAAGGCGGCTAGTCATGATAATGGCGATTCTGCCTAACATCTCGTCACTTGAGGCCTGTGCCAATATCGAGCGCCAAGGGAAATCGGGTCGTTCGTTTAGTCCATCAAAACACAGCAAGAAAAGAGGTTCCTCAACCTTTGCTAACTTTAACCAGGAATCAATGCGTTTCCACCAGAAATCTTTTGTTTTGCGGCAGCGTTGATATAGTGCTGTAGAGATAATCTCAATTAGATCGGCTGACGTGGGTAGTTGCGCAGCAGTAAGAGGTAAAACGATAGGTCCGTGTGAATCGTCAAATTTTTCTACAAGCCACGAGAATAATGCCCAAGTTTTCCCAGTCCCCTCTTCGCCTACAAGGGCGCAAATGGATGTATCAGACTTCCAGCTATCCCACCACGCATCGAGACTTTGATTTAAGGTATTACGTGGAATTCTTCGACTTCCTATTTCGAGAAGTCCAATATCTTGAGAAAATGCTGAATATGCCTCTCCACTGCTTGCTACATGGTTCTTCAACCAAACGTAAGAATCCTGGCGTGCGGATGCGTTTCCGAAAACCGTCGATGAGAATGAATTGCGAAGACGTTCTACAGCATTTGAATAAGACGGATGGGCTTTAATTCCATTTAGGCGGGTGGTAATCCGATTTTCGTAGTTAGTTTTTTGGTCACGCCGACAAAAAGCAATGACTACCTGCGGATATTCAGCGCATAGGGCCTGCAACGGTCCGACACTGTCCGCGCGAGAGTCGACAACCAATATCTCAATATTTAAATACTCCGCACTTTGTCGTAGATCTTCTGCGAGATCGCCGACTTCTTTCGTTGCTGCAAGGACCCAGAGATCCAGATCAGGAAATGCTGTCTTAGCCTGTAGTAACTCCCCAGAAAGTTCTCTTGCATTCAATTCAGTTGTTTCTTCGTATCGTTTTGTCTCAAAAGAAACAGAAAATTGTCTCTGCGTTTCAGAAGTTCCATCTTTGCCAAATTGGCTTCCTGAACGAGCGAGACGAAACGTGAGGCCGGTCCAGCGCTCAAGTAAGTCCCGCACAAGTCCTTCAAATCCGTTCGGTCCGGTTGCAGGTAATAAGCGAAGAAAATCTAATAGGGGATCATGAGGATCACTTGACTGTTTTGATTTAGCCATAGAAAAAATCCTTTAAAGTCAGAGGATACAGACTGGTACGCTTCATGACGCTTTCATATACCACATAACCTGACATTACACAAAGTTCAACCCATCCTGGCTGTTCCTTACTCCGTCCCGCAAAAGAGCAAAACAAAAACGGGGAAAGACTCACTGAGCCTTTCCCCGTTACGAATGACGGATTTATGAGAACATCACGACGCCAGGTATTCGCTGATCTTCTCCGCAAGCATGCTGTAGATCCGGCGGCACTCGTTCTCATCCTTCTCCAAAAGTGTTACCCGAAAGCCCTGCAACGGCGTGGAGAACGAGGAAAGCGGCACGACGCAGATACCGGTCGATGCGAGGATGTGGTAGACGAACCGCTTGTCCGGGGTTATGCCGGGCTGGCCGACCAGTCCCTTCACCAGGTCGCGCACCTCGTTGTTGGCAATGGGGATCGACTGGCGGTTGGTCAGCAGGCCCTCCCTGAATGCCACAGCCATGTAGAATGCGCCGTTGGTGCGGTT
>PLSV01000268.1 GCA_003165235.1 Syntrophobacteraceae bacterium
CCAAATCTTGCGGGGTGCGGGGAAGTCACTTCCCCGCTCTTTGCGGTTGCTTCAACTTGAGCGCAACTTAGTATAAGTATGTTTTTCGATTGACAGGCTTGAGGGTACAAACGTAAATCGGGCAAAGATTGGAACCAGGAATGAAGAGGCTTTGGTCAGTCAGGCTATTTCCGCAATACCTGAAATTCCTTACCGCACTCCACGCAGCGCTTCTCATAAATCTTAACCGTTGGGACTCCCAGAATCCTGCCCACCCATGCAACGATGGTGGTAAAGGATAGCTTGGATTTCACATTCTCGCTCCTACATTCTGGACACTTCGTTTTTGCTGGTGGATCTTGAATAATCATGGCTTGGCCTCCCTTCGGTGAATGATGTCGTGTCGATGTCGATCTGAGTTTGGATCAGTTAGACTGTTTTTTGGATTTCATGGATTGGGAAGCTATAGAGCGCCCATGAGCCTGAGCAGGCGGCCACCATGAAACATTATTCGTACAGTTCCAAGCAATAAAGAGCGTTGAGTCCAGGTCCAGTCTGATTTCCTTACTCCGGCAAGTTCCAGAAATCGTCACAGCAAGATTGATCCATCTTCCTTTCGACAGCCCCCCCTGCATCTCCAACCTGTGGTATCGTCTTTAGCCCTTCTGTGCTATCCTTATTCGGAATATCTGCTGTTCTCGTATTTATTTTGTCCCCCTAGATGTTGCAAGAATGGGGACCGCAAAAGCCGCTGATATGCCATAAATGAGGATATGGTTTAATTTTATCCCGCAGGAGGATGGTCATGAATCCAACGTTGCTTTTTTCCGTCGTATCAGCGTTAGCCGCATCGGTGTGGTCCGTCTGGACCTGGAGAGAGGAACAGCAAAAGGAAAGGCAGCTCAAGCGGTACCAGGAGTCTGCTCTCTTTGCGAATTCCTTGATCCTGGCCGCGGAAGAACTGCAAATGCGGCTCTACAGTATGCTCGAAGAAAACGAACTGGCTTTTTATAAGAAGGAGTACCCTGAGAAGTATGAATTTGGCTCTCCGTATGCGATTGAAATCCTCTACCGCCTCAGCCAATATTTTGGGTGGGCGCAGCGTAACTATCGGTACGGTCCTTACACGAATGATCCCAGAGTAATAGAACTTGTCAGAATGATAGGGGAAACCTTCGAGAATCGCAGCAAGTTTTCCGGGGATGCCTTCCGCTTCACTATTGACGAGAGAGTGTCTCTCGGCGGAGCCGTCGTAAGGCGCGCAGGGGATTTAACGTCTCTCATTCCCACATTCGAGTCCATAACGCTCTTTCAGTTTCAAGAAGAGTTGAGTGACAAATCAAGCAAACACACCCCGTTGTATCAGAGCAGACCCGTCCGCAGCACCCTTGCCGCCATCGACCGGGCCGATCGACCTAAGGCGCTGGAGGGGTTAGATCGATTGGCAGTCTTGCAGAATCTTCTGGTTGATCTGCTTACCTACCTGGAAGGCATGGAAGGGTTTCGCGTTTCTATCGGGGCGCGCAGAAGGGCGCGGCTCGGAGGATCTTCTGCACAGGTCCTCCCCGCGGCGTCAACTGTTGCGACAGTGCTTCACCAGACACCGGGACGCATCAGGATGGGAATACCGCGCCTGCGGTGGGACGAGGCTTATGCGAATCGTCTACAATCCCTTTTAGAGTCAGTGGATAACGTTAGGAGTATTCGTATCAGCGCCAGTGCGGCTTCTGTCGTCATCAACTTTAGTCCTGAAATTCCGGAGATCGAATTTGCCCGGAAGCTGGGGAAAACCATCGCAGAGGGGTTTTCTGCGGCTTAGGTTCGTTTCGCGCAAATTTTGCCGAGTCGTGAAACCCTCTGGTCACACCTATCCTCCGCAGACGCAGGTGAGCGACGAATCATTGTGCACTGCACAAAACACGACTTCCGGCTCTATGATGGTGGATGGGAGAAAGAAAAGGAAGGCGCCATCCGTTGCTGAGGCCAGAGCTAAAAAACGGGTCAGCACAAAGATCGGCAGGCTTATTCACATTCCCGATGACGCCAACTGTGTTCCGCAGGCGCAGACTTTTTCCGATTCATCTATATCATGGATGACATCCACCCGGGGAAGGTCTTGGGGAAGAGGCTTACGCTTCGACCTTTGGCGCGTATGCTCGGCAATGCTTAGCGATGCTTCTTCCTTTTACACATATTCAAATCATTTTCGTTATGCACTCCGGCCTCATCGGGATTTCTCACTTTGGCAAGTTATGCCATGATTTTCTCTATAATTTTGAAGGACTACTGCGAAGCCAAGCAAATAGCTTTGAGAGGTTATGCACCGCCGTAGACTGGATCATCAGGCGACTTGTAGAAGGGTTGGGGCCAGAGTGGTCTACCATGCCAGAAAGCTGTATGTGCATGTTGCGTCAGCTTTTCCTCTGGCCCGTTACTATCGCATCCTTGTGCCTGAGTTCCTTCAACACGATGGGGCGGAAACGAGACCATCAAATGTGGGGATGATGGTATGTCCTGAAATTGCTAAAACCGGTCCAGTTGACCTTTCTATTGTGTTTCATGTTAGGATATCGGATGATTCGATGGGCCTTCAGCGTGTCCCAAGAACTTTCCCGAGGGCAATCCGACTTCGAATGGCGCTTCTGGATTCGTTGGTGGTCGAGTTGACGCATTATTTAGGGTTGAGCTATTTGACATCGAATCGACCTCTTCTTATTTTTTCGAGGTAAATCACCGACAGGTTTCAGGGATCTCCAATCCCACAAAGCCCATGACACCGTAAGTGTGCCGGAGCGGCGGCCGTGAAGCGCCTGTGGCCATCTCCTTGAATTCACCACTATCTAAAACCTATGGAGCAAAGAGATGTCGAAGACCGCAAAGGACCTTATGGATGCTTTTGCCGGCGAGTCTCAGGCAAACAGAAGGTATCTGGCCTATAGCCAGAGGGCCGAAGATGAATTTCAGCACGGGGTGGCAAAGCTTTTCCGCAAATACAAAGGCGTTTTTTAAGGTTTGATCTTCCTGGGTCTGGTTCCAGTCCCTGACTCGCAAACGGCCGGCACCCCTTCCGAGGCTGTGCGCTTTGCTGCCCTCAATACCGCCACCGGGCGTGTAAAGGCCGGTCACTACAGTCACAGCAGAAGGCGCGAATTCCTACATTTTTTGAAGGAATCTGTTAAAAAAAGGAGGACTGTGAAATGAACCGACAAAAGAAGCGTCGTTTTGCTTTAATCGCAATCTGCATTCTGTTGGTCGCGGGGGCCGCCACTGCGGTTGTCTCTGCGCAGCAGGGGAAAATTGTCTCCAGCTATGGACCGACGAACCAGGACATCACCTTTGACCAAATCAAAGCCGCCCGTATGGCCGTGAAAGTAGAGCGGGCTAAACAGCACATTGAATTGCTGAACTCCCGCTATGACCTCTCAAAGAAGGTCTCCGCCGAGTCCGTTATGTCAGGGGGAAAACCCGTCCCCGTGGGACCGACAGCCAAACTCCAAGGCGTAACGTGGGAGCAGCTTAGTAAAATGACTCCCGAACAGATCAAAGAGAGGGGGGTTTTCCCATACAAACCCCTCCCGTTTGCAGACCACGCCGAGGGGGGCATGCTCTTCCCGGAGATGATCACGAAACCACTGCCACGGTTGGTGCGCTTTGACTTGGATTTCGACCTGCCCGAGCATATCCTTCCGGACCCGGCTCCTGGAATTTACCTGACCACCCGGCCCGACCTTGGTGATGTGGCAAAGGGGCGTCTCATTACTATAGACAACTACTACGAGATTTTCAACGGCATCCTGAACCCCAAGCAGCTTGAGGGCCTGCGCCTTCTCCTGACCCAGTTTCCGCAACAGCAATTCAACACGACTGAGGACCGCCGGACCGACAGGCCCAGCTTGGGCGTAACCTGTTTCGACTGTCATGCCAACGGCCATACCAACGGGGCTAACCATCTTGTCGGAGACATTCGCCCGCAGGAATTCAGACACCGTATCCAAACGCCCTCCTTGCGGGGAGTGAACATCCAGCGGTTATTCGGTTCGCAGCGTGCTTTGAAGACAGTGGAGGATTTCACGGAGTTTGAACAGCGTGCTGCCTACTTTGATGGTGATATCTGTATGGCCGCCAAGAAGGGGGTTAACATTCTTGAAAGGGGCTCCCAAGTGCATTTCATGGCGGAATTCCTCGAGATCCTGGATTTTCCTCCGGCACCCAAGCTCAATATCTACGGAGAACTCGACCGGACCAAGGCTAGCCCAGATGAACTAAGCGGTGAGGCGCTTTTTAACGGGAAGGCTCGGTGCTCCGCATGCCATCCTGCCCCTTACTACACTGACAACAGCATGCACAACCTCCTGGCTGAGCGTTTTTACAAGCAGGAGTTAGAAAATGGCATGATGATGGCCCATGATGGGCCCATCAAAACCTTTCCCTTGAGAGGCATCAAGGATTCCCCACCCTATCTACACGATGGCCGGTGCTTCACACTTGAGGATACAGTGGAATACTTCAACCTTGTGCAGCAGCTCCAATTGACCGCCAAGGAAAAGCAGGACATCGTCGCCTTCTTAAGGTCTTTGTAGGGCTGGTTTCCGTTTGGCTGAATGATGGGCGCTCTGTACGTCCCGATTCTAAGTGAGGCCCATCTCCGAAAAGAGAGGTTTTACGTAACTTTTCAGTCGGTAGGCCTAACCACAGGGTCAAGCGGACGCGGGGGGAAGTGGAGAGGAGTTGCGTGAAACTCAAGGGCCGCGCCGGTTACCCTGACCGTTAATGCAGAGACGAAGAATCACGAAGAAATTTCTTGCCAGAAAAAGCACGAATTTCGAATTTAAGTTAAAACGATGACTTGGAGAGCTTCCAGCGCCAGCCTTGCATCAGCCAAGAGCCGGGCCGGTCCCAGCCGTTGGCCGCCAAATTCCGCAGGCTCATCATAAGCGCAAACCCCAACCATTCGCATCCTCGGGAATAGGCGCGGGCCGCAAGATCGTAAAGTGGCGCCACTGCTAATGCGCCTCCGCCCAGCCCTTTCACGGCTCTACTGGACGTCTCTAACCGGGCGGCGTCTTTTCAACGCACCGACCGCCGTTTTGTCAAACCTCGACGCCGGAGAGGCTGAGCTTGCGAGTTCCGTCCATGAACTAGGGGGAGCGGCCACCCTGTGACGGAATCGCGACGGATCCGCAGGGCCGCCTTTATTTTGGCGCTTTTGACCAGGAGAGCGTTGTCCGGCGAAATGCCGACGCACATTTACATTAATCGCTCACGACCCGCGTTTGACCTGGCCGGACGCAGTGGAAGCAGCAAACGGTTATGTCTATGTGACTCTTGGGCAGTGGAACAGGCTTGCCGCTTTCAACGGCGGACACGATCTGAGGGTTCCCCCCTATCTCCCGGCGCGCATCCGTCTGCCTTAGATTGGGCAACAGCCGACAGGCCGAAACGAGGAAGGAAGCATGAATCGTAGAATGACGAAAGTTCTTGGCGCGATGCTGCTGTTTGTGGCGATGGCAAGCGGGATTGCTGCGTCGCAGGAGCAGACGGTAGCGAAGTCTCCGGTCTTTACCTATTGGCACAACCGGACTGACAACGACGGTGTCAGCCATATGTCGAAGACCGAGTCTGACCATAGACTGCCGCTTGGCCAAGGCGCCCTTTTGAGGTTATACTCGGGGCCGCTGGATTGTTGAGAACTGACTAAAGCTGGAATTGAAGGAAGAGGTTATGAAGCGTCACATCTTGCTGCCTTTGATTGTTATTGCATGGCTTCTAGCCTGCCCCTGTTTGGCCCAGGAAAAAACCGACACCCAAACCTCAATCCCAAAGATTGTCCAAAAGGTATTCGGTAAAGATGAGAACGTGGAGCAAAATAGAGAAGCCAAAGCCGCTGCGCCATCTTTTCCGGGGCTGGCCGAGGTGGTTCCACGAGCCGCCGATCTTGGTCAGAAGGCGAGCAGAGCTGAAAAAGCCATTGACGTTACAAGAGATATTTCAGCTTTTGGCAAGCAGATTACCGACGTTGAAAACCGGGTCAATCAACTCGCCAAAAAGATAGCCGGCATGGGCGATCCTACCGGCTGGAATATCTACCGGCTACTCGATGTTCAGCGCCTGATTCAAGATGAAAAGAGTGAACTCGGGGAACTCCTTGATCCGATTCGCGCAAAGCTCTCGGATCTTGAAGCCATACGCAGGAACTGGGAAGCTGAGCAGACCTTCTGGAAAAAATGGGAGGAGTCCCTGGGCGAGGCCCAGGCAGAGATTCCTCCGGAGACCTTCAACAAGGCTGTGGAAACGGCAAGTGCCGTCGTGCAGTCCACTGCCAACGCTTCGGCATCAGTTCTGGAGTTGCAGCAAAAGCTCACTAAACAGCTTGACGAAGTCAGCCAGCTCAGCATTCCGGTTGATGCGGCCCTGAAGAGGGTGCGCAGCGAGATCTTCCAGAAGAATGCGCCTTCTTTCTTCAGTGTGGAATTCTATGAACCGCTCAACAAGGCGCTTTGGGCTGCTATAAAAGACGGCGCAGCCGATGCGTGGAAGATGGAGACTGAATATCTTCCTAACTATGACTATGAATGGATGATTTTCCTGCAAGTTCTTGTAGCCGTCACCCTGATTTCCCTGATTGGGCGCCGTCGAAAATTCCCGGAGAAGACTAAGGAATGGCATTTCATAAGACAACATTCCTGGGCTTTTTCCATCTTTGCGATGCAAGCGGCGGCCTTGCTGTTGTACCGGGGGGCCGCTCCTTCCTGGTTGCTTCTAAATGTCGCCCTGGCAGTCTTCTCATCATCGTTTTTGATTTCCGGCATGCTTCCCAATCCCAGGGCGCGCCTGGTGGTGTTCCTGCTGGCGGGTGTCCTTACAATCTCGGCGTTCCTGAAGCTGATCTCGCTTCCGGCGCCTCTATATAGTATTTACCTGGCGCTGATATGCGTGTCGGGAATAGGGTTTTTTCGCGTGACCGGGCCCCATAGCGCCGAGCAAGGCGGGAGACTGGACCTCTTCCCGGTGGGGCTGCGGGTGGGATCGCTGGTTCTGCTTGCAGCCCTGCTTCTCTTGTTTGCGGGGTTCAGCAACCTGGCAAACTACCTGGTGCGCTCATCCATCGCAACCATTTTCTCTCTCATCATCGCTTACCTGCTCCTTTGTCTCGGCAATGGATGCATCGAGGTTTTTCTAGATCAACCCTTCGTTACGCGACTGGGGTTTTTCAGCCGTTTCGGGAAAGCCTTTGAATCCCGCCTGAAGAACTTGCTCAAAGCCATCCTCTGGCTTGGAGTTTTTTTGACCCTGTTTCAGTTGTGGGGTATCTACACGTCTTTCGGTCAAGCCTGGGAGAAGATCTTTAAATTCAAATTCGCCATCGGTGAGCTAACACTTAGCCTCGGTCGAATCCTGGCGGCCGCCCTCTTCATCTACCTCGTGGTTTCCGGCTCATGGTTCATCCGCGCCTTTCTTGACGGGGAGGTGTTCCCGCGGCATCAGCTCGATCGAGGTGCGCGAGACGCCATTAAGAAACTGATCAACTATTCGCTCCTCCTCTTCGGAATCATGATGGCGATAAGCTTGATCGGCCTTAACTTAACAAGTCTCGCTTTTCTGACGGGCGCCCTGGGCATCGGTGTCGGTTTCGGACTGCAGAATATCGTAAATAACTTTGTCAGTGGCTTGATGTTGCTCTTTGAGCGCCCATTCAAAGTCGGCGATATGGTTGTGGTGGACAACGAGACCGGCACGGTAAAAAAAATCGGGCTGCGCTCGACGGTTATCGAAACCTTTGATCGTTCCGAATTGATTGTTCCCAATTCTCTATTTATCTCGGGAAAAGTGACGAACTGGACCCGTTCGAACCAGATCGCCAGGGTCAGGATTACCGTTGGAGTTGCCTATGGCAGCGATATCGAACGGGTTCTAAGCTTGCTGAAGGAAGCCGCTGAAACCGACCATCGAGTCTTGAGCAACCCGGAGCCCAATCCGCTTTTTCTTCGTTTCGGAGATAGCGCCCTGGAGTTCGAATTGCACTCCTGGATTACCGATGTCAAGGATATGCTCTCCGTTAGGAGCGCCCTTTGTCAGGCGATCGCAGGCCGCTTTCAAGCGGCCGGAATTGAAATCCCCTTTCCCCAGCGCGACCTGCACCTGCGTTCGATTGACGACACAGTCCTTGAGCGAGCTTTCGGTTTGCAGAAGAAAAGCGATTAGGGAAAGGCATGCGGCCGCAAGTGTGGTGCTCAAGCAACGAGCTTAAGGGCGCTAACCCCAGCCCTTAAGAAATGAATTTAAAGCCGGGCACTGGGGATTGGGCGGCCGCCCTGGCCGCTCCGGAGCGCCGGACCAGCTCCGGACCGCCTCCGACGAGTCACGGTTGGACCCATTCTCGGCGGCCCTCCGCGACTCCGGCGCCCCTCCGCTGGGATTGCTGTTTTGCGCAGGCTCAAAAAACACTGACAACTAAATGCCTGCTCCATTTTACAGGAGAATATTATCGAACAGAACCATCATTGGTTATTTATTCAGTTGACAAAGACAATAGGAAGGAGGGAAAAGGAGACAGAAGCGCTAAGTCGCTATAACAATCTTAACTCACTCATAAAAACAGGCTTTGTCACGTACAGCTCTCCTCTGTTTTGACCCCACACAACGAGAAAGCTGCATCCGTTCTTCATTTCATATGGCCGATCCGGCTGGGATGAACGCCGTGCCCGCCTGGGAACTCGGCGATGGGCTTTATCTCCCTGGCTGCATCGAGGGCTAACTTGAACCGGGAGCTGAATCGTCTTCCCGATTTCGTCATTTCCGGCTGGAGCCTCCACATCCTCGTATGATAGACTTATGTAGCACCCTACCGAAAAAAATAACCACTCTGCGTCGTGGGAGCGCGTAGCGGGCAGGCAGACCGCCGCCATTCTCGACGCTCCGCGAGACGGGGCGTTCGCGGGAGGCCTGATGGTGAATTATAACCCATCCAATCCACCTCAGCCTGTGGTCCAGAAATTGGGGCACATTATAGAGGCAAGCGTCACCCACCCCTCTTGATCAGAAGTATCTGAAATATTCAACCAAACAGAAATTCTATCGCATCTGCGCCGTGCAGATCTAAAGCTCTTCGGTAATCTACTTCCTTATGCGTCAGATAAATGCAACTATGACTTCTTCTTCTTTATAGTAACCGTATTGTTGTTCGCATCCACCTCGACAATGTCCCCAGTCTGAATCAGCGTGATTGGGTCCTTATCGCACTTGTGAATTGTTGGAATAGAGCGACCGTAAAACTTGCGGGCGAGTATGGCTCCGGTTGCTAAAATCGGCTCGGTCACGTGGTTGATTATGGCCCCAGGATGAGTGTTGCAACGCGCCAGTTCCAGTATAACTATGGCGCCGGCGGTTGAACCTCGTCCTTCCGGGAAGACTAGGACCTTCCCGGCAATTTTCTGCCCGAAAAGTTCATGCCTGCGGTCGCTGACAACGCCTGTGGTTGTATCTACTGCTCCATAAAAGCCAAAAGGAGTTTTCGAGACTACAGCCTCACCCTCGAATATTCCCGGATTCACGGCCTGCCCTCTGATTTGCAGTTGCGCATCCATGTCATCCATCCTACTCTTCAAGAGAATTAGCCATTCCAGCGACCGGATATTGCCGCCTGGACACATTCGTCGGTTGACCCAAAAATGACGGGCGATTGGACCTGAGTGGGCGCATAGTATGCGCATTTCCCTGAGTCGGTCATTACCCTTTTAAAGCCGTAGCGCTCAGTTGGCGAGACCACCATACAAGTATCCGTGATAAATTCAGCTCCGGCTTTTTCTATGATTGCTTTATACCCAAGCCGCTCCGCCATCATAACATTGGCTTTATAGGTATAGATCCAGAACTTAACGCCCGGCTGAATCTTTTTGCCGCTTAACGCCTGGGCCAGATCCCGTATCTCAGTAATGGTGTAGTGAGGACATCCGACCATGACAGCATCAACAGGGCCAGGATCGGCGGTAGTCATCTTCTTTTTGGTCGCCGCCAATTCAGCGGCGCCGAATGGTATCGGTTTTGGAATCGGGCCGTCGCCGAAAGCTTTTTTTAGAGTGGAGGCCTCCGGAGTGACACCGACGATATGGAAGAGCGGCACTCCGCCGGATGCAGCAGATGCAGCACCCATTCCTTTATAATGCTCAAAACGCTCCGCTGCGGAAAGACCGTTTAGCACAGGAATTTTATTACCCGCCATCAGCCCCATGAAATATCCCAGGATGGTGTACTCCTCTGATGTATTGACAGGCGTCTGCACTTCTATCAAGAGTTGTCCGCGTCTATTTTCATCCAAATGAAGCCCGTGATAGGGAGTGCGTCCGGCAATGGAAGCCGCCAAGTCGATAACGGCTGTTTCACGATTAGTCCGGGCGCCAAGGATGGAATTGGCGAACACAACGGCGGAAGATTCGGTCCAGGCGAGGTGATCGCCCTCTCGAGGCAGCAGACCACATAGATAAGGAGTGCATGTCCAGCAGGGAATAAAATCGAGCTTGCGACAAGCGGCTACTATTCTCCATTGTTTATCGGCGTAATCTTTGGGCGTGTCATACTTCTCCCAGAAGTCCAGGTCCATACCGGCTGGATCCACTGTAGTCGGAACGGCAGCCTTGGCGCCGAGGTTAGCGAATGTTTCGAGCGCTTCCACCCCAGCATCAAAGATAGATTTGTAGGTAGACAGAACGATGTGGGCGCTTTTTACAGGAATCAATCTGGATGCGTTATAAGCGTCCCCAACTTCAGTCAAAATTTCCATGGCCAATTGGATGCCCGGCCCGTGTGACCCTTCCAGCATTTTTTTTCTTCCGAGCTCAACTCCATTGGAATACTCCTTCTTTGTCTCAGGACTACATACGATGACAACGAAAAGCACAGTATCAGCGATCGGATGGATACTTCTCAATGTCCTCCCAGATAGATCTTCTTCACCGTCTCATCCGCAATCAATTCATCTGCTTTCCCCCATAGTGGACATCTTCCATTTTCCAGGACATAGCCCCTGTCGGAAACCTGCAGGGCCATCCAGGCGTTTTGTTCGACCAGCAGAATCGTACGCCCGCTGTTTCGCAGTTCAACGATGATTTTGAATATCTGCTCAACAATCAGAGGAGCCAAACCAAGCGAAGGCTCATCCATCATCAGCAGTTCAGGCGCCGCCATCATGGCCCGGCCGATCGCCAACATCTGCTGTTCTCCACCGGAAAGCGTCCCGGCTACCTGATTTCTTCTCTCCTGCAGTTTGGGGAACAATGACCAGACTTCTTCCAGGCGCCGGTCACTATTGTTTGTCTTTCTTCCCATTGCGCCGATCTCGAGGTTTTCCAGCACCGTCATGCCGGCGAAGACCTGCCGTCCCTCCGGCGCCTGGATGATTCCCATCCTTGCAATGCGGTGCGCCGGGAGTCCCTGGATTTCTTTCCCAAGGAACGTGATTTTCCCCTTAGCCGATTTGTTCACTCCTGAAATAGTATTGAGGGTTGAGGTCTTTCCGGCGCCGTTCGATCCAATCAAAGTGACGATTTCACCTCGTCTTACTTCCAGTGTGACGCCTTTTAGAGCCAACACGCCGCCATAATTCAGATGCAAGTTTTCAACCGCCAACATTGAGCGCCCCCCCTCGTCCCAAGTACGCCTGAATGACTGCTTCATTGTTTTGCACTTCTTGAGGCGGCCCATTGGCGATCAGTGTCCCAAAATTCAGAACAGTCACCTTGCTGGATAGACCCATGACAAACCGCATATCGTGTTCAATAAAAAAAACAGTGATCCCTTTTTGGCTTATGCTCTTGATTAAGTCAGAGACGTTCTCGGTTTCCGTTTCCGTCATGCCCGCCGTGGGCTCATCCAGCAGCAATAGCTTCGGGCCGGTCGCAAGCGCTCTTGCAATTTCCAGCAAGCGTTGTTCTCCATAAGACAATTCGTAGCAAAGGTAATTCGATTTCTTCTTTAAGCCGACAAAATCAAGGATTTCCTCGGCCTTATCGAACGCCTTCTTTTCGTTTCTTCGCTTGCGCGGTAGTGCGAGCATCGCCGTGAAAATGTCATAATGGAATCTCGTGTTCGTTCCTACAGCAACAGTTTCAATGGCGGTCATACCGCGGAAAAGACGAATGTTCTGAAAAGTCCTGGCTATGCCAAGTCTGCATATTTGATGAGGCTCCAAGCTTGCCAAAGGATGCTCACCAAACAGCACTTGTCCTCCGCTGAGGCGTACGAGGCCAGTAGCCAGATTGAATAAAGTTGTTTTTCCAGCGCCATTGGGGCCGATCAGAGCATGGATGGCTCCCTGTTCAATCCCAAAAGACACATCTGAAACAGCTTTCATGCCCCCGAAGTACTTGGATACCCCACTGAATGTCAGCATAGTCCCTTAACTAGAGTTATCTTCTTTTGTGGAACATTTTACGGTCTATGATTCCCTGCGGGCGGACAATCATCATTGCCATCATCAGCAGACCATAAACCACCATCCGGTAATCGGCCATGAAACGTAGAAGTTCCGGGAGCGCCGTCAAGATGAGAGCGCCCAGAAGAGGACCCCAGACTACTTCCGATCCCCCCAGAATCAAGAACAGGAGTATCTCGATCGAACGGCCGAAAGTGTAATTATGTGAGTCAATGTAGTACATATAGTGGGCATCCAAGGCGCCTGCTATTCCAGCCAGCGAAGCTCCAAGAATGAACGCCGTCAGTTTGACGACCGTAACGTTTATGCCCATGGTCTTTGCTGCAATCTCGTCTTCGCGCACAGCTTCGAATGAGCGGCCCCAGGAGGATCTCATGAGTTGCCACGTCAGGAATACAATTGCTGAAAGCAACAGGTAGACGAGCGGAATGGATGTCCCGACCATTCCTTGCATACCCATTGAACCGCTGGTATAGGGAAAGTTTTGAAAAAAGACCATCACAATGATGCCGAATCCCAAAGTGGCTATGGCCAGGAAAATGCCGCCGAGACGCAATGCGGGCCATCCTACAAGAAGCCCGAATAGACCCGCCAGCAGGGCTGCAATCACAATGGCGAAAGTGAGAGATGTTCCAGCCTGCACTGTTAGTATGGCTCCAGCATAGCCGCCGATCGCCATGAACCCGGCATGGCCCAGAGAAATCTGGCCTGTGGAAAAAGTAATGTATAAGCTCAGCGCAAGGATCATGTTGATCCCGATCTGAATAGCAATACCCCCGAGGTATGATTCGCCCATATCAGACCTTCACCTCTTGAGATCGGCCCATCAGCCCCGATGGTTTGATGAGCAAAACCATTATCAGCATGATGAAGGCGATCGCGTCTTTGTACCCTATAAGGCACATGGGGAGGTAACCCATAGCCAAAACTTCCCCAAGCCCCAGCATAAGGCCTCCAATCATGGCTCCGGTAAGGCTTCCCATTCCGCCCAAGACAATCACAGTGAGACCTTTGAGCCCCATCTCCACTCCCATGAATGGCGTGATGGAGTGGTACGCCATAGCAGTCAAGACGCCGGCCACTCCCGCAAGCCCGGAGGAAATGACGAAAGTCACGCCAACAATGAAATTGACGTTCAATCCAAACATTCCGGCCACCACTCTGTTTTCGGCCACCGCTCTCAATGCCTTGCCGATGTTCGTCTTGAAGATCAGCACCTGCAAAGAGAGCATTAAGGCGATTCCTATGCTCAGGATCAGCACATGCACTCCAGATATGGCCAAACCGCCTATATTGATATTGAAGTCATGAAATGCGGACGGGAAGCGAACCATCTCCCCTTTGGAGAAGACGAGAGCAAAATTCTGCAGGACGATCCCTAAGCCTATCGTGCTAAGCAGCGAAGCCAACGGATAGTCTTTATTGACCAGGCGAAAACAAAGCAGCTCAATCAATAGCCCGGAAAGGCTCGCTATGAGCGAGGCGATGATGAAAGCGGCAAAAAACGGCAGCTTCATCATGGTGACCATCGCCCACGCAAAGAAGGCGGCAATCATGTAAACCTCGCCATGAGCCAGATTCAACATCTGCAACACGCCAAACACAAGGGTGTAGCCGATGGCTAGAAGCGAGTATGTGGAACCGAGCATCAATCCATTGATGCACTGTTGCAGTATAGTCATTGACAAGTCCCCTAAGCGGTGATTCGGCCAGCTTTGGTTTATGTTCCGGGTATCCCGCCGGGCAGCGTTTCGATGGTCGTATCCACCCGGCGGAAAATGACTCACTCGTTTAAGAGGATGAACTTCTGATCTCTTATTATTGTTGGATAGCCCTTGCGGATAGCATCGCCGCTGGTCTGTTCAAACCCAAGGACGCCACTTGGTCCGGAAAAGTCCTTAATTGCATGAATCGCAGCGGCAAGAGCGTCTGTATTGCGGTCGCCGCCCGCCTTTTGAATGGCGTGTGCGAAAATGCGAATGATGTCATATGTGTTAGCGTCAGACTGCTGCGGTTCCTTATTATCTGTCGCCGCCCGGAAGGCTTTAACAAAGTGTTGCGCATTCGGAAGATCCAGAGACCAGGTCGAAACGAACAAGGAATTGTCCGCTGATTTCCCAGCGATTTCTATGATCTTGGGGGAGGTGAAACCAGCGCCATCCAAAAAGCTGCCCTCGAAGCCCTGGCGTCTGGCTTCCAACATGATCAGAGCCTGCTCATTATACAGACCTGCGAGCACCATTGTGTCAGGCTTACCGGCTAAAGCCCGGGTGACGCGAGCGCTGAAATCCGTCTCACCCTGCTTGTACGGCAGCACTTCAAGAACTTCGATACCCTGTTCCTTCAAAGAACTGATGAAGACGTCGCCCATTCCTTTGCCGTACGGATCGTCCTGGACCTGGAATACTACGGCCTTCTTGATGGGCCATAGCTGCTTAGCCTTCTTCACACAATCCGGAGCAAGTTTATCCTCTGCAGCGGTGTTTCTAAAGCAATACTTCATGCCGTCAGTGAGCGCCGGCGCCAGGGAGGACGGCGACATCGCAATAACTTTCGCTTCTTCCAGAATTGGAAAGGTAACTTTGCTTTCCTGACTGGAAACCGGGCCGCAGATCAGAGTGACTTTATCCTGCTGTATGAGTTTCCTGACGATATTGATGGTCTCACGATGGTCAGAGGCGGTATCGTAGTGGATAAGCTCAAGCTTCTTTCCCAATACGCCTCCGCTTTCATTGATTTCCTTCACTGCGAGTTTCGCAGCTTCAACTTCACCTATGCCGTATCCGCTCAGCTTTCCTGTAGTGGCAATAGGCAACCCGATCTTGAAAGTGTCCTGGGCAGAAGCGAAGACCGGCTGGCTAAGGATGAGACCGATGGCAATGACAAGGCCTAAGAAGCTTTTTACTCTCATTTTGTCCTCCTAAATGGTTTTTCTTTATTTGAAGCAAATGGAAAATCCGCCAATAAAGAAGAAACAAGGAGATAATGGAGGTATGATTCCCCCCAAAGCCAAGGCAGAAAAACGGCCAAACCAGGCTTTTCTCACCTCCCCTCAACAGCCATTTCGAACCGGCCGTGATATGGATCCTTACGCCCGCTCGGAGGACAAGGGCAACGCCGGGGAGCGATCCGAGCGCCGAACTCCCAGCGCCTCATCGCAGCTCAGCGGATAATTCCAGATTGCCAAATAAGACAGCCGATCGTCAGCACCCTCAAATGTCGACCTCTATGGCGTTCACGTATCGGTTTCTTCCCACTCATGACTTCCGGGAAAACTCCTCGAGGATTTTCTTTGCCCAGTCTACGCGTATTTTGCCATCTTCAACCAATCTCTGAGCAACCTTGTCGATGAGCGCTCCGGCCGCCCCTGCCATCATTGCAATATTTTTTGCGTGCAGCGACATATGGCCGCGTTGAATGCCTTCAGACGCCAATGCCCTCAATGCAGCCAAATTCTGGCCTAATCCACAGGCCGCCATAATTTCAGACAGTTCGGCAGCCCTGGTGACTCCAAGCACTTTCAACGAAACTTTTGCAAGAGGGTGTAAAGCCGTCGCGCCCCCAATCAGTCCTGCAGCCAAGGGCATCTCTATGGTTCCCTCCAAATCTCCCTCCGCGGTTTTTTCCCACCTTGAAAGAGCCCTATAGCGGCCGCTCCGTGCGGCATAGGCATGCGCACCGGCTTCTATAGCCCGAGAATCGTTACCGGTAGCGATGACTATCGGAGTGATCCCGTTCATAATGCCCTTATTGTGAGTCGCCGCCCGATAGGGATCAGCGTCGGCAAACGCACAGGCAAACAGAATGGCGTCTACAGTAGATTCGCCTCCCTTAATAGCATCCTTTTTGACCAGGCATCTCGCGCGCACCAGGCGTCTATCCGCAAGGTTGGACAGGATTCTTAGCAACACCCTTCCGCCGGTATATGCTTCGATGTGTCTCGCGAGCGCCTCGGCCATTGTGTTCACAGCGTTGCCGCCCATGGCGTCTTTGGTGTCCACCAACAGGTGAGTGATCACCATAGGTCCCATCTCTGAGTCAAGAACCCGCACTTCAATATCCTTGCAACCGCCCCCAAGACTCACCAGGACTGGATCCTGTTCATTGGCG
Organism: Syntrophobacteraceae bacterium; assembly: GCA_003165235.1. Classification (GTDB taxonomy): domain Bacteria; phylum Desulfobacterota; class Syntrophobacteria; order Syntrophobacterales; family Syntrophobacteraceae; genus SbD1. The sequence continues at coordinate 16,517 of PLSV01000268.1, forward strand.
ATGGCGATGACTTCATCGCGTCTTTCGAGGATTTTCATCTTTGCGCCGAACGGGTCGGGCACATCGATCAACTGGATCTGGGCTATCATAACCGGCCCGGTGCTGGTGGTAAAAAAACCTCCGCCGCTTCGCACCATATTGGCAGCGTTGGACAATGCCGCTACCACCGAAGATTCTTCCACTGCCAGCGGAACTAAATATTCTTTTCCATTGATAAGCAGATTTGTCGCGATTCCTAACGGCAGCTCGAATGTGCCCACCACGTTTTCGATCATCCGGTCTGCAGTTTCTATGTCGAGATGAGCCCGGCGATTCAGCAGAGCAACCTCTTCATCACTCAGTGCAGCGAATTCCTGTAGCTTTCCGAGACGTTCCGATACTGAGAGTCTATGAAAACCTGAGATTCTCGCAGTCCTATCCATTATTCTCCTCCTCCTCCTTCTTCTCGGACGGGTTGCTAACTATGACGAGAACCTTAGCCTCCTTGTCTGAAGCAGATTGCCCCCGGTGAGGCACAGACGCATCAAAATACAGACAGGCGCCAGGTTCCACAATATATTCTTCTTCCCCGTAGGAAAATTTCATTGTGCCCTCCAGCACAAACATCATCTCCTCGCCTACATGCGTAAAAAAGGTCTTATCGGTGGGATTAGCTATGAGGGTTATAAGGAAAGGCTCCATGCTCTTGTCGTGGTATTCATGAGCAAGCGCCTGATAATAGTATCCAAAAAGGCTCCCGTCCTTTGTTATCGATTTTCTCTCATCCGGTCTAACAATGGACAGTCGTCGTGGTTGGGCGACCTCCTGAAAAAAATCTGTTAATTTGACTCCCAATGCCGTTGCAATTCGGCTGATGGTGGCGATAGGCGGATTGTTTAAATTACGCTCAATCTTGGATAAATAGCCTGTGGTCAGGCCGGTGCGACGAGCAAGCGTATCCAGGGTGATGGACTTTTTCCTGCGCGCCTGCCGTATTCTTTCGCCCAGAATCAGCATCCGTTTCCCTTTACCTTTTTTGAGCCGGTATTTTGCCTGTGAACATGGATGGTATATTCCTCACAGGAAAGTGTCAAGGAAAAAAATTGGAAAAAGAATTGGCTTGAGCTGCTTTTTTTCTGAATTCACCGCAGCCTGGAGCCCGTTACGCTAAGTTGCGCTCAAGTTGAAGCAACCGAAAAGAGCGGGGAAGTGATTTTTCACTTTA
>PLSV01000217.1 GCA_003165235.1 Syntrophobacteraceae bacterium
CGATGCTCGACGCTTCAAGTTCGCGCCCGATCTTTTGAGAGGGCGCACCCCAGAGCAGATCTCCCATGCCCGGACCATGATCCTGCTCTATATGGCGCCGGCGGCGGGGCCCCGCAAGTGCCGGGCAACCGCCGCCGGCGCCGAGCGCTTGGTAGCGCGCAGACGCGCGCGACCAAATCNNAAATCTTGCGGGGTGCGGGGAAGTCACTTCCCCGCTCTTTGCGGTTGCTTCAACTTGAGCGCAACTTAGTATAAGAAATCAAGAGCGCCTTTCTGCTCCCATACGCCGCCTTTGCAAACGAAACAAAGCCTTTCATCGCAGACCTCAGAGCCCTCGTCGTAAGTTACCGTTTCGATTATGCACTCCTTGCCTTTCATGGGTCTCCTTTTCTCCTTTCTCTCCCCTCATTGAATATAAAATAATCATTTCGATTGGATACTGCCGTTTGCCCGATACGAGTGGTCGAGCTCTGCAGGCTGATCCCGGAGACCGCAAAAATGGTTGGCGATTCAATATTGGGCGGCGGGCGCCGTGACAGGAGCACAAAAGCGATCGGAATAATGCACATCTCGCGGGACTTGGGCATCAGGCAGCGGCCGCCTTCATACGGCGCCCAGCACCCGCAGGACCCCTGCCATACCGGTTTCAAGCTCGTTTTGGAATTCATCGGTCATTTCGCGCGTGATGCCGAATTTCTCGAAGACAGGATCAGATTCCAGATCGATTCCCTTGTTCGGCTGTTTGTCGTTTTTCTTAGGAAATGAGAGGGCAAGCAAGTCGACGAGATGAACCAGGCAGGTAAATTCCTCATATCGCCCTGCCTTTTCAGGATTATGGTGATGCTCGATCGCCGCTGCTATGTCAGGAGGGAATTTCCAATTGCGGGCGATAATGCCGCCCAGTTCCTGGTGGTCGATCCCGAGCGCCCGCCGTTCGGCCCTGATCCCTTCGCTATCGCCCCTTATCTCGCGCAGGCTGGACTGAAGGTAGATCTTGGAATAAAAGTTGAGGATCGTTTTGCCTATGTCGTGCAGGAGCGCGGCGGTATAGAGCGTGAGAACGCCCTCGTAGTGGATTCGGCATGCGACTATTTGCGATGTGAGAGCTGTAGTTACAGAGTGTTCCCAAAGCTCACGCTCGTCACGCGAGCTGCCGCTGCCGTAATAGAGTGTGGCGCAGGCGGCGATCACCACTTGAATGAGCCGGTTGTTGCCGAGGAGAAGAATGGCCTCCTTGAGAGAGCGGACTTCGCTCTGCTGGCCATAATATACCGAATTGGCGAGCTGGAGAATTTTGGCCGTGATTACCTGGTCGTAACTGATAAGCTCCTCTACCTCCTTGATTGGGGCCATTGCTGTCAATAGAGACATGATTTTCCAGGCTATGTCAGGAAACGGAGGCAGTTTCTCAGCCGCAGCAACTATGTCTTTGACCAGCAATTCATAATGCAGAGCATCGATTTCGTGTCCGCTCAGCTCTCGAATCATGTTTGAACCCTTACAATTTCTGATTTCGAAATTTGGGTTTTACGGGCCTCGGATGACAGACTTGTTACCAACACCAGACGATTATTTGGCGAGATGATCTCGCAGGCATCCCTTATCGACGCGTGACGCATGGCCCGAAAGGCGACCGCAGCCAGCGGCTAATCCGGTCACTCCTCTTACAGCCTTCAGGCGGAAGTCATCCGCTTTGGGCGTTCGCGGGACGCCTTGCTCCTCTACACGATATAGATCGACACAGGAGAAAAAAACTTTAATTTTTTTATGATCTTTACCGCAGAAAACGATTTATGGCGCGGTTGACCGTGTGCTCGAAACACATTGAAACCAGGGCGATCATGACCATCACCGCACTAGCAAAAATCAGGAATACCCCCAGACTATAGGGACGGAGCTTCTCGCCGGCATACATCACATATGGCTGGTGAAAAAGATAGATGCTGTACGAATATACTCCTCCCCAGGCCAGGCACCTGCCCAGACCGGGTATCCTGTCCAACCTGTAAGCGACGTGAATCAATATCACCGATAAACCCATCGCCATAAGGCCATCCGAGAAGCTGTACAAAAAATCTGGCCGGTTGGTCACAACTCCCAGCGTGCATAAGATTGCCCCTGCAAAAAAACCTTTCCAGGAAAGCAGGCGGCCAAGCGTCCCTTCAGGCGTTTCCCCCATGAGTTTTCCCAGCGCCATTCCGGCCGCAAACTCCCAGAGGCGGCAGACAAAAAAAGCGCCCATGGCGTAATATCCGTTCGCTTCCACTACGAAAGTAAGAACATATCTGGTCCCCGCACACAACAATATGCAGAGCCCAAGGTATTTTACCCACCCCAGGCGCTGCATGAGCTTGAACAGAAGCGGGAAAACGATATAGAGCTGTATCAAAAGCCCCAGGAACCACCAGGCGGGCACAAAATAGAAAAACATCTTATCGACGGGATAAACCCTCTCGCCCAAAAGGCTCAACAGGAAGCGGTAATCGATCGGATCGTTCAGGACCGCGAAGGGGGAAACCAGGAAGACGAGGTGCGCCAGCCAGTAGACCGGGAAAAGCCTCGTAAGGTGCCTCCTGTACCAGACCGCCCAGGAAGTTTCAAACCCGCCTCGTTTTACAAGCGAGTAGGTGAGGCCGAATCCGCTGAAGAGGATAAAAACGCCGACTCCCAGCGCCCCTCGCTGGATAATCGCGGCAATGATTCCCTCGACAGCGCAGGAATAGTTCCCAAAGGCGGCGCCCTGTGCGCACTGTTGGACAAAGCCGGAAAATGAATCAAACCAGATCGGCCATGGGAGGCTTTCGCCGCCATAGGACAGGAGGCAATGGAAAAGAGCGATCCATATGACAGCGATTCCCCTGACGCTGTCCAGCCATTGAAAGCGGCCGGTCGAAGAGTTCCCGGTTTGGAGTATTGAGCTTTGAGTTGCGAACATGTCTGGAGGTTCACTCTCTCAATCAGTTGCATTTTCCGTCAAAGACCAGAAACTCAAAACTAAAAACCCAAAACTAAAACTCAGCCAAGGCCGGCTTCAGACATCAATTTGCCAAGCACCTTCTCCGCCGCAAAGTATTCTTGGGCAATTTCGCGCGCCGCCTTGCAGCTTCCCTCGTAATCGCTTTCTATAACGTCGACGGCCGCCAGGATTTCATCCATGGTCAAGAATCCGAAAAGCCCTTTCCCGGTCGGCAGGAACTTGCTGAACCCGGTTTCCTGGGTTATGACCGGCCGGCCGGCCGCAAGGAAGGAAGCGCTCCGGTCGCTGAACCAGCCGGTCCTTGGACGCACGACCTGCTCCTTTGTAACCGTGAACTCGCCCCTGGACCTCTGGATATGCTCCCGGTACTTATCGACATCCTGGGAGATCGACATGGAAGGTGTAATTCTCCATCCATTTTCATTAAGATACCGGCGCGTCTGATCGTCTACCTGCGTTGCAAGCTCAAAACCCACAGGTCTTCGCTTTGGCAGATCGATGATCTTTGAAAACTCCCTGTCCTTTGTCCAGTAGTATGTCTCGCCGCGGAAGATCAGGTCCTTGCCCTTGTTTTTCCAGGTCGTAATAGTCGTATACACCGAATCCTTCGCGAGTGGAAAGGGGTTATCCCAAAGGTCCATAAGCACCGGCTGTCTGGTAGGGCGCCAGCATACTAAATCGACCGGCAGATCGCAGTCGGGCTGCCCAAGGTTCTCTCCGAAGGAAAAATGGATGTCGTGTGCTGCAAGGGCATTCAAGGTCTTCACGTCCCCTTCCAATACCTTTACCTGAACATGGAAAGGGTCCGACTCTACGTAAACCCTTCTGGGGATGGACATATGCTCTTCGCGAAGCTCCTGGGAAGCGGTCACGTTAAGAAAGGCGTCAGCCTCCCTGTAAAGCTGCATCAGCTCATCCTCACTCATCCCGTAGCATTTACCTCCTTCGTAGGCGCCGCGAAAGGCCCATTTTCCGGAAAATCCATATCTTTGCAGCACGGGGGCCACCATCTCGATATTCGGAGACGCCTCAGGCGTTAACTCGAAGTCTTTCACGTCAAAGACCCACCGGCTGGAGTCCTCGACATAGTAAACGTCCCACCCGAGCCTCCGAAGTCCGATCAGGTAATGCAGAAACTGATAGGTCACTCCCGCGAGCGGATACCAGAAGATGATTCCAAATACTATGAGTTTGCCTTTGCCATTTTTCCCGTTTGCCATATCTGTTCCTCATATGATTGTCAGATCGAATAAACATCATCTATCAGCTTCCGGAGCACTTTTGAGGAGTCGAAATACTGCCTCGCCATTTCGAGGGCCGCCGTAGCATGCCTCTCGTATTCTCTTTCGACATCCATCAGACCAAGGGCCGCCTGCTCCGCCGTGTTGAATGCGATAATGCCTTCCCCCGACTCAATGACCGGGGTAAACCCGGTATCTTGAACCACAACAGGCCTTCCCGATGCAAGATAACCGGCAGAGCGGCAACTGAACCATCCCGTCCGCATTTCAACATACACCTGTTTGGCAGCCGAGATTTCACCGCGCGAGGACCCGATAAAATCCTGGTACATGGCGGGCGTTCTGGTCGCTTCCGGACCGTCGGCCACCTGCCACCCGGCTTGCGACAGCCTTTCCGCCGGAGCGCGCACACCCCCGACGGCCACCTTCATCGGAATATTCGCCATGGCGGGAAGGTTCATCAGTTTTTCAAATTCGGCCCCTTTGCTCCCGTATTCCACACCCTTGTAAATCAACTTTCCCTTGAAGGCGCTCCAGGTCATGACCGTTGTCCACGGACCCTTTGGCCTGAGGCCGGCCAGGTGATCCCAGTGTTCGATGCAGATCGGCGCCCGGGTAGTCTTCCAGTCATAGCCGAGCCTGGGAACCAGGCAGTCCGGACCGTGAATGTTTTCGGCATAGGTCAAATGCCGGTCATGGGCATCGACGCTTGAGCACCACCTATCCACGTTTTCCGACCAGGCAAACCGCTCGCTCATCATTATCTGGTTGTAGCCGGGATCGGTATCGAGAAAGACTTTGACGCACGCGCCGGAAAGGTTTTCAGGAATCATGCATGCGCCGCTTACATTCAGGAACAAGTCGGCGGAAGCGGCTATTTCGTCGAACTTCTCCCGGCTCATCCCGAAGCTGGTCTCGTGCAGGTGCAGGTAATGCCACCTCTCACGCAAGCCGGAAGCGTACTTTTCTACGAAATCCCCGATGTATCCGACCGAGTATTTCGGATCTTGAGTATATGTCTTCTCGATCGGCTGAGAGGGCCAGCTCCACGTGTCCTCGTGGTAATAAACCTCATGACCGAGCTTTAGCAGCCCTATCGGATACTGGAGATAGTCCCAGGCGACCCCGCCCAGCGGATACAACCCAACCAGCCCGGTTACGATTATACGGAGCTTCGAATCGCTTATGCCGCGTATAGAACGCTTCTGCAAGACATTATCCGTCATCAGGCAATCGTTGTTTCCCCCCTCTTCCATGATTTGTCAAGAACAAACCGACTTCTGCAAATCCATTTGAATATGGTTCAACTTCTTAAATATATTGCCGATTGTGGCCGAATAGAAGACAATGAGACCAAGAAATGTTCAAAATAGAGAGACCCGGACTTCGAGTCAAGTCTCACGGGTCCAGCGTCCATGGCTATTTCATTCGCTTGACAAAACACAAACCTCGGACCGGTAATCCGGTATATTGAAAGGAAGGCCCTGAATGCAGATCACCTGTCTTGGCGCCGCGCGTTGTGTGACCGGCTCCAGTTTTCTCATCCAAAGCAGCCGAAACTACCTGGTTGACTGCGGCCTCTTTCAGGGCGGCCGCCAAATGGAAGCGTTAAACCACCGCCCCTGGGGCTTCAACCCCGCCGATATCGAAGCGCTCTTTCTGACTCACGCCCATATTGACCATTCCGGTCGGATACCCAGACTGGTAAGAGACGGTTTTCGAGGCAGAATCTACGCCAGCGCGCCCACAGTCGAACTCTCCAAGATTTTGCTCCTGGATTCGGCTCACATCCAGGAAATGGAAGCCGAGTGGCAGACGAGAAAGAATAAGCGACGGGGAGAACCAGTTACAGAGCCGCTCTATCGGCTAGCGGACGCCGAGGCCTGTTTTGCTCTTTTCGAGCCGGTTAAGCAGGACGAAATTCTTCACCCCGATGCGGACTTGAGCATCCGGTTCCGCAACTCGGGACATATTCTCGGCTCCTCGCTTCTGGAAATCTGGGATGGGCCTTCGCAGAGCGCCCCAAAGACCGTGTTTACCGGCGATCTGGGGTACAAGGGGCATATGATTGTGGAAGGCCCCGAAATCCTAACGGAGGCGGACATCCTTTTTATCGAGTCCACTTACGGAAACCGCAACCACAAATCGCTCGAAGAAAGCGAACGTGAACTGCTAAAGGCAATCCAGTACAGCAGCGGACACGGCGAGAAAGTCCTTATTCCGGCTTTTGCCGTGGAGCGCACACAGGAGTTGCTTTCTATCCTTGGCGGATTTTTCCGGCAAAAGCTCATACCGCCGATGCCGGTCTATCTGGACAGCCCCCTTGCGATAGCCGCCACAACCATATTTCGCAACATGAAGCAGTATTACGGGGCTGAGACCAGGGCTGCGCAGGACTCAGGAATAGATCCCTTCGATTTCGATCAACTCGTGCCCACTCCCTCGACCCTGGAGTCAATGGAAATAAACAGGCGTCCCGGCCCGGCCATCGTCATTGCGGGAAACGGGATGTGCACGGCCGGCAGAATCAGGCACCATCTGAAGCACAACCTCTGGCGGCCGGGATGTTCTCTGGTGATAGCAGGCTTTCAGGCGGCAGGCAGCCTGGGCAGAAGCATCATCGAAGGCGCGCGCATGGTGAGGATACTGGGCGAAAGAGTGATCGTCCGCGCAAAAGTCTTCACCATTGGCGGCTTGTCGGCGCACGCGGACCAGGATGGGCTGCTCGAGTGGATCGGCCATTTCAAAAATCCGAAGATGAGAGTCTATGTCATACACGGCGAACAGAGTGTAAGCATCGAATTTGCAAACATCGTGAGACACAAATTCGGGTTCGATGTCCAAGTGCCCTCGATCGGAGACCGGATAACGGATTATGTGGCGATGCAGCGAGCCGAAACATTCGCTGCGGTGGAAACAGAAGGACCGGGGTGGGGCGGGCATATTTCCGAGCTTGCCCAAAAAATCGACGCGCTCAGGGGCATTCTGGCAGACCCCGGCTTTGACCTCCCGCCACATGTGCTTCAGAGGATCGAGGATGAAATGATTTCGGCCAAAGCCCATCTGGATGAAGCGCTGCAAAACGCGCAGGGATAGCGGCCGGCCGGTTGAAAGCAGACACGGGGGACTTCCGCTGGATAAAAACCTTTGTTCACTGGTAATGGTTCACCTGAAAACCTGGGCCTCATAAATCAGGAGCCTTGTTCACGCGAAGCCGCGAAGGCGCGAAGCCTCAATGATTCTTGACAGGCCGGCGCTTGTATCCGGAATCCGCAACCTCGGATCGAGTCCGGGGCAGGCTCGGCAGGCGAATTTCCTGACCTCCGTCCACTTTTTCTTTCTTCGCGGCTTCGCGTCTTCGCGTGAAAAAATTTCCAGGCCCCGCAAGATGTGTGGAATTACAGTACTGCACAAGCGGCGAACGGGTTTACGTTCACTCCCCTGAATCGAATAAATCCGCGATCATTTGGTGGATATCCAGGAGGCAATACTTTCCGGTTAATGGTTCACCTGAAAATGTGGGCCTCATAAATCAGAAGCCTTGTTCACGCGAAGCCGCGAAGGCGCGAAGCCTCAATGATTCTTGACAGGCCGGCGCTTGTATCCGGAATCCGCAACCTCGGATCGAGTCCGGGGCAGGCTCGGCAGGCGAATTTCCTGACCTCCGTCCACTTTTTCTTTCTTCGCGGCTTCGCGGCTTCGCGTGAAAAAATTTCCAGGCTCCGCAAGATGTGGGGAATTACAGTGCCGCACAAGCGGTGAACGGGTTTACGTTCACTCCCCTGAATCGAATAAATCTGCGATCATCTGGTGGATATCCAGCCCTTTTTTCCTGAACCCTTCCTGGCCGAAGACCATGTTCGCTTCCAGGACGCAATACTTTCCGGCGTGCTCGCAGATATCGAGACCGACTTCATCAAAGCCGCACCTGCGGGCGACCTCCATGCCAAAATCGAGCGCCTCAGCCGGAATGTCTTCAAACGAGACCGTCCCTCCCTGAGAGACATTATTTCTAAAGTCGCCCTCTGCGTGGATGCGCCAATAAGCGTGAACCAGGGCGCCGCCTATCGCCACCACCCGTAAATCGCGCTCTATCGGAAGGCGCTCCTGAATGTATGCAGGATTGTGGGTCCTCAGATACTGCGAAAGTTCTTCCCGGCAGTCGATCAGGAAGACGCCCTCGCCCTGAGATGACCCGATGGGGGTTTTTGCAACAAAGGGATAGCTGAAATCGCTTTCTATTCTTCCGGAGCGCTCACCTCCGTAATAGATTCGAGTCCTCGGATGGGGTATCCCGAGCAGATTGAAAAGGTCTGTCTGCGCAATCTTGTCGCCTAGAAAATGGTAATAGTTGCGCGGGAATACATCGAGTCCCGCTGCCTGAAAAATTTCGCAGTAAACCGGACCGGGGTAGCATATCTTTTCGGCAAGAAGGATTTCTCTTTGCAACTCTTCCGGATAGTCGCTCCAGTTGGGTTTGACGCCGACGCACCGAATCGAGCTTTTCCTGAGCCTTTTTCCGAGGGATATAAAGTGGGGTGGAAGTTTTTTCATGGCCATGGGTTATAACTCCACACTCCGCAATGGGGCTAAACTCATACAGCGCAATGGCGAGCTGGGCGGCTTGTCTGTATGGGGGGCGCCCATTCACTCTGCGCTATTTACGAACAAGCTTAATCTGTAGCTTGCATCCAACTGCCGCTGCGTATTTGCGCAGTGTGGTTATGGATGGTGAGTGCCGCTTGCTGCCTCCTCCCGCCTCTATACGAGCTACCGCAGGTCTGGACGCGCCCATGCGTTTTGCGACATCCTCCTGGGTAAGCCCTGCTTCATCCCTCGCCTTCAATAACTCATCAAGAAGTTCAAACTCAGGCTCAAGGGCGTCGTACTCGGCCTTAACTTCAGGGTCTTCCAGCATTTTGCATACCATTTCTTCATGGGTGAGCATCGGCTCTTACCTCCTTCATCCTTCTCCTGGCAACAGCCAGTTCATTGGCCGGCATCTTCTGAGTCTTCTTGATAAAAGTGTGGAGCATGACGATTCTTTGCTCAATGAGAGTACAGAAACCTGTATTATATGTGGTACTCACAGACAATCCAAATCTTACTCGCTCAGAAGCTTGCTTCCGTCTGCTCTGTGCGCCCGATATGGCCTTTCTCGCACCAATGAGGTTCGATGAAATCAGAAGTGAATTCCACGAGGCGGATCTGCTTTCCGCCGGAGCGATATGCCTTGAAGCGCGCTCATGGAAGGGGCGATTGCCACTCAAGAGCGTCAAAGTCGATTTACAATCGCTGCATAACTGCCTCCAATGGCCGAACGTTGGCCCTCAGCGGGCCGCCGGAAGCCGCATGCTGCAGCCGATCAGATGCAGGCCCGGATTATGGGCCGGCGTGCGATCCAGATCGAATATGCTATAAAGGTTCATAAATGTCAGGGACATAGAAAGATTGATTGGTGCCCTTGTGAAGTCAATGTCCAGGAGAGCTGTTTGAACTTTTCCGGGATTGCTCACTGGCCCGAATGCCCCCGATAACCGGCGAGCAACCACACTGAACCAACTTTCAAGGTGCCAATGAACTTGCCGCGTGGTTGCTTGTCCGGTTCATTGCGATATTAGATCAGTAATAATCTACACGATCGATGAGCTCTGGTCCTCTCCATTCTGTATTTGGCTCATCCAGGTATGCAGAGCCGTACGTTTCATAAGCATCGATATTTACCGAAACATCCTCAAGAAGGAGAGATTTGATATGATCTATTTGGCGTGGAAAATTCTTCCAAGCCTCAAGACTGAAGTCCGGAGGGCTAGGAACGCTCATAAGCAAATTCTCGTACCTTTCTCTTGCTGTAGGATGCGTACGGTAAGCCCACGGGGATCTTGGCCACATGGCGTTGCAGACTGCCTCGTATAACTCCAGACACCCGAACCAAAGCAATGCTGCTTCAAAAAGACCTTTTAGTTCCTTTGCACCAAATTTTGGGAGCAGAAGAGACTGAACATCAGCCTCCAGCTCCTGTTTCTGTGAACTGTTGTAGGCCTTCATTGGCTTGTAGTCATCTTCATCAGAAGAAATGGCAAAAAAGATGGGCTTGGCCACAGTATCGGACTCTGAAAGATGGCCGAGGACATAATGGGCGAATTCGTGTCCGGCTATGAAGAGCATCTGATTGGGAATGGGTGCGTGAATTGCTTTCGCAATGCTTTCCGGCAGAATGCCACGTGGGTCCATGAAGAAATCTAGGGCTTCAGTTTTAAGCATTACCCTAATGGCTATTCTAAGTGAATTCCATCGGATGTTCTCTGGAACCTCGTCCTCAAAGTTCAATAGGGTCAAGTGCATAAATTTAAAGAAGAACTTCAATGAGTCACTTATTGTGATAATAGGACCATAGTCGGTTTTGAATACAGATCCATTTGGATCATTCGAGAACATGTTGCCGTAGCAGACGTTTGTACAAACAGCCTTGAGTCCCGGGTCAAGGTAGCGAATGAATTCTCTAAAGTGAGATGGATCGAAAGAATTCTCTAATGACCATTTGCCTTCATTCCTGATGGCCTTGTTTCGGTAGACCCTGAAGAGCCGCATGTGATCAACAATTGTTTCAGCTCGTATCTTCAGCAGGTAGTCAGAAGCGTTGCTGACGCTAAAAATACGCTCTATCTCACTCTCATTACATACTGGCCTGAAGAACCCTTTCCGAATCTTGATTTCGTCCATATTTCAGACTCGCTTGTTCGATCTAACTACCAACTGAGCCGCGCCCGGCTTTTTGGGCGGCGGCTCCAGTGAAAGTTATAAGATCATGCCTTCTTTCTTTGGCCCATATTTCCACTGAGAAGGCTGCGGGGGACACCAACCTCAGCCTGGGGTGGGCACGGCTTTAGGGGCTGTTGCCCACCCGCATCCCCAATTAGGATCGGAGAACGTGGAGCGATCAGGCAACCAACCTTAGAGTCTTGATCTATAGGTGTCAAGGTGTCTTGCCAAAAGCTGTATCGGCCAG
>PLSV01000408.1 GCA_003165235.1 Syntrophobacteraceae bacterium
CAATGTTGTGCTCGATAGGAAGCGGCCTGAGGCGCTCGGCCAGGATCTTCAGCGAGCACAGCAATTCCTCCTTTTCGCAGGAAGAGAGAACATATTCCTGTAGTTGTCCCTGCGTGGACAAAAGTGGGGAGAAGGAAATCTCATCACAGCCCGTCGATAGGGCGAGATCCGCAATCTTCGAAATGTTTCGAAAGTTCAACCGGTTTATGGGGTGGTGGAGCCTGACCAGGGGCCGTGTCTTCGCTTTCTCTTTCCTGAGACGGCACAGGGTCATAATTGAGCCGATCACCTTTTGAATATTAGTCGAATCGCTTCCGGGATACTGCCGCTCGTAATCCTCCGGGGAACACGCCCAAAGACTCACCTGCAAGATATCCAGCCCTGCATCAAAAAAGGATTCTATCCGGCGTTCATCGAGCAAGGTCCCATTAGTTATGAGAAGGACATGCATGCCTTTTTCTTTAGCCAGGGCAATGAAGTCAGAAATCAAGTTGTGGAGCAAGGGTTCTCCCTCGCCCAGCAGGAAAAGGGTCCTGGTGTTCCAGGCGCGCAGTTCCTCGCACAGCTCTGAAAACATCTCCCAGGACATATCGGCGATGTTGTGATTCCCCGGCGACGGCCTGTGGGCAACCGGGGAATGGTGCCGGCACCCTAAACAGCGCAGGTTGCATCTGCGTGTTACATCCACCCCTACATGAAATGGACCCGTAAAGGCAGCCTTTCCCGCCAGGAGTCCCTGCAACAAACGCAGTTTCTGTATGAGTGTAGCCATGGGGTCCCTCTCATTGGGCGGTCGCCGGAAACTGCTCCCCCGGTCCCTTCCGCTCAAAAAAACCGGCGGAATAGGCCCCGTGAGAAGCCGGCAGTAAAAAGCTCAACAGAGAATCATACATATTCCTCTCCTTTTCTTTATGCCGGAGAGGAGCAGGTGTGTGAATGGTATACCACTGCTTCAGGGACAAGGCAAAACCCATATCCCCATGAGGCCCAACGAAAGCAAAAGTCGCGGTCCTCACCAAAACGGAGTTTTGGATCGAACCCTGCTATTTCCAGAAACTTCACTTAGTGCACAGCGAAATTACCTTTCAAAGCCTGCAGCCGTCCCACCTAACGAGAGATTGCAGGCAGCAGTTTCTCTAAAATTATTCTGTCCCTGTGTAAGCACTTCTTGCCCTGAAAAAGATAAGTATTAGAAAGTCATTGCATTCGCGCACTAACCTACTAAAATCACGGTGCTCTGAATCTGGAAGTTTTCCGTTTAACTTTATGCAAAAGGATTATCAATGCCAAAAAAACTCATCGAACTCGCAGCAGAAATTGTCCAGACACAGGTATCCTTAACATCAATGACGGGAACCGACATCGCGTCCTCTCTTCGGCAGGTTTTCAGCACTCTCCAGGAAATGCAAAAAGCCGAGGCGGGAGGAATTGAGTTGGTTCCGGCCGCCGATGCAACTGGAGAAGCGCCAAGAGAAGACAAACCCGTGCTTAGCCCGGCAAATTCTATCGAAAACGACAAAGTAATCTGTCTCGAATGTGGCGCTGAGATGAGGCAGCTCACGTCGAAGCATCTGGTTTCCCATGGGATGAACCAGAAAGAGTACAGAAAGAAATACGGATTTTCGATGAGAACGCCATTGGCTGCAAAGTCATTGACCAAAGCGAGAAGCAAAGCGGCTAAAAAGCGAGGATTGCCTGAGAAGCTGCAGAAATATATAGAAGCGAGAAGGCAAAACAAAGCGGCGGCGCCCAACCAGGGAACTACAACGACTGAGACAGCCGGCAAGCCGAAACGAACCGGAACCCGGAAGAAGAAGTTATAATTCCGGCCGGATATTACAATGAAGCAAAGGCAGGTAAAACTGCCCGATGCTGGTTGTAGAGTTATTGACCCTTGGCTATGGAGCAATTGCCATGCCCTATGTGAACTTCAAGATCACCAAAGAGGGTGCCACTCCTTACCAGAAATCGCAGCTTATCAAAGGGGTGACACAGCTTTTAGTCGATGTGCTTGGGAAAAACCCACAGACAATCGTTGTCGTGATCGATGAAGTTGAAACCGACAACTGGGGTATTGGTGGAGAAACAGTGTCCGTCAGAAGGAGGAAAGCTCCTTAACAGGCTATTTGGCTGAGCAATCTATGGAACAACATCAGCTATTTCAGTGAGCCATTGACAGGTGGACAGAAATGCCGCACAGCATGTCGAAGATGCCGGTGATATTTTTCGGCCACGGCAATCCCATGAACGCTCTGTCACGAAATGCCTATTCGGAGGGGTGGCGGCAGATTGGAAAGACTATTCCAAGGCCCAAGGCTGTCGTCGCCATCTCCGCCCATTGGTATATACAGGGAACGGCCGTAACCGCAATGGAAAGACCTCGCACCATCCACGACTTCGGCGGGTTTCCGAGAGAACTCTTCGAGGTTGAGTACCCAGCGCCGGGAGATCCCGAGCTTGCAATTCAAATCCGCGAGCTTCTCAAACCCATCGACGTCAAACTTGACCATAACTGGGGTCTGGATCACGGCGCATGGTCCGTGCTGACCCATGCCTTCCCGCAAGCCGATGTGCCCATTGTCCAGATTAGTATCGACAAAATGAAACCGCCGGCTTTCCACTACGAGGTCGGAAAACGGCTGGCGCCTCTCCGGGATGAGCAGGTCCTCATAATCGGAAGCGGCAACCTTGTGCATAATCTGCATACCTATGCATGGGGCCGCCACGCTGTTGAACCTTTTGACTGGGCCATGCGATTTGAAAAGCAGGTGCGTAACCTGTTGCTCTCTGCTGACGACGGTCCGCTCGTAAACTACGAAACGTTGGGACCTGAGGCCGAGCTTTCGGTTCCCACACCCGACCATTATCTGCCTCTACTTTACGTGATCGCTCTCCGCAGAGAGGGCGAACATTTGAGTTTTCCAGTAGAAGGAATCGATGGAGGGTCAGTATCTATGCTCACCATCCGGATCGGCTGAGATACCATTTAATTGGCCTCAATCGTTTCACGGACTTCTGTCTATTGTGGAGAAAATGATGACCCGGATCGAACGATTCTTGGGTGAGGCGTGTGATGGATGCCGCTTATGCCGATACTCAAGAGATAATCCCGCAACGATGATCGGTAAGATTATGGCCTGGCACGGAAAATGGTGCCCGGCGTGGAAGGCCTGGCAGCAGATTGAGCGTGAACGGAGGCAGGAGGCGAAGAGAAGGAGTAACTCGGAGAAGGCGTCAAGGAAGAAAAGGTGAATAGTATATTTTGCCGGGCCGCTTTTCTCGGAGGCTGAGGGAGACCGGATACGATCGGCAATCCGGAAAATTGAATCCTTTGCAGGACAGGGGACGTCTTGAATAAACTGAATAGTGGCATAGCCGCGGAAGCCCGGGAGAGATCTGCGGTTCTTCAGGAAATGATGGGCCGTGGTGATGCTGGATGAAATGAGAGGAGGCATGAGAAGATGACCATCAGGACCTATGTAAAATCAACTTTGCTTCTCGCACTGATCGCTATTTCCCTCGGCGGGCTGATGCTGCACCTGCGGATACACCCTGTGGTCAAGAACACATCCAATTTTCTCCCGCTCTTTTCCGGCATTCTTAGCGTCATAATTGTGCCTCTGCTCTTCTCCAGCAAGAAAACTATCAGCTACGGATATACACTGAACGGCTTTCTGGTGATTGTCGGCACTATCGCGATGGCGCACTTCGGGGTTATGAATTGGCCTCAGCCATCCTCACTCGAATCCATTGTGCTCAAGACAACGTTGCCTGACATAGTGGTTCTGTGGACCAAATTTTTCATTGGAAAGGCCATTTTTGATCTCGAACTCTTCGGATACGACTCAGGCAGAAATAAAGTGGGGGTAACTTATCGCTATCCAAATACAGGATGGTGGCTCGTTCATGTTACAGGCATAAGCATCGTGTACGCTCTCAGCGGCTGGCTTTGGAGGTAATCATGAACAAATTCAAGATGTTCTCTTTGAACTGGTGGATTTTGCACATTCTTGCCTTGATATTTTTCGTTTTCTTAGGCCATGCGATGCATTTTTGACAGGCATTCAATTCATTTCAAAAGGCTGCGCCCACCGAACTGTCCGGCTTGTTTGCAAAAGTGCGGGAGAACCCGTTCCCCTGCACCCCCCAGGATATGCTGCGTTTACGTGCGTATCGGAGTTCCATAATTCTGGATCTTCGCCTGCATTTCAGGGCTCAATTGAATGACAAGCTCTGCATTGTAGGAACCGGTGCACAGTCCGGGCGGCGACGGGCTCGAGGACAGCGTCTTCGAGTATAGCTGCTGCGCCGCGATGCCATAAGAACGCGATATCGCAGCAAGCGACCCGTCTTTGACCGCCGGATCAACATCGGTAGTAAAGATTGAAATTGTATTGTCGCTGTTGCGGACAATCTCGAAAGTGCGGAACTGCTGAGGGAAGTCCCTCAATGACGAGGTTTCAACCTGCCAGAAGCCGAGTTCAGGACGGGCGTCATCAGGTGACTTAAATGCAGTTACGGCATTTACATGACGATGCCCTGCAATCCACAGAATGAGATTCGGATACGTATGGAGTTTGTCAACCAGCATCTTTTCGGGTACAGGTGATCTGGACCACCAACCGATAAAAGATTCAGGCTTTTCGACGCCTATTGGCGCATGCGCAGCGATGATCATTAGCTTGCCTTCAGCCTGCCCCTTATCAAGTTCTCCTACAAGCCAGTCATAACGCGCATTATCAAGAGAGCCATGCCCATAGCCGTGAAAATCGATATCGTCTTCCCTTTGAGTATCGTCGAGCACGATGACTTTGACCGGTATATTCGACTTCGGCTCGAAGCTGTAGGAGGCAAAGTCATTGTCGATGTTGGCCAAGGTGAAACCGTGGCCTACCGGATTTGAAGATGTCGTAAAAAATTCCCTCATCCACTCTTTTTTCGAAAGCGAACGGCGGCCAGGATCGGCTGCAATCTTCGGAGCATTCGTGCTGCTGACGGGTCCTGCGCCTATAATCTCGCCGTAAGGCGTCCGGCAGTCGAGTACACCCATATAGAAATCCCTTTTATCTATGCCCTCAGGGTCGGTGAGTATGTCCCCCATTTTGAGGATATCCTCGCCGACATGCGCCTCTCGGAGGTAATCGCTCACAGGGTTTGTACCCATCCAGAAATGATCGTGGTTGCCCAGAGTCTGATGCCAGGGGATCGTCTTATCAAGCCCTGCCGCCTTGAAAGGTTTCTGATAATCGATGGCGCGGGCGCCGGCATGAGCGCCGGAGCTTGGGGTGATAAGCTTGCCGTCGAGAACATCGATATACCACCTTAGTTCGTTGTATTGAGTGTTGTTGCAGGTGTCGCCCAGAGAGATGCCGAAATCAATCGGATTTTGTTTGTGAATGGCGTTTATTGTTTGGACGGCTGCGTCGAGAACATGAGTTGTATACAGCATAACCGCAGAATATGCCGAAGCGATGCCGTCTTTGAGGCCAAGATAGATCGCTTGGGCCGGAGATTCCTTGTCCGTGATATGGATGTCGGTAATGGTGAAGAAATTCAGAAATCTTACAGTCTTAACGGCAGATGCGCTGCTATGATCAGCGGCCATCAGGTCGAGCCGCTTTACGGGGTCGATGCCCGGTCCATAATGCCATATGCCATAGCCGTTTTGCTTGTATTTTGAAACCTCATTAGGACGGATCTTCCCGGGACCCGAAGGTGAATCGGGCGCGACCGTCTTCTGGAGCGTCGTAAAGACATCGGAAGCAATCGGGTGCGACGGCGCGATTATGGGAGAGTTTCCTTCGGCGGCAGGCGCCTTCTCCGGAGGTCCGAGAGGCGAAAGCTCCAGCCCGAGGGCCGCCGGGGAACCAGCGCAGCACTTCAGGAAGTCTCTTCTTAAAACCTTCATTGGCGCTCCTTTTCCATAGGATTCGCAATACTAGTTGCAATTCGGAATAATTGTTATTTTTGGTGAGCATAATCTTCAACGAGGCAGCGCGATCAGCATTGCCTCGAGAATGCGAGAAACCGACCGGGGCTTAATCCTGCAACGATGCCTGTGTTCCGGGTCGCAATTTGGGTTTCTATTGACACCAGGCTGACAGGCAATGTAGGCTAGAGAACCTTCCCTTTCGCGGCTTTTCATGCAATTCCACGAATAGGCTTCACATGGGAGTTAAATGAATAGAGAGATTTTCTTCGATTTTTTTGGCTTCCGAGTGGCCGTTAAAGGCAGCAATGCCGAGATCCTTGAAGATGTGGATCGTGACTTTTCATATTTCAGCACGGGCATGGCGAAGGCGGACGCGCAATTGGAGTTGGTCGGCGACCATGGCCCGCGCGATCTTCTTCCGCAGGTCAAAGCGACTCTCCATACTCCCAGGAACATCGTCTACCGGGACGGCGATCTGACATACATCGATTACTTTGGTCGTGCTTTGACGGTTTGTTGGGTTAAGGAAGGGCGGTGCCGGATTTTCTGCCTCGACCGGGACCTGGCTCACGAGATCGCTTTCCTCACTATCCTGTCTCAGGTGGGGGAGAGCCTTGACGCCATGGATCTGCTCCGGGTGCACGCCTTGGGGGTTGAAGCAGGTGGGCGGGCCGTTCTGATCCTGTTGCCCATGGCCGGAGGCAAAACCACCCTTGCACTGAAGCTGCTGGGTTTAGAAGGCGTTAAACTCCTCTCGGAGGATTCACCCGTGCTTTCCGCAAACGGGTTGGTCTTGCCTTTTCCGTTGCGTATAGGCGTCCGTGTGGGCTCCGAGCCTTCGGGGATTCCCATGAAGTATTTGAGAACCGTAAAACGGATGGAGTTCGGCCCCAAGACGCTCATTGATATCGAATACTTCAGGGACAAGATCGCCGCCCCGTGTCAGATCGGGGCCATCCTCCTGGGCGAAAGATGGCTGGCCGGCAAATCGTCAATTCTGCCGGAGCGGCGTCAGCCGGCGATTAACGCGTTTATTAAGAACGCCGTAGTGGGACTGGGTCTTTACCAGGGAATTGAGTTCGTGCTGGAGAGAAGTGGTTGGGAAGTTTTGGCCAAAGCGGGAGTGGCGTTCTCTAGGCTGAAAACTAGTCTGAGCGCGATTCGGCGGTCGCAGATTTTTCGTTTCAGGATGGGACCGGACGCGGAAGAGAGTGCGGAGGTTCTGGCGGCCTTCCTCGATGAATTCCCGGGCATGCGAAACTGAAAGAATAATGATTCCAAGACTCAGAGATATGACAAGCGGCGCTCGGGCCATACTGGGTATTGTCACCAGGAAGTGGGCGTTGACCGGGCCCCGTTCTGTGGCGCTCGCCATTTCCGATGTTTGCGATACGAACTGCGTAATGTGCTGGTGCCATTCGCCGCTGCTGCATCGGGAGTCGGACTTGCCAAATGCGCCGAAGGCGGGGCCGAGCTCCGGCCGTCAGCGCTTTATGGATACGGCTGTCTTTGAGACGATTATTCGAGAGAGCCGCGCACTGGGAACCTTTCGTGTTGTCCTCTGCGGCTATGGCGATCCCGCGCTGCATCCTCAATTCGACAGGATGCTGGAACTGCTGGGACGGCTTGACATGGAGCCTTATGTGCTCACCAATGGACTTAGCGTCGATGAGAAGCGAGCCCGGCTCTGGGCCGCCTCTCCCGCTCATTTTCGCTTTAGTGTGCACGCGGGCGACATCGACACCTGGCTGCGCGTCCACCCGTCCGGCGCCGCCCGGCAGTTCGAACGCCTCTCGCGACTGATCAAATCGCTTGCTGCGGCGGGGAGACCGCGGGTATCGATGTTGCACGTCATCCATAAGGCCAACTTCCGTAGCGTGCCCGCCATGGTCGATCATGCTCGGGAACTCGGGGTGAAAGACGTCTTGTTTCGGCCGGTGCGCGCCGACGGCGAACTGGCTCAGGTAGTCCTTGACCAGGAGGAAGAAGCGGAGTTGCGCGTCGAGATCCAACGCTGCCTGCAACTTGCTGCCGGTTACGGCATTCGCACCAACCTGCACGAATACCTGGTTAACAATCTTTATATACGTTCCGGCTTGGTGCATACCTGGTCCCTCTACCGCAAGATTCCCTGCTACCTCGGTTGGATCTACGCGGAGTTTGACCGCGAAGGGACCATGACCCCCTGCCTCAACTCGAAAATCGTCATGGGTCGGATTGGCGAGCAGCGACTCCGGGATATGTGGCTTTCCCCCCGTTATTGGGCCTTTCGCCGCGACGGCAGGAGCTTGCCGCTGCGCAGTGAACCTGTTGAGGGATGTGAGTGCCGCGCTTGTTGCATGGCCAAGTATAACGTCAATGTCTATAACCTCCTTCACCTCAAGTCCTTTGATCACGAGTCAGCATGATCCCGGCGCAAGAGCACATGGCATGACAGGTTCGTTCGAAAGCACCTTGCGCTATTGTCTCTGGGGATTGCTCTTTTTCGCTGCGATCCCCATGTGGTGGTTCCTCTTGAATCGAGCCCTGAGTCCCTGGCGGGCCCTCCGCATGAAAAACTTGGAACTTTCCGAAAGCCCCCATGCAGTCTCCGGGGGATGTCTCCGCATCGGAACCTACAATATCGCGCACGGCCGAGGTCCTGGTCCATATAGAAACAGCCGGGAACTGCTTGCCAAAGAGGATGTTATCAACCGACTGACGCAGATTGCCCAATTGCTCAGAGAAGAACGCCTCGACATCGTCGTTTTGAATGAAGTGGATTTCGATTCATTGTGGAGCTGCTGCCTGAACCAGGCCGAATTCATCGCCCGGAAGGCCGGACTCTCCTTTTTGGCTGAACAGCGCAACATTGACATGGCTATCCCCCTGACCAGGATTCGATACGGCAACGCCATTCTCAGTCGTTATCCCATCTTGGCTGCGCGCCGGCTGCCTTTTGCCGGCCATAGCGCCCTGGAGACCATCTTCGTTGGAAGAAAACAAGGCCTCCTTTGCACCGTTAAGATCTCCGAGAGTTGCAGCATTCGAGTTCTGGCGGTTCACCTGGAACATCGGCAGGAATCTACACGGCTTCGGGCCGCAAAAACGATCGAGGAAGTGCGCAAGGGCTCTCCTCTTCCTCTCATTGCGGCGGGAGATTTCAATTCCACCCCCGTGGGTTTTCCTCATGCAACACCCGATAGCGGCGGACAGACGGCGGTGTCTTGGTTGCTGGCCGGAGGCGCATACCAGACCTGCCCCGTTGGGGCGCCAAGCCGGGAAGATTCGACCTTTTGGTCCCTCGAACCCAGCGCAGTCATTGATTGGATTTTGGTCCCGGAGTGCTGGAGCATAATCTCCAAGACCACCATAAATCGGCCGTTGTCCGATCATCTGGCCGTCGTAATGGAAGTCGAGATCGGCAGGGCTTCCATGGACTCCTGATCAATGTCGCCTGCAAGGCGTTGGAGAAAATGGCGAACACTTGTTGCATGGATCGATACACTCGTCTTGAGCGCACTATGAACAGTTTGGAAAGGCCCAAAAATCAGGAAAAGACCTTGAGGACGGTGAGGCCAAAAATCATTCTGGCGCTCTTGAGCGTTGTTCTGGCCACCATCTCATGTCCTCCTCAATTGGCGGTTGGCAAAGCAAATTCTCTCAAGATAACCGAGGTGCACACGGATAAACGCGTCTATCAGAAGTACGATAAGGTCACATTTGTGATAAATATCAATAACTCAGGTAATAAACCCGTGCCTGGCATGTGGGTTGACGTATGGATCGATAAAATGCCGATCAGCATCATAAACACCGATAAGAAATATCAAGATCAAATCTACATTAAAGCATGGAATTACTACAAGTGTTTGACCGCTTTTATGCCTGATCCCAATCCTTCCTATAATCCGGTTCCGAATGAGTTTGCACCAGGTCCTATCGAACCTGGAACTATTACAACCGCCAATCTCAGTTATCAAACCACTGGGGAATACACAAGGATTCAAAACTACACCACGAAAGTATACGAATGGGATCCAGCCTTAGGCAAATATCTTGACGGAATGGTGATGAACCATGAAAAGGCTTTCGGCGAGTCCGATCTTGCTGTAGGCAGTTTCGCCCTTGAAGGGGTCAAGGCCTTTTCCTCATATCCCGATGGCAGCGCTGCGGCGTTTGTTATGAGAATCGATGATGTTGGCAGGAATAGCGCCGAGGTGGAAAAGCTGACGGAGATCATGAACAGACATAATGCCAAAGGAACATTCATGGTTATCTCCAATGGTGTAGAGTATTGCAGAGATGCTCTGGCGAAAGCTTTGTCAAGCGGCCATGAAGTCGGGGTGCACGGCTTGAACCACATGTGTCCATTACCCAGATCCGCGCATATTCCCGAAACCATGGCGACTGGGCAGGCGTCGCCGCCATACTGGCATGAGTTCGAAGGCCCTCATTTTGAGCAAAACAGCTATGCGGACCAGTTCAAAAGAATTAAGCACGTTTACGATCAGATCGTGGCGAACCTGAACGTGAAGCCGCTCTCTTTCTGCGCTCCCCAAGTCGCCTTCAGTGAGGTGACGTTCAAAGCAGCCAGAGATATAGGCGTCGAGTATTCCTCGAATCTTATCGGCGCCCAGGCGGAACTGGCCTACTGTGACCTCGTCGAGGTTCCTTATATAGGAGATTACACGTGGGATGTAGCCGCGTCCAACTATGACCTGATCCTCGATGCGGCCAGGAAGGACTTCGATAGGATCAGCGCTGAGGGCGGCGTCATGGTCATGATTGTGCACGCGATCAGGATGAATGCCTTGAGGTATGAATGGCTCGATGATTTCCTCTCCTACCTCGATACGAAAAAGGTTTGGCGTGCTACGGTCAAAGATGTCGGCGCCTGGTACAAAAGGGCCGAAAAGAAACCCGTGCCCGTTACGGAAATTCCGGGCGGCCCCGAATACATAGCCCGTTGAAAGGCCTCTTCACCCTCCCGCCTTCAGCCGCTCCGGTATTCTTTCCTCACAATACCGGCAAATTGAGGGCGCTGGGGAGGTTGGATCCATCTGGTCGCGGCGAGCCCGTATCATCGCAGGCCCATTCCAGAGGTCCGGTTGCTCGAAAAGGTTCCCCCAGCAGCGTTTATCCGCCGTGATGCAACAGGGTCCGATGAAACCATCACCATCAATAGCTAGGATCTTGAAGGGGTGATCGCATTTGCGCCGGTCATCATGCCGGGGAACACGGGGCAAAAAGACGGGAATGCTAAAGCGTTGCCGATGAAGCCCGGTGAGGAAATCCCGCACCTCCTGGTCTTCTGCGTTGAGACATAGAGACTCCGGGAGGCCGGTAGTCTCGTGGAAGCGGAGGTTTCTCAGCTTAGCCTCGTCGACTCCAAGCTTCTCGCTTAACCGAATGAAGTCAATGGCGCGGTGCAGGTTGTCTTTGCTGCAGACGAAGCTGGTTCGGAGCAGGCGCGGATATCCCCCACGGCGCCGGCGGCGCGCCAGTTCAGCGACCCCCTCGACTGTGGCGTCGAAAATCGACCCGGCGGCGCCGGTTACCTGTGAGAAGCTTGCAGCGTCTGTCCCGTAAAAGCTTACATTGAGAATATCCACCGGCGCTTTGAGCAAAGCGTCGATCTTCCCCGCCAGGAGTGCGCCGTTGGTGGGAATATGAACTTTCAAGCGCCGTTCGTGCGCCAAGTGGATCATTTCGAAAATCGATGGGTTGATGAAGGGTTCGCCGCCGCTAAGTTCCACGACAATGGCCCTGGGAAATGTATCCAGGATTTTCCGGAACGATTCCGGAGTAAAGTCCTGAAAGCTCCTCCTTCCCGGCCAACAGGCTACGATGATGGGAAAAGGTGATCCGTCCCATGATCGCCTTCGGAACTTCGAAAAGAACACATGAAACAGTGAAGATTGCATCGGGCCGTAATTAGAAATACCAGCCAATTGGGATCGTACGGCAGGCGCGCGCTCGGGAAGCCCCGGATGGCATGATATCCGAAGCGCAGAGTATTGATGATCTGCCCTGCATGGTGATCACGAAACAGGACGCCCACTTTCCTGGCAGTATTGAGATTAAATGCCGAAGGCGCCAAGGTGCGCTTTCTTCCTGTCATTTTCCCTCCATGGAACTGTTTTTTTGCCCTGGAGCGGAGAAATACAACTCCAGAGGCGCCGGCCCGGGGGTTGTAAAATCGTTTTGTGACAGGCGCTCTCCGAAACATCTCTCCACGCCATGAGCTTCTAACCTGTTCGAATCTTGGTCCAACTAAGGCGCTGAAGTTCGAGTGACTCTATTGCCAATGGCCGCATTGTGGGCGTTTGGGCACCATTTCCTCACAATCGAGACAGACATCCGGCAGGGGACAGGTCGGGTCGAGCAGTTCATGACGCGCGTCGACCATAGAGCGTCCGTTCCAAATGCCGGGCTCTTCGAGCGCGTTTCCCCATCGCTTTGCAGTTCCACGAACGCAACACAGGCCTATGGACCCGTCGCCATCGACGGGCAGCGTCCGGAAGGGCATAAGGCACCGGCGCGGATTGTAGTCGCGTCGGAAAAGCCGCGGAACAAAGACCGGAACACAAAACCGCCGGCGTTGGAGACGGGCGACGAAGTCCCGCGCGTCCCGATCGTCTTCATACAGGGACTGGGTATCGAGGCCCGGCATGTCGCGTATGTGAAGGTTCTTGAGCTTCACCTGGTCAACACCGAGTTTTTCGCACAGCCGGATGAGGTCAGGCACAAGTTCCAAGTTATCTTTTGAGCAGATGAAACTGGCGCGGATGGTCCGAGGGAAGCCACCCGGCCTGCGCCGGCGGCACAGTTCGGCAACGGCTTTGACCATGTCGTCAAACACGGACGTACTGCTCCCGGTGACCTTGGCGAAGGTCTCCGCGTCGGGCCCGTAAAGGCTGATGTTCACAAACTCGAAAGGCGTTTCGAGCAAGGCGTCGAGCTTGTCCGGCAGAAGGGTTCCATTGGTGACCACGTGAGCCTTGATCCGGCGCTCTTGTACAAGCCGGGCCATCTCGAAAAGGTGCGGGTTGGCGAACGGTTCGCCGCCTGCGAAATCCACAGCGATGGTCCGGGGGAACCGGTCGAGGATCTGCTGCAAAGTATCGGGGTTCATATCTTGGAACGAGGGCCGCTTGCGGCGCGTATTCGGCCCCCAGATCTGGCAGAACCGGCAGCGCAGGTTGCAGCGTATCGTGACGAGTAATATGAGCCATAGCGGGTCATACGGCAACCGCACCCTGGGGAACCTGCGAAAAGCATGGTATCCAAACCGCAGAGTGTTGCCGATCTGGTCGAGGCGGTGATCGCGAAACAATATCGCAACCTTTTTCAGAGAAGTCATATTAAATATGGAAAGATCCAGTGAATTCTCCTCTTGCCCCTCCGCCCCAAACTCAGTCGACTGTGGCGCTGAAGTAAAACATCTTCTGGCGCAGCCCTCCAATGAATGCGCCGATAAATAGCGCCATGTCCGCCACATACCTGATTACCGTAAAAGCAGAGCCGAGAAGCAGTCCTGACTGCTTCACGTCAGGCCAGGCATACGATACCGCCAGAATAGCTGTCAGAATGAGCCCTGCAGAACCTGCTCCTGTCAGTCCCAGCAACCAGGCGATGCCCGTGGCGAGCAGAACCGTATGGAGCATAAGAAACTTGGTGAGGAAGAGCACAACCGGCGCTCGGAATCTCTTGTAAAACAAACAGATGTAGCGTTCACCGTCCAAAGGCCGTAAAAGGCGCATGTAGATTTCAATGGCGCGCTCGTTGTGCTTGGCGAACACATAGGGATGGTATCGTCCGTATCCGTACCACTTTTGAAACAAGTGTCTGAAATTAGATGGGTTTTTGTGAGATACGATGGCCTCGCGCCGTGTATACAGTTCCCAGTCGCCCGCAGAAAGGCTCGCGCATATATCGCAGTCCTCACCGGTTATACATTCTGGATCGAACCCATCGATCTCTTGGACCGCCTGGCGGCGAAAAGCCACATTGGAGCAGGAAAAAAACGGCGCCACTGTGGGATGGCGCCCCTTGGACAGATAGCCCTCTTCTTTGAGCTCGCTGAGAATTTGAATAATCATGTCCGGTCAGTCCTTGCCTTGGTCGCATCACGGTGCATCTGGGAGCTGTAGAAGCGGGCGACGAGGTCGCGCTGACCTTCCAGGGGCACAACGCTGCCGCCAACAGCCCCAATGTGCGGGTCCTTTAAGAACGGTATCTCCAGTTCTTTTAGCCATCGCGGCCATGCTGCACAATCGTCGTCCATGACCGCCACGATATCCCCTGTGCAATAGCTCAGGGCCGTGTTCCGCGCGAATGGGATGCCGATCCTTTCCTCGTGCGCCAGCTTCAGGTTTAGCCGGGTCGCAAAGGTGTTGACCACCGCCGGAGTTTCATCACTGGAAGCATTGTCCACTACGACCACCTCGTCAGGGGGGCGCTCCTGCTCGACCAGGGATTGCAGCGCGATACCGAGAAGTTGGGCTCTGTTTCTCGTGACTATAGCCACAGAAATGGTCAGTCTTGTCTCCACGGGCGGAGCATGCTCGAATGCGGGAACTCCTGATGAGAACAGAATCTCCTCCAGCTTCAAGGCGTACCATCTGGCCCAATTGATATACCGCACGGCTTCCGAGGGCCGGCCACCCGCCTCCAGACAATACTCCCTGAAGATCAGCCTGAGAACGGGCGCCAAAGACGGCGTCAGCCCGGCCATGGTCTCGACTGCCTGCTCGCTCGATACAGGGACCTCGATAATGCCCGATTGACGGGCTTGAGCAGCCAGCCATACCGCCCGCCCGAGTTCCCAGAACAGAGTGAAAAAGTTTCGGGTCGGAATGCGAAATACGTCGGGTTGTTGAAACAACGCCAGTAGCGTCCGGGCTCGTCGATCGAGACAATCAACCTGGGTGAACGGCCGATCGACCTCAACGGCCTCCGCTAACTCCAGGACTCCGTCCATGGCCCTGGCCGAAGACAGGCAGGCGAAAAACTCCGGAGTCCAGTCGGGAACTCTTACCGTACAGCCCTGGATCGGCCGCAAAGAAACCGCCACCGACATATCGCAAAAGAAACCGTTCACCCATGGACGTAAGGGGTCGAGCGCCGAATTCAGCATGCGCAGCTTATCCACCGGTGGCAGGCGCCTCCCGATCAACACCAGATCCAATGCATCGACGGTTGCCCCGGCAAGTTCTCCGAGGTCCATACCCAGTTCCGCCAAAGGATCGAAGTTCAATCGGGGCATCAATACCACTCGCTCCACGCCCTCCACGGCGCCGCAGACATGCTTTATCTCGCCCATGGCTTGCTCGAACTGGAACGGGTGAAATGCCCTGGGCGACAACGGCTGTATCCGAAGCTTTCGCCGGGACTCCGCGCCGTTCTGCATCGCTGCCTGGGCCTTGCGGATCAGGAAGAGATAAGTCTCCATTAGCGCATCGACTGGAATCGGTTTGGCAGAGAGGAGGTCTCTGCGCATGCTTCGAATCTCTTTCAGCGCCCCGGATGCCTCGGTATACTCCTCTGATGCCTGATAGAGCGCCGTCTCACGAGAGATTCCCCCTCTTCCTCCTTGTGCCGCCAGCGCGGCGCAGGCGGCTTCGCCGATGGCCTTGTAGGCCACGTATCGCCGCAAATAGGCCGGACGGGCATCTTCAGCCAAAAGGTCCTGGGACAGGTAATACCATGCGGGACTCAATTCCTGTAGGGCCAATAAACGTGCTTCGCCCGGGACCGGCGGCAAGTCCTTGAAAATATTATCCCCCCACAGCCGCCGCCATTCGCTGCGGCCCTGTTCGAAACGGTGGCGATAGAAGGGACTATATTCATGGAGCAGCCGGAATTGCTGGGGTTCGTAAAGCTCGAGCTCTCCTGCGGGGAGCATGGGGACGAACCGGCGGAGCAGTTCATACTGATATCGAACACGCGCTGCAACACGGCTGTGATGACCGGTGTCGATAACAACGAGCAGGTCAATGTCACTCAGGCCATAGAGCGGCCGACCTGCTGTCAACCCGCGGCGCAGGTAGATTGAGCGAACGCCGCTGACCCTCCTCAAACGCCGGACGCACAGGCGAATCGCCAACGCATAAAGTGCTCGGTAAAAACATACAAACGGAAAGAACTGGGTCCGCACAGTCAGGCGCTGAATAAATTGCTTGAGGCGGGATTCTCGCATTTCGGCTGTTAACACACCTCCTCTTCAAACTTGCCCGTCGAGTCCCAAAGCGATAGACCTCGACTACTAACCCCAAAATCCCATAGAAAAAGCTTCAGATCAAGTGCTTTCGCGGTTTGACTGCCGGGATCGGACCCGGAGAGGCTCTCTCAACTGTGATGAACGATTGCGTCATTTTCCCCGTTGACTGTGTGTGTG
>PLSV01000015.1 GCA_003165235.1 Syntrophobacteraceae bacterium
CGTGGGATTACTTTTCCTTCCTTCTATAGCTTGTACCCTCCAGTATAAGGACCTCCGAACGATGAACGAGGCGGTCGGCAATCGCTGTGGCCGCAGTGGTTGAGTCAAAGATTTTTCCCCAGTCGGCGAACGGCAAGTTGGTCGTAAGGATTGTTGACCTGTTTTGATGCCTTGCGCTGATGACCTGGAAGAAAAGATTTGACCCCTGCTGGCCCAGAGAAAGATACCCAAGCTCGTCCACCACAAGGACGGTCGGTGATTGATAATAGTAGAGTTTCTTCAAGAGCGAGTGGTCGGCCTCAGCGGCGATCAGGTGATTGATCATGTCCATGGCGCTGGTGAAGAGCACTTTCATATTGGCGTTGCATGCGGCGGAGGCGATGCATTTTGCAATGAAAGTCTTTCCAGTTCCGGGATTTCCTATGAGGATGACGTCCGCACGCTCCCGGACAAACTCCAGGTCAAGCAGGCTCAGTATTCGGTTCTTTTGCTCCTTTCTGGATTTATGATGCTCAAAGTCGAACTGATCGATGGTGACTCTGTCGGGTAGTTTTGACTGATTCCATCTGAGCTTTATGGCACTTTGCCGACGTCTTTCCAGTTCAATGTCAACCAGACGCTGCACCGCGGAGAGCAAGCTCTGGTTTTTCTGCTGTGCCTCCAGCAGAACCTCGTCTAATTGCTGGGCCATGGCTTTCAGGTGAAGCCTGATGAGTTTTTCCTTTAGGCTATCAATCTCTGTCATGGACGTTTTCTCCTTCTAACCACGAAGGCATCGTAGTCGGCAAGGGATGGTTCCTGCAGGCGGATACGGTTGAGCGACTCCTCGTTGAGTCTGACTGGTGGATGTTGACGTTGGGGCGTCATGTCCTGATACAGGATATTTTCTATGTACTCAGCTCCATAGGCATTGTGGGAGATAGCCTTTCTGATGGCTTGGAGCAGTGACTCGGAGCCATACTCGTCCTTCAGGGCAAGGAGCCTTTTAACACTCTTCTTTATGGGTTGGTGCGTTGTGGCAAGGCGCTCCACATAGGTCTTCGCCTCCTCACCCAGACTTATGAGAGTGGCAACATCCTCGGATACCCAGTGCTTGTAGCGGTGCTTCCGGGCAGCCTCATGGTGCTCCGGCAGCTCGATTCGCTTACGTCTTTCCCAGGATCGTTGGTGAGTGACAATGAGTTTTTCTTTGAAGTAGACGCACACGGTTTTTGAGTCCGCCTTGACCATGACATGTTTTCCAATCAGCCAGGGTGGAACGGTGTAAGTGTTGCCGTCAAAGTGAGTACAGAAGTCCGGGTATACCCTCGCATCGGCTGTGTCACGACAGTCCGGCAGGAACTCGGGCAAGGGTCTTAAGTGCTCGGGTTTAAAGCGGTCAATGGGACGTTCGCCGGTTGTGCGATGAACCCTCACGTTGGCTACCGTGTCCCTCCAGTGTTCTGCCTGAGTCTGGACATCGTTCAGATCCTTGAACGTTCTGAGCGGCCAAAAGCCGTTACGAATGTAGTGAATGGCTCCCTTTGCGATTTTTCCCTTCTCGTGTGGCTGTCCCGGATTACAAGCCAGGGGAGCGATGTGGAAGTGTCGCAAAAAGGTCAGGAAGGCTTCGTTGTATCGGATAAGAGGGCCATCGCGCTCGATTACCGCCGTGAGCATATTGTCGTGAACCAGTTCTCGGCCTGTACCATGAAAGAAGCTGAAAGCATTGAGGAGACAGCGATGCAGGGTTTCCTGTCTCTGGGAATGGGTAAACTCCAGATAAAGAAGGCGGCTGTAACACTCGATGACAGCCATGCAGGATAGTTTGCGTTTGGTATCGCCATAGGCTAGGGAGCCGAAGTGGCCCCAATCAATTTGCAGTTGGACACCGGGGGGTGACTCAAAACGAATGAAGGGACGTTTTTCCTTGTGCTGGCCCCGCACGGTTTGCAGGTAATCATTTACGATAGTCTTACCACCGCCAAACCCGAGAAGAATAAGGCGCTGGCGAATCACCTCACCACTTACTTTGGGATCCATAGCGAGCATCCTTGCAATCTCATCTTTGAAGGAATCCAGCTTGCTCGGTTTCTTTACTTTAGGCTTTCCGGGATTTGGGTTGCCGAGATACTTGGCTACAGTTTTCCGACCTATCTTGAGGCTCCTGGCAATTCCTCTTATAGTGAAGCCGAAGTCTTTGAGTCGGTAAATTTCAAAAATCAGACGCTGATCCATCATGGTCGTTCTCCAAAGGCTTTAGCCAGTATGCAGTGGACGGTGGCGGGATCACTTCTTTCCATGTCACCGCTGGTTTTGAGAAGAGCTTTTTTGTTGGACGGTGGTTTTTCCGGAAGGGAGAGAACCTGGAAAAGAGTGCCGTCGAAGGCGATCAGGTCCTTATCTATGAGCTGGTTTCTTGCCTCGATGTATTCTTCCACGCTCAACCCAAGAAGAGAGCAAATCCTGTCATAGCTGTAGAAAGAAACCCCATGTCTATCGGCTGCCAGCACAAGAAAGACATATAGGAGCAGCTCATGATGGCCCAGGGTTACAAGAAAGCCATCCCGCAGGAAGCGATGCTCGATAAAGGCAAAGCTGCCGGCAATCTTGCGAACGCGCTCATGGCATAAAATCCTTTTCTCGATCATGAGATTCACCTCCCGTCCGCACATTAGAAGGTGAGGCCCTAAAAAGTCCATCGAGTCCTCCTTTGCAACTCGATGAACATCTGCTTATGTCATTAATATCAAACGAACTTTTTGCGCTGACGCGTCCATCTTTGCAAGCAGTTGACTGCGTTCGGGAACCAGATAGTAACTTCCGGTTTTTATTGCAGAAAGTGGCCTTAACGCGTCCATCTTTGCAACTTCACTTCTGTGTCGGATTCTGCGGGATTTCTGGAGCATGCGGTTTCGTTCCACATACTTCGGATGGCGCGCTCTCCAGTTTTTCCAATAAGATGGATTTCGACTCCGCCAGGCTTTCTGGCAATCCAGCTTATTGGCCTGATAGTCAGGGTCCTTCGCAAGTTTTTGCCGCTGCCATAAACTCTTTCTTGCACGTTGGCACTCGATCTTTCCGCAGTAGCGTTGGTTCTTAACGCGTGGATCGGGGGCGAAGCGGCCTCCGCAATGAGCACATCGGAGCTTCCTCATGGTTTCTCTCCTCAAGAAACCATAAATAGCCGTGCAGGAGAATCATAATGAAGGACAGATCATGGCCGAGCGAAAAGCGAAACGGGGCTATTTCCGCTGAGCAACGAATAAAAGGAAGTAAAACCCATCAAGTAAAAGAATTTCGCTTGCGCGAAGAGGGCAAGAAAAAACTACGAAGAAGAACTGGTGGCACCCTTTTGGACCGGACAGACCGGGTCCCTTTTTCACCGATCAAAATGGCTCACTTTCTGGCCGGCCCCGATATGGTTCTGCCGCTCGTTTGGCCGGAGTACTTTTTCCCCCTTGTCTGGGTCGCTTTCATAGTCCTCCTGGAACCGGTCAATCACAGGGCCGGCGTTCCTTCCCTTCTGCGGGAATGGCAAAAGGGGTCGCTGCGAAAGTTTTATCTGCTGCTTATGGCCGGGGGTATCTGCGGTTTTTTGTGGGAGCTATGGAACTGCCGGGCGGGGGCGAAATGGATATACACTGTACCGCATCTCGGGTTTCTGAAGGTTTTTGAAATGCCTTTGCTCGGGTTCCTTGGATTTCCGCCCTTTGCTGTAGAATGCTATACGATAACGGCAGGCTTTTTTGTTCTTATATCGAAGATCAGCGACAAATACCCCGCGCGTCAAGCGCTCGGCATATATTCGGCCATGGCCCTTTTGATCCTGTTTTTCGACCTCCTCGTTTTCGCCGGAATAGACCGGTTCACCGTCATCTCTTTTTAAAGGGTGCGAGAGTTTGACGGCAGCCCGAAAAGACGGTGAACGGTTAAAATCCCCGAGGGTTTTGAGCGGATCGGCACTATTGGGGCTGCATAGATTATCCTGGATGTGTGGTGTGGGACTTGCCGATCCTCCGTTTAGAGTTTATTATCAATGGAGTAGGCTTTAGCGGATCCGGATGTTGTTTTCCGATCGGAAACCCGCATTCGCTTATATTCCCATCCCCCTGTTCGCCTTTCAACTCAGTCTGTGCTTAATTGATACCTCATCCCGCTTGGAGGAGAAGACCGATGGCCGATTCAGAACGAAAAGACCAATCTTTTGCCATTCTCATGATCGACGACGATGAGGAAGATTTTGTCCTGGTCAAGGAGTCCCTCGAATCAAGGCACGTGAAAGTGGACCTCTATTGGGCGCCGGACGGCAATGAGGCGATGAATTTTCTGTTCCGGCAAGGCGAATATACTAATGTTCCTCACCCGAATTTAATCCTGCTCGATTTGAATATGCCCGGAAAAGACGGTTTCGAGGTGCTCAGGGACCTTAAAGCCCATAAGGACCTTCGAAAAATTCCCGTAGTAATACTTACCTCTTCCAGGGACGAAAGCTCCGTATCTCGCGGATACAATATCGGGGCCAGTTCGTTTATGTTGAAACCCCTGTCCTTTGACGAGATGGCCAATGCAATGCAGTCTCTGTGCGAATACTGGTTCGCTCTGGTCCAACTGCCGAAAAATCCCGCCGAACCCGCCCGCAAAACGGTAAAAAAGGAGTCGATATCATCTGCTTACTCAAGTCCTTAGTAAGTCCGGTAAAATTATCCTATTTAGGGCTTATCCGTAAATAAAACCTTCTATCTCGCATCCGGTTTTTGGGGCAGCAGGGCTGCCAGCCAAGTGCGCCGCTGCCAAGGGCGGCGGCTGGAGCGAGGCGGTGGGACCGCCGGCCGGTGGCCGGGCCACTGCCAGGGTTGCCGCCCGCATCGCGGAGCGTGGAGATCTTGGTTGGCAGCCCTGCTGCCCCACCGGGCCTCTCTACGCAAGTGACAATGGAATGATCAGACCGGAACAAAAAAAGCTTTTCGCGGTTATCGGAAACCCGGTGCGCCACAGTCTCAGTCCCCTTATGATGAGCGCATGCTTCAATGCGCTCAATATTCCCGCGCTCTACGCAGCTTTCTATGTCGATGAGCTTAACTGCGATCTCAAGCTTTTGCACAAAACCGGCTTCAGCGGGCTGAGCGTAACCATTCCCTACAAGGA
>PLSV01000050.1 GCA_003165235.1 Syntrophobacteraceae bacterium
CTCCTGGCTCGCTACGCTCACCCACTTTCACCTCAGGGGCATTCGATCGAGAGGTCCTCTTTGGCATGCTGAAAGTTCTCTTCACGATTTTTCCTTCCCCGCCCTCTACTCTAATTTATCAAGGGGAAGGTGTCTCAGTTATATTGACACAGAGGGGATTGCGACGATCTTGATCTTGCGGATATTCAGAACACCTCGGCTAAGCAAAAGGGGCAGAGATTATCTCAAAGGGCTGCAGGAAAAGTTCAAAGATTCAAAGAACTCAGTCGTTCCGGACCAGGGAATCGAAAACACCGGTCTCACTCTACTCGTGGCGCTTTTCGGTTTAACCGTGCTCCAGGGAACACCATACGCCTCGTATATGACCGTCATGGCCCTTCCCAGTTCTTCTTCCTTCTACGCGGATACGGGCGTGGGAGGCGGTGGGTGTGGAGGCGGAGGAGGAGGAGGCTGCGGTGGCGGGGATTAGCGGTTATGGCCGCAATGTATGATCCCGGCAATCTGCTCCTCCAGTGGCACATAACAGAGCGGTGCAATCTGCGGTGCGCCCATTGCTACCAAAGCTCGCATACGGGCGATGAACTGGATCGTGCGGGACTTCTCGCCATCCTGGAGCAGGTCAAAGAATTGCTTCTTTTGTGGAAGGAGCAAAAGGGTAAGACCGGCATCAGAGGGCACTTAACCGTGACTGGAGGTGAGCCTTTCCTGCGGCCCGATTTTATGGAACTGCTTCAGACCTTTTTTGTCAATAGGGGCCTGTTTAGCTTCGCGATTCTCACTAACGGCAGTTTAATCGATCGAACCGCCGCCTCGAAGCTCAAGAAACTGAAGCCATCCTTTGTACAGGTTAGCTTGGACGGCGTCCAAGAGACTCACGACCGTATACGCGGACCCGGTGCTTTCGCCAGAGCGGTCTCAGCGGCTCGCTTGCTGGTTAAAGAAGGAGTTCGCATTTTCATCTCATTTACTGCACATAAAGATAATTATCTGGAATTTCCAGAAGTTGTGAAGATTGCCCGAAGCTTGAAAGTCGAGCGGGTATGGGCTGACCGCTTTATTCCACCTCTATCCGGTTTTCTCCGGGAAACCGATGCACAAGCCCCATGCGCCCTTACTCCAATCGAAACTCTGGAATTCTTTAGGCTCATGAATCAGGCGCGAGGTGAGAAGAAAAAAAGTATCTGGTTCCGGTCGAATCAAACTGAAGTATCCATGCACAGGGCGTTACAGTTTCTTGTGGGAGATGGAGTTCCGTATCATTGTTCGGCCGGCGACAGCCTGATTACAATCCTCCCAAACGGCGACGTTTGTCCCTGCCGGCGCATGCCTATCGTAGTCGGAAACCTTCTGGAAACGCCCCTTGCCGAAATCTATCATCGGAATTCGACACTGCGGGCGCTACGCGACCGGGACCGGATTGGGGACGGGTGCCGCAGGTGCTTTTTCGCCAAAGAGTGCCGAGGAGGTCTGAGATGCCTCTCATATGCCCTTACCGGCAGCCCCTTTGAGCCGGATCCCGGGTGCTGGCTAAGTGATTCGGAAAAACATTGAGGTCCCGCATTCAGGATGTGCTTATCGAGCCACATAAGCTGGGAACCGCACGTTTTTATTTTGAAACTCTCACAATCTGGCACCTGGATACGACTTCTCACGAAATCGCGAAGAACAGCTACCCGGGCTGAGGAGGTGATACGAAGTTGCGTTCAAGTGAGCACCAAAAAAAGCTGAAAAGCTCGGGGGTTGGGGGGACATTTTCCCCCGAACCCTCACTTCGTTCGGGTTCGCGCTTACACATTGAACCGATGCTCGACGCTTCAAGTTCGCGCCCGATCTTTTGAGATGGCGCACCCCCTCGCAACTCTCCATGCCCGGACCATGATCCTGCTCTATATGGCGCTGGCGGCGGGGCACAGCAAGTGCTGGGCAACCGCCGCCAGCGCCGAGCGCCTGGTCGCGCGCNNTCACTTCCCCGCTCTTTTCGGTTCCTTCAACTTGAGCGCAACTTAGTATGAACATGCAAGATCGACAAGCGCTGCCATGCCTGTTTCTCTCACCCATGAAAACGATGGCGGGCGTTGCGTCATCTCTGGTAGCGCCTTGCCGTGCGTAAATATGCTCGCCTGTTGTGGAGTGAAACTCCACCCCTTTTGTGCCAACGAAGGTGTATGCTTGAGGAAAAGAGTGTTTGAGATTGAATTTGTATCCCTGACCGCCGTTTGGATGCGCCATAGACTCACTCCTAATACGAAGCTGCGTTAAAGTGAGTACCAAAAAAAGCTGAAGAGCTCGGGGAGCTTTGCCCCCCGAACCCCCTCGCAGCTTCGCTGCTCTGTATGGCGCTGGCGGCGGTTGCCTCAACTTGAGCGCAACTTAGTATAAACTAACTGCACTGACAATTCAGTGCGCCCACAGCTTCTCACCCTGAAAGATGCCGCTATTTATCTCGGTTTGACCGATTGGGCTCTCAGGGAACGTGTATGGCAAGGCTCTATACCCTTCGTCCGTTTCTCTGGGAGCAGGAAGCAGTATTTCCATATCAAGGACCTGGACAGCTTCATCGAAGAGAACAAGGCGCGTTATGTCCAATATTCCTTTAATGAGAAAAAGAGCCTGGAGCGTGCCGAAATCAGCGTAGAGCCCTTAAAGACTTCTTCGGCAACATACTTGTGATCGAACTGGATACCTCAAAAGTGAGGAAGTACGTCGAACACAGGATGGAGGCCAAGGAAGTTGAGGGGCAGACGATAAGGGGCGCGTCTAATGCCACAATCAACCGGGAGTTGGCAGCGCTGAAACGAATGCTAAACCTGGGCGCCAAATGCACCCCGCCCAAGGTTGACCGTGTGCCCTACGTCCCGATGCTGAAGGAAAGCAATGTCCGCAAAGGCTTCTTTGAGAAATCTGAATTTGTTTCTCTTCGAGAGGCCCTGTCCACAGATCTCAAGCCTATGGTGACTTTCGCCTATAAAACCGGATGGCGCAGAGAGGAAATCACAGATTTGAAGTGGTCCGAAGTTGACTTGAATAACGGCGCTGTACGATTGAATCCGGGTATGACCAAGAACCAGAAAGGCCGGACCGTCTATATTGACACAGAGCCTCAGGACGTATTTGCCGACTTGTGGCAGGCCCGGAAAGCAAGCGGTAAGCTGACCGAGTATGTATTTTTGAACAAAACCGGAATCGACAGGATCAGGAGTTTTCGCGGCTCCTGGGAAACAGCCTGCACAGAGGCGGGGATACCCGGAAAGCTCTTCCATGATCTTAGAAGAACGGCGGTAAAAACATGATTCGGGCCAACACCCCTGAAGTTGCGGCGATGAAAATCTCTGGATACCAGACCCGATCAGTCTTTGACCGCTACAACATCGTGAGTGAGGAAGACTTAAAGCAGGCCGCAGTGAGGCAGGAAGAGTATTTAAACTCTGTTCCGGGCAAAGAAACGGGCAAAGCAAAAAGTTTTGAAAAGCAGGCACAGCCCGCAAAGTGAATGCCGGAGGAGAGAATCGACCTCTCACACATCCTTGCGGATACTGGATTTTGAGTCCCTCCTAGTCCCCTGTCATTTTTANNGTAAGCGGTCGGGGAACCCCACCTTGTAAGTGAAAACGAGGTCTGCCATGATCTTCTGAAAACACAACAGGAGGTCGGGCATGACGGGCAATCTCAGTAGATCCCGCAAACAGTTCTGGGAAGAGCACATCACTCAATGGAACGCAACGGAGCTGAGCCAGGTAGAGTACTGCCGTAGAAACAAAATCAGTTTAAAGAGCTTCCAATACTGGAAGAGAAAAACAGGGCGCAGCAGTGCGCCTGCCCTGGTCGAGTTAGCGCTTTTTAAATCTGCGCCTGTCTGCGCATTACCATCCTATCCGCAGCTTTGCCTTGTCGTTGACCAACACTACCGCATTGAGATCGGCAAAGGATTCGATTGCGAAGACCTCGAGCGTGTCGTACGTGTATTGGGGCGGATATGATATATTTGCCGTCCCACATGCGCGTCTTTCTCGCACCGGGAAGCACGGATATGCGCAAGGCGATAAACAGCCTGTCGATTCTGGTGGAAGGCGCCCTCGGTCTCGATCTGTTTTCCGGCCACCTTTTCGTATTCTGTAACCGGGGGCGAACGATCCTCAAAGTTTTATACTGGGACCGAAACGGGTTTTGCCTTTGGCAAAAAAGGCTTGAGAAGCACCGGTTC
Organism: Syntrophobacteraceae bacterium; assembly: GCA_003165235.1. Lineage (GTDB taxonomy): Bacteria > Desulfobacterota > Syntrophobacteria > Syntrophobacterales > Syntrophobacteraceae > SbD1. The sequence continues at coordinate 4,202 of PLSV01000050.1, forward strand.
GATTGGCCGCAGAATAGGGATGAGGTAATGGAGATCGGAGCGAGGGAACTGAGCTTTATTCTTGAAGGTTTGGACATCCGTTCCATCCATCCCCATGGTCCATTGAAATATTCAACAGTGATTTGAGAATATTCTTATAGATAATGGAAAAAAATAGGTGCAAACATGGCAAATATCTGCTAGTTTGCGTCCATGCAGCTTACAAATGACAAATTACCCGATAATCCGGAAGAACTTAAAGCTATCATCCTTTGTAAGGATGAGCATATAACAATTCTTGAAGAGCAGATTCGGGTCCTCAAGAAGGCAATCTTTGGCCGCAAGAGTGAAAAGCATTCCGTAGATGAGGAAGGATCCCGTCAGCTTCATTTGTTTAATGAAGCGGAAGTGCTCGTGGAGCAGGAAGCCCAAAAGAAATTGGTAATCCCCGAGCACACCCGGCAAAAGCCGAAGCGAAAACCACTGCCCAAAGAGCTTCCCCGTGTCGAGGTGATCCACGACATAGACGAATCTGAGAGGGTCTGCCAATGCGGCGCCGAGCTTTCCCGTATCGGCGAAGAAGTCTGCGAAAAGCTCGACATCATCCCGGCCAAGATTCGGGTGATCCGCCACATCCGGCCCAAGTACGCCTGCAGGAGCTGCGAAGGGGTGGAATCAGACGGTCCAACGGTTAAGATTGCCCCGCCACCTCCTCAAATCATCCCCAAAGGGATTGCAACTCCGGGTCTTGTTGCTCACATCGCTGTATCAAAGTATGCCGATGCCCTCCCGCTCTATCGGCAGGAAAAGATCTTTTCACGCTACGGGATCGAGCTTAACCGTTCCACAATGGCCGGCTGGATGGTAAAGGCGGCCGAGTGCTGCGCCCCCCTGATGGAGCTTGTCTACAAGGAGCTTCATTCCGGCCCGCTGGTAAATGTGGATGAAACGCCGCTCCAGGTTTTAAACGAACCGGGAAGGGCAAACACCACCAAATCTTATATGTGGGTATTCCATGGCGGGCCTCCCGATAAGCCGGTGATTTTGTTCCGGTATTCACAAACCCGCTCCGGAGAGGTCCCCCGTGAGGTTCTGGCTGGATATGGCGGATATTGTCAGACCGATGCCTTCTCCGGCTACGATGCCCTTGAGGTTGCAAATCCAGGTATCATTCTTGTCGGCTGCTTTGCCCACGTGCGCCGAAATTTTGTGAAAATTATCGATGCCCGCGGGAGGGCGGCGAGAAATAAGCCCGGAAGCCCCGAGGTCGCCTTGGAATACATCAGCCGACTCTACAAAATCGAAAAAATCGCACGTGAAAGACAACTCCTACCCGACGAGATCGTTTCCTTGCGCAGTCAACACGCCATGCCGGTCCTTAAGGAATTTAAAGCATGGATGGATAAGCGCATTGGCCAGACGCCGCCCAAAGGTCTTCTCGGCCAGGCATTGAACTATGCCCTCACGCAGTGGCCCAAGCTAATCCGCTACCTGGAAAACGGCCATATAACACCCGACAATAACGCCGCGGAAAATGCTATCCGGCCATTCGTCATCGGACGCAAGAACTTCCTGTTCGCCGGGCATCCCAACGGCGCCAATGCCGCAGCCACTCTCTACAGCCTCATTGAAACAGCCAAGGCGTGCGGCCTTCAGGCTTATCAATACTTGCGGTTACTTTTTGAAAAAATACCCCACGCTCAAAGCGAACGGGATTATAAATCGCTGCTGCCCCAGAATCTTACACCCGAGCAACTCTCACAGTTTATAGCCAGCGCGTAGCTTCTGCGCAGCCGGCCAACCTCCGCAAGCTTTCTCACAATTTCGATTGTAGAAATATTGCACTGATTAAATCTTTTGAGAAGATGATCTTCACCGAACGCTTAC
>PLSV01000218.1:0-36529 GCA_003165235.1 Syntrophobacteraceae bacterium
TCAGTTATATTGACACAGAGGGACTTTTGCCATGATTGTGGCCTTTCTTAAACCTTGCAGTTAGGTTAACAATGTTCCTCGCGAGAGTCAAATTGACTTTCCGGATTTTCATCAGTCATCACGTCCTTCGAGCTGCTCAACCATGACCTGTTAGATGCTTTTGGGTTTACCAGGCTCCCTGAGGTGTTCTTCCCACGCCGCGTTTGCCTCGACGATCTCTTCGGGGGTCACGTCGGAAGCATATCCAATGTGAGCCTGTAAATTCTCCTACTCTTCGATGGGAGCCACGGCTGCGGTGCGCCGTCCCTGGTCGTCAGTCAGGTATTGTGCCGGCATTGTTTCTTTCTCCTCCTTATTCTTTGATTTCGCGAACGTGCTCTCTAAAGTTAATCTCTTGAGGCGTTGCTTCCCCTTTGAATTTTGGAAACGCTTAATTTTAGCGCTTTTCTTTGAGGTCTGCAAATCCTTGTAAATGGCTGCGGTGGGGTTGCGAAATTCTGGATGAAGAACACATCCAAAAAATTCCGAAGTGAGGAAAAACGAGGTTCCTAAGGGTTTCAAGGAATCCCTGCTTCGGCATACATCGTTAATCCCGNNGTTCGAGTCCCCGCTTCGGCATACATCGTTAATCCCGCCGGTCGCCCACGAGGCGCCTGTCTTCCGCGCTGCATCAAATTTAGGCTGTACATCCTTTGAACGCCATGGTATCTGACCCGGCTTAACGCCTTCTGCTTCAAGTAATGCTCTGGCGTCGCGCACCTTATAAGGCTTGGCTTCCCTTGCCGGGTGAGGGCGATAAAACGTCGCTGCTGCTTTTTGTAATTGCTGTGTATGGGATAGAGACAAGCCGCTAACCAGGCCAACCAGGCGGACCAGGTAAAAATGACAGATGGACAAAAGGTGCTTCGCGAAGGATTAATAGCCGGATCGCCCATCTGTCTAGGTTATATACCATTGGGCCTTGCCCTGGGCGTGGTCGCGCAAAAGGCAGGGCTGGCGCCCATTCACGTAGGACTGATGTCGCTGCTGGTTTTTGCAGGAAGCGCCCAGTTTATCGCCATATCGATGCTTGTTTCCGGCGCCGATCCATTGTCCATCATCGTCACGACCTTTGTGGTCAACATTCGCCACCTTCTGCTGAGCGCGTCACTTGCCGTTCATTTGAAAGGCGTTCATAGAATCATCCTGTCACTTTTTGCCTACGGTGTAACGGACGAAAGCTTCGCCATCAATATATCTCACTTCCGATTAGGGGGATGGGGCTTGCAACAGGCGATGATAGTCAACACGATCGCCAACTTTACCTGGATCGCCAGCACTGTCCTTGGTTGTTGCGCCGGGGAACTTATTCCGGCAGGAGCCTTCGGCATCGATTACGCCCTGACGGCCATGTTCATCTGTCTGCTCATCCTTCAGATGCGCAGCATATTTCATGTTTTCGCCGCTCTGACTTCCGGCGTTCTTGCCGTCATCTTATCTCTCGAAATGAAGAGCAACTTATATGTTGTGATTGCGTCGATCGTCGCCGCATCTGTGTGCCTTTTTATTCAGCGGAGGAATGGTATTTCTCAAGAAAGGCTTGAATGAACCATAATGAACGACTCCTCTTTATTGGCAATATTCGCCGGCATGGGCGCGGTGACCTACATCCCGCGCTGCTTCCCACTCTATTATCTTTCAAGAAAGAAGCTTCCACCCTGGTTTGAGGCATGGCTCAATTTCATTCCCGCATCGATCTTGAGCGCTCCTTTGCTTCCAGGTCTTATTACCGCAGGCAATCCACGTCACGTGGATCTCTCTCGCCCCGAATTGATCGTTGCAATACCCACGTTCCTGTTTGCATTGAAGACAAAATCTCTCGGAGGGACGGTTATCGTCGGTATGGGCCTTTTTTGGCTTATCGGGAGACTATTGGGCTGATGGCGTTCAATTTGCGCTCGGTCGGCCTTCATGACCGGGCTTTGATTTATACGAAGTTGCGTTCAAGTTGAAGCAACTTGGTATTAGATATTCCTGACAGATTACTTTCCACCAGGTGGACAATTCCTTTTTATGAAACGAAGAACATCTTCTCGCGTCAGGCTGCCCGATTCCCCCCAAGTGAACTTTCCTGCCAAACTATCGTCGCACATTAGCACGTTCAACCTGTTGTCCCCATTTTGGACGGTGCAGACTGCGCCGAAGCTGGAATCTTTAATGCCTGTCTCAGTAAGTTCGGTTACATTATCACACGCGATTACGCCGGCGTTCGAACCTAAACGTTCGAGTTGGCCTCTGAATTGATCAACGACATAGTTGATTTGTTTCCGATCGGTTACATACCTGATTCCGAAAGAATGTTGGCTAAGAGTCATCTCAGCTTCGCCGGCGGAGACAACAGACACGCAGGAAGCCAGCAGAGCCACCAAAAGAAAAACGAAACCGGAGCGGCCGCTCATCTATGCCGTCCTTTCATGGTGTGGGAACTATCTACACACCCACCGGTCTCTACGCCCTTCGAGATCGTCAACAAAGCGTCACCTTTCGACTTAGCCATCAACCCGTCGCCTCGCTCCGGTAAAATAACCGGAAAGCCAATGGGCCTCTCGCCCCTGAAGCATCAAGCGTATACACATCCTATTTTCTATAATCCCAATTCGCTGCTGATTCCCTGCAAAGCACGAAGTCCTATTTCAAGAAAATCATCAATGGAAACTCCTGCCTTGTCGCATTCGCCAACTTGATCCCTATTACAATTAGCAGCAAAAGATTTACTCTTGAATTTCTTTTTTAAGGATGGCAATTGAACACTAGATAGCTTTTTGTCCGGCTGAACCAAAGCTGAGGCCACAATAATTCCAGTTAAGGTTTCCGCCGCCATGAGACAATGTTGAATTCTGGTTTTGCGTTTCTTATCTCTAAGGTCAGGTATCATTTCATTATCATATCCGTGAGATACAACAGTTTCAATCAAAAACGCACTGGCCCCGGCTTGTCGCAGGATCTCTTGCGATTTTATACAGTGCTGCTCTTGATTATTTTTTGTTAAATCCCAGTCAATATCATGCAGCAATCCGATAATACCCCATTTCTCTTCATCCTCATTCAAATACTTGGCTAATTCTCTCATAATCGCCTCTGACTCCAAAAGGTGTAATCTTGTCATTGGCTCTTTGATGTACTTTTCAACCAACTCATCCGCCTGCTCTTTTGTGATTCCCAAATCTTCCATAAATAAAAACTCCTCCAGGGAAAATGTTTTTGAACCACTGCATCCTCATTTTAGGTAATGATTGCACTGGAAGCAAATAAGTTCTTTGCGAATTTTCGATCTGTCCCCGCCAGGACGATGTACGCTCCTCGGACGCCAAAACCGGAACCGCTTCGTTCATTCTGCCGAAGCAACTGGAGAAGCGCCAACAGAAGAGAAGCTCGTGCGCAGCCCGGCAGATTCTATCCAAAACGACAAAGTAATCTGTCTCACTGACATGTCAGTTGGCTGTTCGATTGAGGTTTTGCGGGCTTTGACATTGTTCCAGGAGTTTTTTCGGCTGGAATCCGATACTATAATGTTGTACGGATGGATTGAGCATAGGCTGATGGATTATTGCAGGCGACTTGGCATGAGGGCCGTATGTTAAGCGCAGGGCGGGGCCCCAATACAGAGAGATCGGCGCCCTTCTGGAAAAGGGCGTCCGGAGAGGATTCGCCGTTGATGCCGAGCTTCGATTCGTCGAAATTGGAGGCGATATGATTTTGAAAAAACCGCAGGATTTCCTGACAGGCGATCTTAAGATGAATCCGCTACACGACCTCGAGCGCGGCAATGGTGCCGGCAAATTATGCCGGCCCGGTATTGCCGAACCTGGCCAAAGCTTATCTGGATTTCTCGAATAGAATTTCACTCTCGAGTTCGGAGGCTGCAAAATGGAAAAAAAAGACAAGTCCGAAGGTTTGACACGGCGCGCCTTTATCAAAACAATTGGATTGGCGGGGATAGCTTCAATCGGGCTGGACGTTGACAATGGCGCCCTTGGTTCGGAACCGCCAGGAGATGGGAAAGGCCCCTTGCCCAGGCGCCGGCTTGGAAAAACGGGCGTAGAAGTGCCGGTTCTGTCCCTCGGGGGGATGTTCGACACGATAAATAATCAGTTGCTCCTCAGGCAGTCCCTCGACTGGGGCGTAAATTTCTGGGACACGGCTGAATTGTATGGAAATGGTTCGAGCGAAGAGGGATACGGGCGTTTTCTTACACGAAATCCCGATGCCAGGAAGCAACTGTTTATCGCCACGAAGCTGCACCATTACGAACCCGAAGCCTTGACAGAGGGCCTGGACAAGGCCCTTAAAAGGCTCTGCACTGATTATGTGGATTTGTTTTCGGTGCACTGCATAACTGATTTCAGCGCAATAGCGGCTCCTAAAAAATACAGGGACTGGGCTTCCGGAGCGAAAAAGGCCGGCAAAATTAAATTTTTTGGGTTCAGCTCTCACACCAATATGGAAGACTGTATGCTGGACGCAGCCAAAACAGAATGGATCGATGCGATAATGTTCAGTTATAATTTTCGGCTAATGCACACCCAAAAGATGAAGGAAGCCGTTGTCGCATGCGCGGAGAAGGGAATCGGGCTTATCGCCATCAAAACTCAGGGAGGCGGACAGATAAAGACGGACAGCGAAGCCGAACTGCAACTTGCGGGACGATTTCTCGAACGCGGTTTTACCGATAAGCAGGCCAAGATCAAAGCCATAATGGAAAACCCTCACATTTCAAGCATCTGCTCCCAGATGCCGAGCGTGACGATTCTTTCGGCCAATGTGGCGGCGCTGCGGGACCAGACGCCTCTTACCAGGAGTGATTTCGAGCTGCTGGAAAGATTTTCCGCCGAAACTCACTCAAGCTACTGCGCCGGGTGTGGCCGTATTTGCCATGAGGCGGTCGGAGGAGCCGCGCCGGTTAGCGAGGTAATGAGGTGCCTGATGTACTACCGTGATTACGGCGAACGCGACCTGGCGCGTGAAGTTTACGCAGGCTTGCCGCTCGAGGCCAGGGCGAGGCTCACGCAAATCGATTATTCTCCCGCAGAGAAGGCCTGCCCCCAAAGACTTGCAATATCGAAGCTCATGCGGGAGGCTTCGGAGATATTGGTCTAAGGCTTGGGACACCAAAACAATGAAAGGATGCTGAAAATTATCGGGACCAGAACTGACTCCCGCAGAGCAGGAGGGGGTGAAGGCGCCGCAGTGAATGCGACGGTAGAGTGTTAGTGTGATTCGATTGTGAAATCGAATAGGGAGCTTCCGATCATTATCAGTTCAGGAGAAAAAACCTTGTAAATTAGATTACATAATTTTTTGTCGTCACTACAGGTTCTGTGGAGAGGTGCTCGATCCTAGTCTAAGGATGCGCAATAGCCACACTGAGTCTAACCTCTTTCAGACCTGCCCGAAATGCAATTATGAACGACAGCCGAAGGATGAAGATTTTACGCCGAAAACCGAATGCCCCCAATGTGGTGTGATATACGAGAAGTTTTTGGAATCTTACATGTGATGAGATGAACTGATTGAAACGCCTTTTGCCCTCCATGCACAGAGCGCCCCATTCGTGTCCCCTTACCCTTCCTCCAAATACCACACGGAAGCGTGAGGATGCCCCACAGTGGATGGTCCTGCCGTGCGCCCTGTCACCCCCCTTTGCGATTTTGCCTGCCGCTCCGATGCCAGGGGGGTGGCGCGCCCATCTGCAATCTGCCAGGTGATCGTTGGGGGGAGTGGCATTATATTAGCATCGAAAGGAGTCCTGTGAGATGGAACAGAAGATGACAAAGAAGAGCTTGGCGGCCTCTGATGAGGTGCGGACTTTCGCGAAGGGGAGACTCGATCTGGCGGAAGTGGGTGAAGTAGTCTTCGGAAAAGCGACCCTGCTGCCGGGGTGGAAATGGTCGGAATGCGTCAAGCCGATAGCAGGGACCAAAAGTTGCCAGGCCCCGCACACCCAATACCACGTTTCAGGCAGACTGCATGTGGTGATGGATGATGGAAGCGAAGAGGAATTCGGTCCGGGGGATATAGGCTATCTTCCTCCGGGACACGATGCCTGGGTTGTCGGAGATGAACCTGTGGTGGTGATCGATGTAACCGGAATGAAAAAGTACGCAAAATAAGCATCCGATGACGAGCGCGCCGCAACCCGCTGCGTTGCCGATGAAGGCCCGCCGGTTCCGGTGCTCTCGCCTCGGGGTGTAAGGAGGGATAAGAGATGCAGGCTCGTGTCAATGATGTGGTCATCCATTATGAGATAGAAGGCCCTGGAGATGCCCCATGTGTCACCTTGAGCCACTCTCTGGCTGCGACTCTTGATTTGTGGGAACTGCAACTTCCAGTGTTGCGCGGCGAGTATCGAATCCTGCGCTTCGACACACGCGGCCACGGCGGTTCGTCCGCCCCTCCCGGACCCTATACGATTGAGATGCTCGCTGCCGATGCGATCGGGTTGCTCGATCACCTGGCTATACGGCGGACTCATTTTGTGGGCATCTCCATGGGGGGAATGATCGGAGAGGTCCTGGCCTGCAGGTATCCGGACCGGCTCGATAAACTCGTCCTGTGCGATACGAGCGGCCGTGTCCCTCCCGAGATGACTCCGATCTGGGAAGAACGCATTCGGACGGCGGAAACCGAGGGCATGAAAGCGCTTGTTGAGCAGACCATTGAGCGTTGGCTGAGCGAGGAATTTCGCCGGAACCAGCCTGAAATCACCCAGCGGGTCAGGAACATGATCCTTCTCACGCCAGTTCCCGGCTATGTGGGATGCTCGAGAGCCATCAGCGCCTTTGACGTCTTGGGCGAACTTTCGAAGGTGGCCTCTCCAACCCTGATCGTAACGGGGGAAAAGGACGAAAGCGCGCCTGTGGGGGCCGCTGAGTTGATCCAAAAGCAGATAGGAGGGTCCGAGCTGGTAATTCTGCCCGGCGCCCTGCACCTCAGCACTATTGAAGCCGCAGGTCTTTTCAACCGGAAGCTGGCAAGCTTTCTGGCTGGAGGCAGGAAGTCTTGAGTTAATATATCCGGGTGTGAAACGACTTTTTCCATCCTCACACGACCGGCGTCCGACCCCGAAACAGGAGTTGTCAAAACAGTTCATGTCAAGAAGACCAAACCCTTTGTTGGAGGATTTCCTGGATGGAAACATTCCTCTGCCCGAGATCCATTGGGAGACCGTCCCCAGGGGCGTCGATCCTTTTGTCGTGTGGGAAGGCTACGATGATTGCGTAGAGGGCTGGCCGCCGATCTGGTTTCCAAGCCATGAGCCGCGAAGCGGTAGATCGTACGGCGAGTTCGAACGGGCGTCCCTTTTCGATAAGGACCTGGTGCGAATTCTGATGGCAATGCACCGTTGGCCGTTGTGGGGAACGCCAAAACAAAAAAAGCATGCTGTCGCGATTGCTCTCCTGCAGTTATACTGCGAACTGGGAAACCTTTGCGAACGCGTCTGACGCCCGCTGTCGAAAAAAATGGACCCTGTGTCGACAAACAGGTATTTTTCCTTGTGCAGCAGCCTTTGACCCTGCCGTGATCGGAGTCGCAACATGGCGCACGGAATGGAGTTCTCGACCATTCGCCTGATTGGTCTTTCTCTTGCGGTACTTTCACAGGGATATCTGTTTATCCGCATCCGGAGGGCCATCAAGTCCATGTCCGGACCCGGTCTATTTAAATCCGGCGCCGTCGTTCTCGTGGGCGTAACGATTCTCCTGCTCTTTGCGGTGAACCGGTACATCATGTTCCACCAGATCACCTGGGCACACCCGCCGATAGCGGCGCAGCTCTTCCTTTTTTATCTCCCGGCCGTTTGGAGCTTCGGGTCTATTGTGTCCGCACTGGCGCTCTTTATTTTCGAATTTGCCGGAGGGCTTGGCCGGGCGATTTTCCGAATATTTCGCAGCACCGGCCGCAAGGAACTCAGCCCCGTGAATCCTGCCCGCCGTCACTTTCTTCAAGTTGGACTGGGCGGGTTAGCCGCAGCGCCGTTCGTACTTTGCGGATACGGCGCTGTTTATACCAGAAAGGCATTTGAAGTCAGGGAGCTTGCCTTATCCTTCGGACACTCTCTGCGGGTTGTCCAACTCACCGATATCCATGCCGGCATTTACATGACAAGGGAAGAGATAGGGCAACTAACCGATCGAGTCATTGCGCTCCAACCCGATCTCTTTGTCCTCACCGGGGACTATATTTCGAACTCGATGGAGTTTCTACCAGGCTGCCTGGAGGAGATGGCAAGGGTCCGCGCTCCATACGGGACTTTTGCCGCGCTTGGCAATCATGAGCATTGGTACGGGGAATTGAGTCGAATCCAGGCGGTTTTCTCGCAGTGCCGCATCCCCCTCCTGGTCAATGCCCATCAGGTCGTTCACTCCGGACAGGGCGCTTTCGCAGTGGCTGGGATCGATGACCTTCGCGCCGGACACCCCGACCTCGAGGCCGCTTTGCATGGGTTAGATTCCCATGTGCCGGTTCTTCTGCTGTCTCACCGGCCTGAGGTCTTTCCTCGGGCTGCTGCACATGGGATTCGGCTAACCCTCGCAGGCCACTATCATGGAGGGCAGGTAAAGTTGAGCCTGCCGTCAGGGGATATCAGTCCGGCTCACCTTGTGACCCCCTATCCGGAGGGGTTGTACCGGTTAAATGCTTCCTGCCTGTACGTGAGCTGTGGAATCGGCACTACATTCACTCCCGTGCGGTTTAACGTCCCGCCGGAGATCACCTTGATTAATTTGAGCGTATAAAGATCGACTCGCTTTGGACTCAGCAGCTATCCAGCGCTTATCCAACCTTCGGGTAAGTGGACCTGCATAACCGTTACAATTTTGCGCCTTCGCTCTGCATCAGTTCGAGGAATCTTTGCTCTTCGCCCTCGATCATCCTGTAGCAGTGCTCGTAGCTCGGAAACACGCCGGAACGGACCTCCCCGCAGTACTCGGACATGGCCTTGATGATGATTTCGGCCACGTTGGAGTACTTCTTCACGAATTTGGCTGTGAAAGCCTGAAACTGGCCTATCATATCGCTCACGATCAGCAGTTGGCCGTCGCAGTGGGGACCGGCGCCGATTGAGAGCACCGGGATAGTGAGCGCCCGGTGGATGTAGCGCGTCACCTCCGGCGGCACTGCCTCGACCAGAATCAGGTGGGCGCCGGCGTCCTGCACGGCCAGCGCGTCTTCGACCACCAGTTTGGCCGCTTCGGCAGTGCGTCCCTGGGCCTTGTGGCCGCCAAGGGCCCCGGAGCTCTGGGGTGTAAGACCTACATGGCCCACCACCACGATTCCAGCCTCAACAATCGCTTTAATCCGAGGAACAACCCGCACGCCGCCTTCCAGCTTTATGGCGTCCACGTTGGCTTCCTTGAGGAAACGGCCGGCATTTTCCACCGCCTTTTCATTGCAGGTCTGATAAGAGAGAAAGGGCATGTCTCCTATGACAAAGGTATTGGGAGCGCCGCGCCTGACAGCTTCGCAATGCATTATGCACTGGTCCATGGTCACGGGCACAGTGCCGGGGTACCCATATACGCACATACCCAGTGAATCGCCGACCAGAAGCATATCGAGGCCGGCGGCTTCCGCGAACTGCGCAGTTGGAAAATCGTACGAAGTGAGCCAGGTAATCTTCCTGGATTCCTTTTTCATCAGGTAAAAATCATTAAGCATCAGTTTTTTCTTAGCCACTTAAGTCCTCCTGAGTTTGACCGTTATTGTGGGTCCATTCCGATGAACTGCGCGCAGAGCTGCAGTCCGAAAAATGACCGTCGGCAAGTTCCAACCGCCTCTCATTAGCTTTTCGCCAATCTTATAATACTAATTTGCCGTTAAAGCTTAAAGATTAAAGGCGAACGCAATTGGGCAAAACCCATCATATCTTTTCCCGGTCACCGTGAAACTTTAGTTAAAGGTAAAGACCTATTCGTCCGATAATCTTAGTGGAGATAAAACCCCATTTAATCTACCCCTCACAAAGAGCCAGGAGAAAGGCCCCCCCTTCGCTCCTGGCTCACTCCAATCCTGCCCGGATGCTTTGAGCTCATTTTTGGCGATCTCTGCGCGGCTGAGTCAGGCAAAAACCCGATAACCGCCAACGTCAATTCGCCTTTCGGAGTGTGCTTGAAAACACGTGATCAGTGTTTATCATATTGTTGCTATATGCTTTGAATCATTGCTGATTGGGTATTTGAAACTATCCTGGACTGTGGCGGGCTAACCTCGCGAAGGCGTTAAACTGCCTGCTGTCCAGGTGTGGAGGACATCGATGAGACATAGAAAAAATTCCCTGATTACGTGGGGTTTGATTATAGCTGTTTTGTCAGCCGGCATGTTTTTCGCGGGCGCCGGAAAGAGCTTCGCCAGGTCCGCCACCTATTGCGATGATTATGCCAGGGACTACGCCAACCGTTACGCGAACCCGGGTGGAGACGTCCTGGGCGGCGCCGCCCTGGGGGCGCTTTCCGGCGCGCCCGGCGCAGGCGCTGCAATTGGCGGTGGAGTCGGTGCGCTCGGTGGTGGCGCTACGTCATCTAATGATTGGTCTTACGTCTACAATCGGGCATATGACAGGTGCATGCTTATCGACCGATAAGCAGGGCTGCCTATAAAGAATTGGGCGATCCAGGCCGAATTTTTGCCGGTTGGATAAATTTCCGAAGCGGGGTGGTTTAATTTAATCGAAGCTGTCGGTTTTTGGCTTCGACTTCCGGAAGCTTTCGCTTAGCCGCTCCAGCACGACATAAAAAACGGGCACAAACGGTATAGCCAGAAGCGTAGAGGAAAGCATACCGCCGAAAACGACTGTCCCAAGGGCGCGCTGGCTTGCGGACCCTGCTCCGAAAGCCATCAGAAGGGGCACAACTCCGAGGATGAAAGCGAATGAGGTCATCACGATCGGGCGAAACCGCCTGCGGGTGGCTTCGATCGCCGCCTCTTCGATGGACATGCCGCCGTGGTGCAAGTCACGGGCGAACTCCACGATAAGGATGGCGTTCTTGCTTGCCAGTGCGATCATGAGGATGAGTCCAACCTGAGTGTAGAGATTGCTGTCGTATCCGCGGAGTATGAGAGCAAGGAGGACCCCGACGATCGCAACCGGCACGACAAGAATAACTGCGCCGGGCGAGGTCCAGCTTTCGTATAGGGCCGCAAGCACCATATAGACCAGAAATATGGAAAGGGCATAAATGAAGTAGGCCTGGTAGCCCACCTGCTTTTCCTGGTAGCTCGTGGACGTCCAGTCGTAGGCTATGCTTTGAGGCAACGTATTCTCGGCAAGGCGCTCCATTTGCACCAGCGCCTGGCCGGAGCTGAAGCCTGGGGCTGCCGACCCGAAGATGGGCGCGGCGGGATAGAGATTGTAGCGGGTGATCAACTCCGAGCCTTCCTTGCGCTCTACATTCATCAGGGTGCCCAATGGGACCATGCCTCCGGTCTGGTTGCGGACATAGAGGCTCTTGATGTCCCTGGGATCCATCCGGTAATTGCTTTCAGCCTGGATGTAGACCTGGAATACCTGGTTGAACTTGTTGAAAAGATTTATATATGTTGACCCAATGTAGTCCTGGAGCGCACCGAAAACGTTCGCCATGGGGACGTGCAGTGATTCGGCCTTGGTGCGGTCGATGTTCAGGTAGAGCTGCGGGCTGGTCATGCTAAACGGCGTTATCAGATTTCGTAGCTCCGCTTGTGAATTTCCAGCCTGTATGAGCGCTTTGGTGGCCTGCTCGACTCCTTTGAGCCCGAGGTATCCGCCGCGGTCCTCGATCATCATCTGAAAGCCTCCGGTTTGGCCTAATCCCCGAATGGGAGGCGGGATGATAAAAAGCGCTTGGGCTTCCTCAAGTCCCGCCAGTTCCCGGTTCATATTGGCTATGATGACATCCTGGTTGAGGTCGCTCCCCCGCACCTTCCAATCCTGGAAATTGACAAATGATGATGAAATGTTGGCGCTGTTCGCCCCATCCAAAACGGAGTAGCCTCCAATTGTCACCCACGTCGCAATGCCGGGAACACGTTTGAGGATGGCGTTCACTTTGGCGGCCAAATCACGGTTGCGTGGCAGTGATGAGCCTTCCGGCAGGCGGGTGAACAGAATCCCGTATCCCTGGTCCTCGGTTGGGAGAAATCCGCTCGGCACGCTGAAAAACTGCCAGAAGGAGACCATGATGATGAGGATGAATACCATTAACATCATGACCGGCCGTTTCACCATGTTGACGACCAGCACCATATAGACGTCGGTCATCCATTTAAAAAGCCTGTTGAATGCGCGGTAGATGAAATTAGGGCTCTTTTTGCCGCGCGGCTTCAACCAGAATGCGCACTGGACCGGTTTTAGGGTAAGGGCGTTGATAGCGCTTATTACGGCAGTTGAAGCGATAACGAGGGCAAACTGGCGAAATATTTGCCCGCTTATGCCAGGGAAAAATGCGGCCGGCAGGAAAACCGCAACCAGGGCAAGCGTGATTCCCATGATCGGTCCCGTCAATTCCTGCATTGCCTTGATGGTGGCTTCCCTTGGCGGCATTCCTTTTTCTATGTGGTATGAGGCGCCCTCAACGACAACGATTGCGTCGTCGACTACAATGCCGATGGCCAGAATGAGGGCGAAAAGCGTCATCAGATTAACGGTGAATCCGAGCGCGGCGATCGCGATAAAAGCGCCGATGAGGGTGACCGGCACGGTTGTGGCGGGAACAAGCATCGCCCGGAAGCTCTGAAGGAAAAGGAGCACTACAATCAGCACCAGGATAGCGGCTATAAAAAGAGTTTCATATACCTTCGAGATGGCTTGGCGGACAAACTGGGTCGTGTCATAGCGGGTCGCCCATTTGAGTCCGGGGGGAAAAGTTTTGGCCATTTCGCCCATTGCCTTATAGACGCTGTCGGCGACCGTAATGGCGTTTGCGTCCGGAAGGGCGAAAATCGGGATCAGCGACGATGGGTGGCCGGCATATACGGCGAAATTGGTGAAGTTCTGCTGGCTCAGCTCCACTCGAGCTATGTCGCGCAGACGAACGGTCTGCGGGGCTTGACCGGTTGAGGCCTTGACGATTATGTTTTCAAACTCGGCAGCGTCGGAAAGGCGGCCCAGCGTGTTGATCGTAAGCTGGAAGGGTTGTCCCTCGGTTACTGGGGGTGCGCCAAGCTGACCTAATGCGACTTGATCGTTCTGCCCCTGAATGGCGTTCTGCACGTCAGTAGTCGTAATCCCCAGCGAGTCGAGCTTGAGTGGGTCGAGCCATATTCTCATGCTGTAGGGTCCGGCGCCGAAAACTCTCACCAGGGCGACGCCCGGGAGCCGGGCCAGCGGATTCTGAAGATTTATGACCCCGTAATTTGAAAGGAAAATCTCATCGAACCGGTCATCGTCTGAATATAGGCTCACCACCAGCAGGATGTTTGGAGAGACTTTCCTTATGGTCACTCCCTGTTGCTGAGCGCCGCCCGGAAGCTGGGCGAGCGAGCTGTTCACCAGGTTCTGGACAAGGGCCAGGGAAGCGTTGAGATTAGTTCCGACGTCGAAAGTGATCGTAAGGGTATAAACGCCGTCGCTGCTGCTGGCCGACGACATGTATAGCGCGCCTTCGACCCCGTTGACGGCTTGCTCGATGGGAACGCCGATGGTTTCGGCGACGACCTGGGCGCTTGCTCCGGGGTATCTCGTAGTAACCTGTATTGTCGGCGGAACGATCTGCGGATATTGGGCGACCGGGAGGCCGTATAACGCGACGAGGCCGATTATGATCGTGACGAAGGCGATCACGTTTGCGAAAATAGGCCTGTCAACGAAAAACTCTGAGATCATTTGCCTGCCCCTTGAACGGGTTTTTCCGCCGCGCCCTGTGGCTGAGCGCGTTCGGGAGTAACCTGCCTGCCCGGAAACGCCTTGAGCATGCCATTTGTAACCACCCACTCATCTCCGGTAAGGCCTTCCTCGATCACATACGAATGATCTTTCTGAGCGCCGGTTTTAACGTTACGGCGTTCGACCGTATTATTTTCAATCACTATCAGCACATAGTTGCCCAACTGGTCGTAGCCCACCGCAGACTGCGGAATGAGAATGGCGCCGCTCTTTTGCCCGATCGGCAGCCTGACCTTGGCAAACTGGCCCGGCAGCATTTTGCCATCCTGGTTTGGGAAAACTCCTCTGAGAAGCAGTGTCCCGGTTGACGTGTTTACCGCACTCGATGAGAAATCAAGATATCCCTCGTGCGGATATCCTTCTTCATGGGGCAGGCTCATGAAGACAGGAGTTTTTCCCACCTTCGCGGCTGGGTTGGAGGGCTTGAGCAAAGCAGCTCTTGCATCCCGTATATGAGGCGGAACATCGGTTTCGGCGATGTTGAAGTAGACGTACAGCGGGTCGATTTGGGTCAATTCGGCCAAAACGGTGCTGGAGCCACCGGAGCCTACGAGGTTTCCGGGATCGACCAGCCTCCTGTCGATACGTCCCGTGAAGGGGGCTACTACCCAGGTATATTCGAGATTGAGCTTTGCAAGATCGCGCTGGGCTTCGGCCG
Source organism: Syntrophobacteraceae bacterium (assembly GCA_003165235.1). GTDB lineage: Bacteria > Desulfobacterota > Syntrophobacteria > Syntrophobacterales > Syntrophobacteraceae > SbD1. The sequence continues at coordinate 14,556 of PLSV01000218.1, forward strand.
AGATCAGATTGGCTTGTGCAGTGTCGCGCTGATAACGCCAATTTTCGACATCCGTATCGGGGGCGGCTTTTTGCTCATAGAGTTTGGTGAAACGTACCAACTCCGTCTTGGCGTGCTCGAGCAGGGCTTTTTGGTTTAGAACGCTGCCTTCGGCCTGCTGCAGCATTGCAAAATAAGTGTTTTGCTGGATGAGAAAAAGTAACTGGTCTTTCTTCACCACGGCCCCGTCTTTGAAGTAAACAGCGTCCAGATAGCCTTCCACACGTGCGCGGAGTTGGACAGTGTTGATGGCCTGCGTGTTGCCGCTAAATTCAAGGTAGTCGACAATGTCCTGCCGCACGGGTTGGCTTACGGTAACCTTTGGAGGAGGAGGCGGGGCGGATTGCTGCTTTTGCGTGCAGCCTGGGGGGAAAAGCAGGATTAAACCCAGCAATGCGGCGGCGGCCGTTCTTTTCATCCGCGCCAAAGTCCTCGGCGGTCCAGAGCACGATATGGAGAAAATATCGGTCCCCGTCGCCGGAAAGGCTTTAGAAAAGGGAGGGGCAGCCCTCCGATGTTCGTGTTCAAAAGACTCGGACGATAAAGGTTGTGCGGAGTTGGCGACTGATATCATCATTTCTCCAGGCGCTGCAGTTGTTTATCTGGAATTGGCAGTCGGTTTTTACCAGTCCGGACTGCGAATATCGGATTGATTGCCGGGCGGGGGCATGTAAACAGAGGGGGAGAGCAGACGGCCCCAGTTAGTCCGCCGCGCCATGACTTCTTTGATTTCAGGTGGGAGGATTTCCTCCGCTTGTCTGATTTCCCATCCGCCGCCAAGCGCCCTGTAAATTCCCACGAGGTTTAAGGAGATATTACCCAGCGAGCTTGCAAGACTGTCCTGGGTAGTAAGAAGTGACTGCTGCGCAGTGAGGACAGTAGTGAAATCCGTGCTGCCCTGGCTGTACTGTATGAAAGCCAAATCGAGCGACCGCTTTGCCGCCTCCGCGCTCAGAGCAAGACTTGCAGCGGTTTCCTGGTACCGCAGAAACCCTGCCAGAAAATCCTCGACCTCCTGTTGCGCCTTCAGCACCGTATTTTGATAGGTAAGCAGGAGCTCCTGGAAACGCGCATCCTGCAAACGCACGTTATTGGTTATCCTTCCGTAATTGAGAAAGTTCCATTGAACAGACGGGCCTACGCTCATTGTCATCGAGGCGATGTTGAACATTTCCGAGAGCTTGGTCACTCCATAGGTCGTGGACTGAGGGCCAATAAAACCCCCAAGTGAGAAAGCCGGAAACAGGTCGGCTTTGGCGACCCCGATTTGCGCACACTGAGCTGCAGCCTGAAGTTCGGCGCTGCGAATGTCAGGACGGCGTCTGAGCAGGTCGGCGGGAATCCCGATAGCAACGAAAGGCGGAGGGGCCGGAATCTCCGAGGAGCCGGTTAGAATATCGGACAGGTTATCCGGAGGAATGCCAATGAGCACGCTCAGCGCGTCTTTACTCTGCCTGATCTGTGCCTCCAGCACGGGAATGGCTGCCTGAGTGTTGAAAAGAATCGTTCTTGCCTGCTCTACGTCACGCTCTGAGGTTGTGCCGCCGTGGAAACGGGCTTCTGCTATCCTGAGACTTTCCTTCTGGGTTTCCAGGTTTTGCCGCGCGATATCGATCCGTTTCTCAAGGGTCCTTATCTGTACGTAAGCATTAGCCGCATCGGCAGTAAGACTCACGAGGGCGCTGTCATAATCGGCGACGGTCGATCGAAGGGTTGCGTCGGCCGATTCGACTCCTCTTCTGTATTTCCCCCAGAAATCAAGCTCCCAGGCCACGTTCAAGAGCGCCTGGTCCTGCCAGAAAGTGTATTGGACAGGGACATTTTCTGCAGTAGACGCCGTCGATGTGGCGGAATATGCGCTGGCCCTGTTGAACATCATCGACGGGTTAAGCTGCTGAGTTTGAGGGTAAAGTTTGCCCACGGTGATGCCTAACTGGGCCCGGGCCTCCAGAACTCTGACGGCGGCAATTCTTAACGAAATATTTTCACGATAGGCCTTGTCAATTACGCGGTTCATAGCTGGATCGCCGAAAGCTTCCCACCAGGCGCGGTAGTTTGCCGGCTCATTTTTCACACGCTCGTCAGAGGCTTCCAGCCACTTCGATGAAACTGAAGCCCCCGCAGGTTTAAAATCCGGCCCAACCTTGAGGCATCCCGTCATTAATACGGAAATTGAAACCAGCACAAACGACAGGATAACGATTTGTCTCTGATATGTCATAACCTTAGACTTTTAATCCGAATCGATTGGCGTCAACGGTCCAAAGCGCTGAGCAGGGATTGCCCGGCTCTCTTGCGCTGTTCTTGTCCGAGGGCTGGTCGGAGTTTAACACAGGCGGCAATAATACAGGGAATTGAATGCAGGACAAGTTAAAAAGGAGACCATCCGATCAATTTTTTTCCAGGGTCCGGCGATCCGGCAAAAAGAAACTCCTCTGGGTTCTATCGCTATGCGAGGAGTAGTGAATAGTGGGCAGTGAAAGGACAGCGGGGACGAGGGGAGGGGGAGTTTCCGGCAAAACACCTCTTGTCATGGGCAGTGATCAAAGACAGGCCGGAAATGGATGGCGTCGAGATTGAGCGGAAAAACTCCCCCTATGTAAGAGAAAAAAGGAAATAATCACAATGTTGTGCATGTCGGAATGGGCGAAAAATGATAAAAAAAATGAGCCCTGCCGGGTATCCAGGCAGTGTATAATGCGACTGCGGATAAGTGCTGATAAGTGCGGATAAGTGCTGATAATTATTTATTATGACTGAAGGAACAGGATATGAGCAAATTCATGCAGATCGACATCAGGCTTCTCTCGGCTTACGGGGAGGGCGGTTTGAAGGGGGCGTTCCCCGAACTTTTCCATTTGTTGAGTGAGAGCGGCTACGATCTGGTCATCGAGAAGGAGCCTTCGTTGTATGAAATGGTCGAGGTGATGATTAGAATCAAAAACGATCCACACGTTCGCGAGGACTCCAAAAAACCAATGATTCGGAAACTTGACGAGATGATAAAAGTGCGCGACCAGGCGCGTGAATCCCTTCTGGCCCGGCGGCTCAACGAATTGGATCGGTTTTTATACAGGTTGGAGGACCTGTTCGGAGATCTCTAGAATAAAACATGATCTGAGGCTTCGTTCATCGACAGCGGGCATCAAAGATTCGTGCCTGTTCGCCACAGCATTTGATGTCCCGGCTGGCTGCCCTGAAACCGTGAAAAGACCTGTAGTTGGGGCGCCGGGCGTAAGCTGAGCGCAGCCCACCAAAACTTTTCGAGACCGACAGACAGAGGCCGCAGAGGTCAAAACCGACGCGGAGAGGGAGGGACAAGGAGACACGGGGACAAGACCCTCACCGCATCTCTCCCTGACCTGTCTATAACCGGTCTCCTCATTCCCCTGACGGCCCTTGCTTTCCTCTGCGCCTCTCCTTGACCGGACTATGCCCAGCCTCTGTCGTAAACGCTTCCCCATGGCGGCTGTGCAGTCCTATGCCGCAGCAACCGTTATCTGTTTGACAAATTTTGTTTCCAGGTCTTCGACTGCGCAGGTCCCCGGAATACCGGCAGCGCATATCCCAGGTTAAACCTGATTGGCGGCGATCCAACACAGCGCTTGCAATATGGCTCAAAAAGCGGTTTCATTTGGCCTATTTTATCGAGAGGCTTATAATTAACTCTTTGGCGTCGCGTCTTCGAGTTGCGTCACTTGCGACTGGAAAACTATATGGGCGGGAAAAATATTCGGTGAGAGGCAGTTTGGCGCAAAGAAGTCTGAGCACGGTTTCGAGGGATTCTGATGAAGAGAGTTCGTGGCGCTCTATCAGACTGCTCAAGCCCTACTTCAGACGTCATCTTTTGAGGCTTGCCGGGGGTTTTTTGGCCCTTGTGCTGGTTGACCTGCTTCAGCTTTTTGTTCCCCGAATTATCAAATATGCGGTGGATTTGCTTCAAAAGGGCGCTGCGACCCCGCGTGGCCTCATGCAGTATGGACTGTATATCATTTTGATCGCATTCGCGATTGGAGGCTTTCGATTTATTTGGCGTCAGCTTATCCTCGGGTTTTCACGCATTGTTGAAATAGACCTGAGAAACCGGATGTTCTCCCATCTGCTAACGCTCGATAAGGCTTTTTTCCAGAAAACCACAACGGGCGAGGTGATGGCCCTTGCAACCAACGATCTTTCCTCTGTGCAGCTTGCAAGCGGGATGGGGGTAGTCGCTTTTGTCGATGCGGTTTTCATGGGGCTGGCGGCGTTTGGTTTCATGCTATACATTAACCCGCTTCTGACCGTTATTGCCGTTGGGCCGATGCCTGTGCTCGCTTTTTTGACAAGGACACTGTCATCCCGGCTGCACGGAAGGTTCAAGAAAGTCCAGGAACAGTTTTCGGTTCTGACCGAATTTGTCCGCTCAACGCTTTCCTCAATTCGTCTGGTAAAAGCCTACAACCAGGAGGAGCATCAAGCGCTGCGCTTTGCCCAAATGGGTGAAACTTATGTGAGAAACAATCTCAAGCTGGCGCTTGTCTACGGAACGCTCTTCCCGATATCAGGCTTCATTGGGAACTGCTGCATGCTGCTGGTGCTGGTTTTCGGTGGACGCATGACGATATCGGGCGCTATTACGGCGGGGGATTTAGTCGCCTTCATAACCTATCTTTTTTTGATGACCTGGCCGATGATGGCTATGGGCTGGGTCGCGGATCTGTTTCAACGCGGAGTTACGTCGCTTTCCCGGATCGAGGCGGTTATGAGCGTTAAGCCTTCTCTTTCCGAACGCGAAGCGGCGCCTTCCGTGTCGATCAGTCGAGGCGAAATCCGGGTGAGAGATCTCTCCTTCATGCATCCCGGTCAGGTCGAGCTGAGTCTCAAGGGAATAGACCTCCATATTCCCGGGGGGATGTTCCTCGGGATTGTAGGACGAACCGGGGCAGGGAAAACCACATTATGCAATCTGTTGGCGCGGCTTTTTGCGGTTCCGGACGGGCGCATCTTTTTCGATGGTTTCGATGTAAATTCCATTTCGATTAATTCGGTGAGAAGCGCAATCGCATACGTGCCTCAGGATGTGGTTCTCTTTTCCGACACCATAGCTTTCAATATCGCTTTCGGTACGCCGGAGGCTTCTATCGAGGAGATCGAAAAAGTGGCGGGGGCTGCCGCCATTCATGACGAGATAGCCGCCATGCCACAAGGATATGAAACCAGGATAGGGGAGAAGGGAATAAAACTTTCCGGCGGCCAGCGGCAGAGAATCGCGATAGCGCGGGCCCTTCTTTTAAACCGGCCGGTAATTATGATTGACGATGGTCTTTCAGCAGTGGACATGGAAACCGAGCACGCGATAATTCGCTCCATTGCTTCCTACCTCGAAGGGCGCACCTGCATAGTCGTGTCTCACCGAATAGCGCCTCTGGCAGACGCCAACGAGATCGTGGTAATGGAAAAAGGACAGATTGTGGACCATGGGCCGCACAATGAATTAGTCGAGCGAAACGCGTTCTATTCGAGCATCTACAGGCATCAAACTTCGAGTGGGTATGGCGAGGATAGCGTTACTGGCGGTGAACAATGAATCACGACCAGGAAATTCTGGACGACGAACAGGAACGCTATCTTGGCGACTTCAAACTGTGGGGGCGACTGCTCAAATTCATAATTCCCCAGTGGAAGTGGGTCTTTACGGCCGTTGGTCTCGCCTTTATCATTACCGGCACAAGTCTTATGTGGCCGAGACTCGCCCAATTGGCCATCGACAAGTATATTCTCAACAATTCCCTGCCCATCGACGAACGGCTGAACGGGGTAACCCGGATCGCTTTCTTCTTCCTGGCTGTTATCGCGGTCGGGTTTGTGGCGAATTTCTTCCAGGTTATCGCCCTCGAATGGGCCGGCCAAAGAATCATGCACTCTTTGCGCCAGCATCTGTTCAACCATGTCATACGCCTTAACCTCTCGTTTTTCAGCGCCCAAAGGGTCGGCAGGCTGGTTACCCGGTATACAAACGATATCCAGAACATGTATGAGATGTTCACATCGGTCATCATTACCCTTTTCAATGAAGGAGTCAGGCTTGTTGGCATCCTTTTGGTCCTGTTCTGGATGGATTGGAGACTGGCGCTGCTTCTTGCTCTTACTTTTCCGCCGATGATCCTTATAACGTGGACTTTCGGCAAGCTGAGCCGGCAGGCTTACCGCAGAATACGCTCTCACCTTGCTGGAATTAACGCCTTTTTACAGGAAGCGGTCTCGGGGATGTCGGTCGTTCAGATTTTTCTGCGCGAAAAAGACGTCCGGGAGCGTTTCTCCCGGTTGAACGGAAGATATTTTGAAGCGGCGATGTTCCAGGTTCGGGTATTCGGTATTTTTGTGCCGCTGATCGAAGTCATGGGTTCGGTTGCGCTCGCACTGATAATATGGTACGGCGGGAGCCAGATCCTGAGACACTACATGACCATAGGGGTCCTCACCGCCTTCATTTCCTACATGCGGCTCTTTTCCCAGCCCATTCGGGAGTTTTCTCAAAAATACACCATAGTGCAGTCTGCAATGACCTCGGCAGAGAGGATTTTTCAACTGCTCGAAGAAAAGGATTACGTCCCGCCGCTAATCGATCCGGTAAGGATCGACGGAATCAGGGGGCACATCGAATTTCGCCATGTCGTATTCTCCTATGAGACAGGCCGGCCGGTCCTGAGAAACATCTCCTTCGAAGTGAAGCCGGGCCATACTCTTGCCATTATCGGGGCAACCGGATCAGGAAAAACCACTATCATAAATTTGCTGGAAAGGTTTTACGACCCGCAGCAGGGGAGCATACTATTGGACGGCGTGGATCTGCGCAGGCTAGAGCCTCACTGGTTGCGGGAGCACATTGGGCTTGTGATGCAGGATATTTTCATAGTGCCGGGATCGATCAGAGACAATATACTGCTTGACCGTGGGCTTTCTGAATCCGAGATTGGCCGAATCGTGGATCTTTCGCAATTGAAAAGCCTGGTGCAAAGCCTTCCACAGGGACTGGACACAAGAATAGGGGAGGGCGGCATGGACCTCTCAGCAGGTCAGAAGCAACTGCTGGCGTTTGCGCGGGTTCTGGCTCGGGACCCTAAAATTCTTATCCTGGATGAGGCGACTTCAAATGTGGATACGGAAACGGAGATGCTGATCGAGCAGGCAATCAGGGCGGTCATGGCCAGCCGGACGAGCATCATAATCGCACATCGGCTATCCACGATCAGACGGGCAAATCAGATCATTATCGTCGGTCAGGGGCGCATAGTTGAACAGGGGACCCACGAAGACCTGATGGAGAAGGCCGGCCTTTATCATCACCTCCAGATGCTCCAAAACGGCGCCCCCTTCGCGCACGAGCACGTGCGTTACGGCTCATGAGGACTTCTGCACATTAACTTATGACTATTTCCAGCTTACAACGTCGGCGTTTTCTCCTTCCCCGCCTTCCTGCCCGTCGGCGCCATAGGAAATGAGATCATAATCACCGTGCTGTCCCGGGCAGTTGTAAACATAAGGCTTTCCCCACGGGTCCATGGGGACCTCTTTTCGAAGGTAGGGGCCGTCCCAGAGATCAGTGCCCGGATTTACGCGAAGGGCTTGCAGACCTTCGGCTGTCGTCGGATACCTGCCCACGCTGAGCCTGAATGAATCCAGTGCAGTGCCAAACATTTCAATCTGGGTTTTTGCGGCCTTCTGCTTGGAAGTGCCGATATGCTTGAAAAAGTCAGTACCAACGAAGGCTGCGAGCAGGCTGAGAATAACCATTACCACCAGCAGCTCTATGAGGGTGAATCCTTTGCGTGAGCAGATGCGCTTTTCCTGACAATAGTTTCTGTTTCTGAGAAACATAATGTTTCCACTCCATTGCGGGTTTAGGTGTAACGCCGTTCAAGCGTTAAAACCGGCACTGCCGAAAGTGGGTTTTGCAAAGACTAACCGTATCTTGAAACAGTGTCAATCATGTCCCCCAAAAGCGGGCGCAGCCTTGAGATCGAAAACGAATCACGGACGGCTAAACCGGCGGCCTGTCGAATCAGTCCGAGTTTTCGGACTCACGTTCAGATTCCGCCACAGAAAGAGAGTTGACCGTCAAACCAGTCGACTCGCCCCGTAAAAAAAGAGCGCCGTCAGCGCCGACTGAAAGGGGCGCTCTGTATTGTCTCTTGAATTCCAGGATGAACCTTTGCTCTATCAACCTGGCGGTAACCTTCTCGCCGTTTGGGAGGCAATAGATCTGGCCGTCGACGAGGCTCATGAAAACTCCTGGTTGGAGAAAATGACTATCGGCCGAATTTGCTGCTGAGCTTTGGAGGGTAGGATACAACTATTTGGGCGCCGGGCAAAGTGAAATGATAATGTGGCCCTCCGGACAATCGACCCAGTATTCAAATAGATAGTGATAAGTTATGGTTTACACATCTAACAACGATGATTATTTTCATCCGGAAAATTGTCGTACTGCGGGTGCGGCTTTGGAAGGCAGAGACGATGAGCGATGTCGGAAGCGTTATTGATAAGTCAGGGGCAAGGCGTTTTGAGGTGAATGTCGCGGCCCCCGATAAGCCGGTTGAGTCCTTTGCGGTCGAGCGGACTCAAACTGCGGCCAAGGCCGGGGAACCGCAGGAGGCGGCTCAAAAGCAACGCGAAGAAAAGCTCGATCTCTTGATGAAAACTATAAAGGAATTCATTCGAAATATCGACGTTAAATCGCTGTAACGGATTCTGTTCTCACCAAGAGAGCAGACTGCCCCGGCTCGGCAGGCCTTTGGGAATCCCCTTTTGCATTTCATCTTTGTGGAAGGGGGTTTTTTGTGCCCTGCGCCTGCCTGTTGTGTATCAACTGAATATCGGCGCCGGAAGACGGGGTTAATATCGGGTTGATTTCCACAGTCGCAATTGATAACAGTAGGCGCTTTGGATATAAAAGAAGACTTCATGCCACTGAAACCTGAAGATCGACCGGTTTTAAGGGAAGTTTGCCTGATGAAAATGAAGGCCGTCAAATCTTTTGCAGTTCATCTTGTCAGCCTGCTTTTTATCTTTAACTGCATGGCGCCTCCCTTACAGGCTGCCGAGACTTTGAAGCAGCCGGCGGACAGGGTCTTTGGCGACTGGCTGGTCACATGGCTCAGTGCAGAACCTTCAACCTTGAACCCGATTACTGCGACCGACGCATATTCGGGCGCCATCGACGGCTTAATCTATGAATCGCTTCTCAAAAGAGACGAAAACTCTCTGGAAAACGTTCCCATTCTTGCCGAGAAATGGGAGATCTCGCCGAACCATCTCATGTACACATTTCACCTGAAAAAGAACATAAAGTGGAGCGACGGGCATCCTTTCACGGTAAAAGATATTCTTTTCTCATTCGACCGCATCCGAGATCCAAAGGTGGATGCCGCCCACCTGCGCAGTTATTACCAGGACATCGAAAAAGTTGAGGCCCTTAACGACCATACGGTTCGCTTTTATTACAGGATACCTTATTTCCGCGCCCTTGAGTTCTGTGGAGGCATCCCGATAGTGCCTGCTCACCTCTTCAAAGAAGGGGGAGATTTCAATCAGCACCAGATCGGACGCAAACCAGTCGGCACTGGACCCTACAAGTTACTCCACTGGGAGACGGGAAAAGAAATCGCCCTGGTTCGAAACGAGGGCTACTGGGGTGAAAAACCTGCGCTTGACCGGATCATTTTCAAAATCATCACGGATTCGACCGTAGCTCTACAGGTGCTAAAACAGGGGGGCCTGGATCAGATGGGCCTGAGGCCTATTCAATGGGAGAAGCAGACTCAGACCAAGCGATTTGCGGAAAATTTCCAAAAACTTGCCTATTACCTCCCGAGCTACAACTATATCGGATGGAACTGCAGGCGGCCGATTTTCTCGGACAAAAGAGTTCGGCGGGCAATGACGATGCTTGTTGACAGGGAATTGATTCTGAAAAGAATCCTCTTCGGACTTGGGACTATCATTACGGGGCCTTTTTATGTGAACAGCCCGGAGTACGACAAGAACATAAAGCCTTTTGCGTATGACCCTAAAGCCGCCCTGGCGCTGCTCAAATCCGCCGGATGGGATTACCGCCCGGGCGAGGATGTCCTGCAAAAAGACGGAAAACCATTCGAATTCGAATTCCTGCTCTCCGCAGGCTCCAAGTTCGGAGAGCAGCTTGCGACCATGCTCCAGGAGAACCTGAAAAAGATCGGCATCAGAATGTCGATCCAAAGGCTCGAATGGGCAGTATTCGTTCAGAGAATCGAGGAGCAGAATTTCGATGCCTGTACGCTCGGTTGGTCGCTCGGGTGGGAGACCGATCCTTATCAGATATGGCATTCTTCTCAGGCCGTTCAGAAAGGCTCAAATTTTGTGGGCTTTAAGGATGCTGAAGCGGACCAATTGATCGAGGATGCTCGCAAAGAATTCGATACGGAAAGAAGAGACCGGATGTATTATCGCCTCCAGGAAATCATTCACGATGAGCAGCCTTACACCTTTCTTTTTACGAGCGAGGCGCTGGAGGCTGTATCCAGGAGGTTCATGAACGTCAAGGTTTACCCCATGGGGCTTGCGCTGCTGTACTGGTGGACGCCGAAAGAGGCTCAGAAATACAAGGGGCAATGAAACGGCAGGCGTGGTTTTGATGGACAATTTCCAAAAGTCTTCGAAAAACATGTTAGTGGCGCAGGGTCTTGACCGTGTTCACAGTCGGCGCAAAGACCCGGACTGGATCGCCCGGCGGATGCGCGACCCCGGATCGCTTTTCGTGGCTGTGTGGCGGTCGAAAGTGCTCGTTGCCGAAGGCGAGTCGCCGGGGCCTGTTCTGCTGGAGTGGAAGCAGTTGGAGGGGCGCGCCCAGGGAGATTGCACTTTTTTCCTTGGCGAGAACAACGGGCGCTCTTATTTTGCTGTTGACCTGGATGAAAAAGCCTCCAGCGCTTTTGACCATGTGGGGCGGTTTCGCGATCTGCGAGTCGTTGCGCCTTTGCTTTCGCGAGATGACGGAGCGCTTCTAGCTTACGCCAAAACCCTGGCGTACTGGCATGAGCGCAATCATTTTTGCGGCACCTGCGGAGGCCGAAACGAAATCAGAGAAGGCGGGCACTGCCGCGTCTGCGTGAATCCGCAGTGCGAGGTTGTGCATTTCCCGCGCACTGACCCGGCTATAATCGTTCTGATTAAGTCCGGCGAAAAGTGCCTGCTCGGAAGGCAGCACATTTGGCCTGAGCGTATGTACTCCGTTGTGGCTGGATTTGTGGAGCCGGGCGAGAGCGCCGAAGGCGCCGTGGCGCGCGAGGTTTTTGAGGAGGTGGGGCTTCGTGTCAGAAACATCCGGTATCATTCCTCGCAGCCGTGGCCGTTTCCCTGCTCGTTGATGCTGGGCTTTACGGCGGAAGCTCAAGACCAGCGGATAATGCTAGGAGATGAAGAACTGGAGGACGCGCGCTGGTTTGGACGCCGCGAGCTGCGTGAAGCCGTTGAAAACGGAGCCGTAAAGCTCTCCACGCCGGTTTCGATTTCCTATCGGCTGATCGAGGACTGGTTTGACGCCGAAAGCCCGTTCCGTTTGCGTGACTTTGCGGGCCGGGGCTTCGCGATTCGAAAAGAAGAATAAGGGACGGATTACGAATTTAGAAATTGGGGGATTCAAGCGGTTAAAGTTTTCTAAATCCCTCAATCCCTCAATCCCTCAATCCCTCACATAAGGATGACGTTGCCCTAGATGAAAGCCTATCTGCTCAAGAGGCTGCTCCAGATCATTCCCACCCTTCTGGGGATAACTTTTATTACATTTGTGATCATCCAACTGGCGCCCGGAAATCCCGCGATGCTCAAGCTGCAGATGGGCAAGGGGCAAGCGGAGCTTGGCAACAAGGCTTTTTCCGAGCAGATAATCCAGCAGACAAAAGAACTCTATGGGTTGGACAAGCCCTTGCCCGTCCAATACCTCCTGTGGGTGAAACGCATCTTCACCCTGGATTTCGGGTTCTCGTATAAAGACCACCGCAAAGTGTGGGAAAAGATTGCCGAACGGCTGCCGATAACCATTCAACTCAATATAATCTCGATCTTTCTGGTTTATCTGATCGCAATACCCTGCGGCATCTATTCCTCGACTCATGAGGGGTCGTTTGCGGACAAGGTTTTGACCCTCGGATTCTTCTTCCTTTACTCGCTTCCGAGTTTCTGGGTCGCCGTGCTGCTCATAATGCTCTTCGGAGGGGGGGATTTCTGGGACATTTTCCCGGTCTACGGCATATCGTCCATAGGCAGCGAGTCGATGAGAGTGCTGCCCTGGCTGCTCGACAGGATGTGGCACCTGGCGCTTCCGGTCGTTTGTCTTACCTACGGCGGGCTGGCTTACCTTTCAAGGCTGACGCGGGCCGGTATGCTTGAGGTCATCCGGGAGGACTACGTAAGGACTGCCAGGGCGAAAGGTCTGAGCGAACGTGTGGTGATCTTCAAACACGCCTTCCGCAATGCTCTGCTCCCGCTTGTAACGCTTCTTGCCTTTCTTTTGCCTTCTATGTTCGGCGGGAGCGTGATCATAGAAACCATCTTCTCGGTCCCCGGAATGGGGCAGCTTGGGTTCGAGGCGGTCCTGAGCCGCGACTACCCCGTTATAATGGCTATAACCGCGATCTCGGCGCTGCTCACGCTGATAGGACTGCTGATTTCCGATATCCTGTATGCAGCGCTCGACCCGCGCATCAAGCTGGAATAAATGACCTATAACTGGTGAATAATGACCGATCCGGCAAAAACTCTGGATTTTCAAATTCCGGAAACACAATCGGAAGTAAAAGGCGCGGCGCCCAATACCTACTGGAAAATGGTCAGTTATCATTTCAAGAAGAGGAGGCTGGCCGTCTTCGGACTGTGGATAACAATATTTTTGTTCTTTGTCGCTATTTTTGCAAATTTGCTGGCGAGCGATAGACCCATCTTATTTTATCACCAGGGCAACGTGTACTTTCCCGCCTTTTCCGGCGCGGACAAGGTCGGCGCCTTTGTCTGGAAAGACCTCAGGGAAAAAAATCCTTTCGTCTTCCAGCACGTTGGTGGAAAAGATGAGGCGATAGTCATATGGCCCCTGGTAAAATATTCACCGACTGAATACAACCTGCTGGAGTACCTCGCTCCCCCCGACTCCAGGCACTGGTTCGGGACCGATGACAGCGGCCGTGACGTGTTGAGCAGAATGATCCACGGCTCGCGCATTTCTCTTTCGGTTGGTTTCGTTGCGGTAGGAATAGCGCTGGTCATCGGGATCTTTTTGGGAGCACTGGCCGGATATTTTGGCGGATGGATAGATATAGTGATAAGCCGGGTGATCGAGATCATGCTCACGATCCCCACATTCTTCCTGATTATCGCTATAATTGCGTTAAAGGGATCCAGCATATACAACATCATGGCGGTAATCGGCCTGACCGGGTGGATGGGTGTCGCCCGGTTCGTTCGCGCCGAATTTTTCAAGCTCAAACAGCTCGACTTCATAACGGCGCTGCGCGCTCTTGGCGCATCACACAAGCGTATAATCTTTCTACACATGCTGCCCAATGCGATGGCCCCGGTCCTGGTGTCAGCGGTCTTTGGCATTGCGGGCGCCATCCTTACGGAGTCGAGCTTGAGCTTTCTGGGGTTCGGCGTGCAGCCTCCGACCCCAAGCTGGGGCGAGATCCTTTCCCAGAGCCGTGACTATATTGAATTTGCATGGTGGCTGACAGTCTTCCCAGGGTTTGCGATATTCATGAGCATCACGGCATACAATCTTGTCGGTGAAGGACTTCGGGACGCCATGGACCCGAAACTGTTCCGGTAGGCAGGGCGGGCGCGCGAAGACGCGAAGCCGCGAAGGAAGACGCGAAGAAGAAGACAAGCAAAGATCGAGAGACTCGCCATCTCTGGAAATCCCAGATGAGAGATCAGTAGTTTTTGGTTTTTCTTTTTCGCGTCTTCGCGTGAGAAAAGGCGGACAGTAACATGCTCCAGTTGCACATTGGAGACGAGAGCGGGATACTTACCGTCAGCAGGCTTAATCAGCAGGTAAAGGCCCTGCTGGAGGAGAGGTTCCCGTTTGTCTGGGTCAAAGGTGAGATATCTAATTTTCGGGTCCCGGCTTCGGGACATTTTTATTTTACGCTAAAGGATGCGCAGAGCCAGATCAATGCGGTTTTTTTCCGGGCGCAGAACCGCTTTCTGCGGTTTCTTCCCGAATCGGGAATGCAGGTCATTTGCCAGGCTCGTCTGAGCGTCTATGAACCCAGGGGCGAATACCAGTTAATCGTGGAGGTCATGGAGCCCCTCGGGGTTGGCGACCTGCAGCTTGCTTTCGAGGCCCTGAAGAGAAAGCTTGAGGCCGAAGGTCTGTTCGACCCGGCCCGAAAGAAAGTTCTCCCGCTTTGCCCGCAGAATGTCTGCCTGATTACTTCGAAGAGCGGCGCGGTAATCCGGGACATCCTCAAGGTGCTGCAGAGAAGCCCCTATCCTGTCGCGGTCACACTTTTTCCGGTGGCGGTCCAGGGACCCGAGGCTCGGCTTGAAATTGCCGAAGCTATTGGATCTGCCAACATGCTTACCTGGCGCCACGAGTTTGATGTTGTGATTGTCGGGCGCGGAGGGGGAAGCATGGAAGACCTGTGGGCATTTAACGAGGAGATCGTCGCGCGGGCTATTTCGGGGTCTTCAATTCCGGTAATTTCAGCGGTCGGCCATGAAATTGATTTTACAATAGCAGATATGGTTGCGGACCTCCGAATGCCCACACCGACCGGAGCGGCCGAGTGGGTGGTGAAAAGGCTCGAGCAGTTCCATCGTGACCTGCATGGCGGCAGGGATCGGTTGGTCAAGGTTATAAAGGCAAGACTCGAGAATCTGGGCTTAAGGCTAAAATACCTTGAGGGCCGCGTAACGCATCCCAAAAAGCGCCTCGATAATCTGAGGCTCACTCTCGACGATCGTCTTCAACGCCTCACTCTTGCCATCGACAGACGTCTTGAGAGGATGCGCGTTTCGTGCAGCCATCTGGGCGGCAGGCTGCTGTATCTGAATCCTGAGGCCCGCATCCAGGGAGGCCGGGCGGAGCTAAACCGTCTAAGCAAAGAGCTTATGCTCCATCATCACCGGATATTAGACGGATACAGGCTCAGGTATGAGCATAACGTCTCGCGTCTGGAGGCGCTTAGTCCGCTTTCCGTTCTTATGCGCGGATACTCGATTACGTATAGAATCGCGGATGGGAAAGTGGTCAGGAACTACACCGAAACCACGCCTGGAGACCGTGTGCTTGTGCGGCTTGCCGGCGGCCGGCTGGAGTGTACGGTCGATAAGGCTGGAGACGTTCAGACCGAAAAGGAAGGGTGACCTGGTGGCTAAGAAGAAAAGCGATCTGTTTGAAGAGGCCCTGAAGAAGCTTCAGGATCTCGTGGAAAAGCTGGAGAAGGGGGACTTGCCCCTTGAAGAGGCGATGGAATGTTTCTCGGAGGGGATTCGAACTGCCCAGTTTTGCCACAGGAAACTCGAAGAGGCCGAAAACAAGGTGCAAATGCTCCTTAAAGACCAGCAGGGCGGGTGGGAATCCGCTCCTTTCGAGGCTGTTCAGGCGAACTCGGCAGACAAGGGGTGACTCTGGGACTTGGGCGGGTTGCGCCGGGAATAAGCTTGGCTATTTGTGGCTGGAAGTTGAGGCTTGCAAATGTTAGTATCATCATATATTTCTTAACCTTTTGCTTTTTTACAAAGTTAACCCGTACCTTGGGCTCCTATGAGTGAATTTGATCTGAAGACTTATTTAAGCCGGCGAAAGCAGCTTGTGGAGGCCGCGCTGGAGAGGATTTTTCCCGTCGCCTCCGGGCTTCAGAAAAGAGTGATTGAAGCTGCCCGCTATAGCCTGTTTGCCGGAGGAAAGCGGCTGCGTCCGATCCTGTGTCTGGCGGCGGCTGAAGTGGTGGGCGCCGATATCGAGCCGGTCCTTCCGGCTGCCTGCGCCCTTGAGATGATTCACACCTATTCTCTCATCCATGATGACCTGCCCGCCATGGACAATGACAATTTCAGGCGAGGGGTTCCTACCAATCACAAGGTATTCGGGGAAGCGATCGCCATTCTGGCGGGAGATGCTCTTTTGACGGAAGCTTTTGAATATTTTGTGCTCGGCGGTGTGAGTCCGGACAAAGTGACGGAAGTGATCCGGATTGCCGTCAAAGCTGCCGGCTACAGGGGAATGATAGGAGGACAGGTGATCGATCTGGAATGTGAGGACCGAAAGGTGGACTTGGCGACAGTCGAGTTCATGCACATTCATAAAACGGGAGCTTTGCTTTCGGCCTCACTGGAGATCGGGGCCGTTCTTGGCGGCGGGGATCAAGCGCAGACAAGTGCGCTAAAGAATTACGGCCATCACATCGGGCTTGCGTTTCAGATTACGGACGATCTTCTTGACGTTGAGGGAGACCCCGCGCTGATGGGCAAAACACCGGGATCGGACGCCGCCAAGAATAAAATGACTTATCCCGCCCTGCTGGGCGTCGCCCGATCCAGGGATGCAGCAAGGGAGCATGTGGAGAGTTCCCTTGAGGCGCTGGCGGCTTTCGACGAAAGGGCTGAACCGTTGCGGGCCATCGGCCGGTACTTGTTGGTGCGCAAAGGATGATTAGGATAAAATATCTTGACTTATATACGGAATTCTCATTAATTGACGGAGATTGACGAGGCAAGAAATTTAATTAGAGGGATTAAATTGAAAAACAAAACGATGGGCAAAGGGCATCTTTCCTGTATCGAAATGCCCCATCAGCTAAAAAGCTTATCTTATAAGCAACTTCTTGATTTGGCCGAGGAAATCCGCGCCCGCATCATAGGCGTTGTCGCCGAAAACGGCGGGCATCTTGCTCCCAGTCTCGGTGTAGTGGAACTGACGATAGCGCTCCATTATGTATTCGATGCCGGACATGACCGTTTCATCTGGGACGTTGGCCATCAGGCTTATGCACACAAGCTTCTGACCGGGCGCCAAAAGGAGTTTGGTTCCCTGCGTCAGTATGGCGGAATAAGTGGTTTCCCCAAGCGCTCCGAGAGCAGGTATGACGCTTACGGGACAGGCCATTCCAGCACTTCGATTTCTGCCGCCCTGGGTATTTCGGTCGCCAATCATCTTAAGGGAAGCCAGGCTCGGGCGATCGCCGTGATTGGTGACGGCAGCATGACCGGAGGAATGGCTTTCGAGGGACTAAATAACGCCGGGGACCTCGCCAGAAACCTTATTGTAGTCCTCAACGACAATGAGATGTCCATTTCTCCCAATGTTGGCGCTCTCTCTTCATTTCTGAGCCGCAAGCTTTCGGGAAAAACCTTGATGTATCTGAAACGGGAGATGGAGGATTTCCTCAAATCGATCCCCGGAGTCGGCCCGAATATTCTTCAGGTATTGAGGCGCAGCGTTGATTCTTTGATCAGCTTTTTTACCCCGGGAATGCTGTTCCAGGCCCTCGAGTTTCAGTATATCGGGCCTATAAACGGACATCGTCTCGACAGGTTGATAGAGACATTCGAAATAGCGCGCAATGTGGTCGGTCCTGTTCTGATTCATGTGCTGACCGAAAAAGGAAAGGGCTACGAACCTGCTGAAAAGGACCCCACGAGCTTTCACGGTGTGGGGGCCTTTGATATAGCAACCGGCAGGAGCGTCAATTCCGGCGGCCTCTCCTACACCAAAGTTTTCGGCAGGGCGATGAAGAAGCTGGCTGACACCAACCCGAAATTGATCGGCATTACGGCCGCAATGATCGAGGGCACTGGACTCGACTGCTTCGCCAAGACCTTTCCTGACCGGTTTTTTGACGTCGGCATTGCGGAGCAGCATGCTGTGACCTTTGCGGCCGGCCTCGCCACGGAGGGTTTCAAGCCGGTGGTGGCCGTCTACTCCACTTTCCTCCAGCGAGGTTATGACCAGATGTTGCACGATGTCTGCCTTCAGAACCTTCCGGTGGTCTTTTCGGTGGACCGCTCCGGCATAGTGGGCGAAGATGGGCCGACGCACCATGGGCTGTTCGACCTGTCGTATCTGCGCTCTATGCCGAATATGGTGGTGATGGCCCCAAAGGATGAAAACGAGCTTCAGCATATGTTGAAGACGGCGGTCGATCACGACGGTCCGTCTGCCGTGCGTTATCCCAGAGGAAGCGTCATCGGCGTGAAGCTCGATGACGAGCTCAGGTCACTGGAGATTGGGAAGGGCGAACTGTTGCGGCCGGGGAAGGATTTGGCCATAGTGGCCATCGGCTCCACGGTGCAGAGTGCAATTGAAGCCGCTGAGCGGCTCGTTTCGGAAGGGATCGAAGCGGCGGTCATAAATGCCCGTTTTGTAAAGCCTCTTGACCGTGAATTGATCATGACCTGGGCTAGAAAGACGGGCAGGGTTATTACTGTTGAAGAGAACACACTCCAGGGTGGCTTTGGAAGCGCGGTCCTTGAAATGTTCGAGGAAGAATCATTCTTCCCCAAGGCATTAAAGCGTTTGGGAATATGCGATTTCTTTGTTCCTCATGGAAGCCAGACCATATTGAGAAACCTTTGTGGAATCGACGCCGACGCCATTGAGAGCGCTGCCCTTAAACTGTTAGATTTCAGTCATGGCCAAGTCCTCCGAGCGATTGGATAAACTGCTCGTCGCTAAAGGTTTTGCCCCTACTCGCGAACGCGCCCAATCGCTTGTTATGGCTGCAAAAGTCCTCGTAAACGGCCGAATTCTGACCAAGGCAGGACAAAAAGTCCCCGAAGACTCAGATCTCCATATTATTGCAGACGCAATCCCGTACGTCAGCCGGGGCGGTCTGAAGCTTGAACATGCGATCCGTGCGTTTTCAATCGAGGTTTCCGGCCGGATTGCCATGGACGTCGGCTCTTCAACGGGAGGTTTTACCGATTGTCTGCTCTCATTCGGAGCACGCAGGGTCTACGCAGTTGACGTTGGATACGGCCAGCTTGCGTTCAAACTGAGGAACGACCCCCGTGTGGTCCTGCTTGAAAGAAACAACATTCGGCGCCTGCCTGTCGAACTCGTGCCCGAGCCTGTTCAGATAGCCTCCATCGACACATCTTTCATCTCTCTCAAGCTGGTGATCCCACATGTGCTCAATTTTCTGGAAGCCGAAGCGGTGCTCGTCGCACTCATAAAACCTCAGTTCGAAGCAGGCCGTGAGCTGGCCTCGAAGGGCGCAGGAGTCATTCGGGACCCCCGCATACACGAACAGGTGTGCGATGCGATGGCTCAATTCACGGCCGGGCTCGGGTTTGAGGTGGTCGGAATAATTCCATCCCCCATACTGGGGCCGAAGGGAAACCGGGAATTCCTGATGGCGGCGGTTGCGCCCAAACATCGGTAAAAGAGGAATGCGCATTCATCTGGTATTCGTCGGCAAGACGGCCTTTCGAGACATAGAGTCTGCCATAGGTCGTTACGTGGAAAGACTTCTACACTACTTTCCGGTGCAGATTCACTACATAAAGGCGGAAAAGATCACAGCGGCCACCGGGGACCGGCTCGTCCGTGAGCGTGAGAGCGAACGCATCCTCAAACTAACAGGACGCCAGGGACATCTGATCGTGTGGGACCAAAGAGGGCGCGAACTCGATTCCACCGGGCTGTCAAAGCTGATGGAAAAACTGATCGCCTCGGCAATATCGGACCTCTGGATGGCAGTGGGCGGACCGGTCGGGTTATCCTCCCAATTGCTGGAAAGCGCCCACGACGTGCTCTCTTTGTCGAAGATGACCCTTCCCCACGATCTCGCCCGCCTGGTGCTCGTTGAGCAGCTCTATCGCGCTTTAACGATTATAAAAGGCGAACCTTACAATAAGTGAGCCATGACGCCTTAGACCCGGTTGCGTTCAAGAACGTTCGCCCTGAGGTATCGAAGGGCGGATGCTCTGGTCCGTCCATGCTTCGATACCTCAGCACGAACGGACAGGACATTCCGCCTCCGTGAACGCAACTCACATTAAACGGACAAAAGCAAAAGCTGAGACTATGCTCGAAAGCCTCAGCTCCGCTTGCGCGCTAAACGGCGACAACCTCGGTGACCTCGGGGATTTCCTGCTTAATGATTCGTTCGATACCCGATTTTAAAGTCATCTGGCTCATGGGGCAGCCTCGGCAGGCGCCGGTCAGCCGCACCTTGACAACAGAACCATCTACCCCTATCAACTCAACGCTTCCGCCGTCTCTCTCCAGCATGGGTCTTATCTTGGCAAGCGCTTCCTCAACCTTCTCCCGCATCTGTTTCCTCCAGTCAGAATGATTGTCAGCATCGAATCATGTCGGCGCAAGATAACATATAAGAGAAGAAGGGAAAACAAAATCCTATCCGTAAAGCGTGCAGTTTCCCCAGGCTTGTTCAATCTCGGGCCTGTCTGCAAGAAAACTTTTTTCGTAATTCAAGCGCTGGGAATGGAATTGAAATTTTGTATTGTTTTCAGTAGAATGCGAGATTGTTGGAAGAGATGGAAGTTTTGCAGACTCATTGAGGGGCCGAGCGGATGGCTAATTATCAACTTTTGGAGCGCATTTCCGCCGAGGAGATCAGCAAGTGTGTCGATCACCTGGCGAAGCGGATAAACCGTGACTATAGAGGCACAAATCTTGTCCTGATCGGTATTCTTAAGGGGGCCTTTATTTTTATGGCCGATCTGGCAAGGCGTCTTGATCTTCCCGTCAAACTGGACTTCGTGCGGCTGGCCAGCTACGGGGATAAGACACAGACTGGTGGAAATGTCAGCATCACTAAGGACGTGGAGCTTCCTTTAAAAGGAAGCCATGTGCT
Source organism: Syntrophobacteraceae bacterium (assembly GCA_003165235.1). Taxonomy (GTDB): domain Bacteria; phylum Desulfobacterota; class Syntrophobacteria; order Syntrophobacterales; family Syntrophobacteraceae; genus SbD1. Next base: position 35,426 of record PLSV01000218.1, read on the forward strand.
GATCGTCGAGGATATAGTCGACTCCGGCATCACTCTGAAGTGGCTGCTTGAACATGTTTCGAAACTGAGCCCTGAATCCGTAAAGGTATGCGCTCTTTTGGATAAACTTGAGCGTCGCGAGGTCGAAGTCGCCATCGATTATATCGGGATGACCGTGGCCGGCGGTTTTCTGGTAGGCTATGGACTGGATTTCTCCGAGAATCACAGGAACCTGCCGGCCATCTATGAAGTTGTGTTCGACAAGAACGTCTCGGGACAACATTAGTCTGCGGAAGGAAAATCACATATGTCCACAATGGTGATAACCTGTGAGTCCTGTGGAGCAAGGTTCCGACTCGATTCCGAAAAACTCGACAAACCTCGCAACAAGGTGAGGTGTTCCAGATGTAAGAACATATTCATGGTTGAACAGCCCGATGAAGATGGCCTCATTCATATTGAAATCTCGGACGAGGAAAGCGCTTTCATTCCCGGGACCATCCATGAGGAGATCGGCAAGGCTGCCGCGCCGGCAAAAAGGGAAGGGTGGTCTTTAAAGAAAAAGATCTTGATTGTCGGAGCCGCCGCCATCCTGATACTCCTTATTGCTGCTTTCGTTTTCGGGCCGGGCCGTTCGCTTCTGTTTTCCACGAGCAAAAGCCCTCCGGCAGGGCCTGCCAAGCCTGTCATAACGATCACTGACAGCGTTCAGGCTTACTACCTGGAAAACGTGCATGCCGGGCAGGTGCTCGTAATAGAGGGCGAAGTGCTCAACGAATCCAGCCAGCCCGTCAGTTTCGTAATGATCGAAGGAAAACTGTTCAACAGCAAGGATACAGTCGCTCAAATCCAACGCTGCTATGTGGGCAATGCTTTCACGCGCAAAGAAATAACTAACCTCAACCTCTCTGAGATGCAGGAAAAAATGATGAACCGGGAAGGCAAAAACCTCAAGAACGTTCGGATTCCTCCGGCAGGGAAGGCGCCTTTTATGCTCGTTTTCCATAATCTTCCCGAGATGAGCACTCTCAGCAACTACAGTGTCAACGTCATCAGTTCGAAATTTGAGTGATCCAAAGGCCTTTTCAGACTCCTTTCTTGTTTTTAAGCCAACTTATTGAAGTA
>PLSV01000218.1:36537-36694 GCA_003165235.1 Syntrophobacteraceae bacterium
TGCTGGATGTGAAATTCGTCCGAGATAACATCGAGCGAGTGCTACAGATGCTGAAAGACCGCCAGTCTGACCTGGACCTTGAGCCCCTTTTAAAACTGGATGAAACAAGGCGGCGCATTTTGGTCGATGTGGAGAACAAAAAGCACCGGCGAAATGT
>PLSV01000218.1:36793-37281 GCA_003165235.1 Syntrophobacteraceae bacterium
CACCTGGGGGGGAAAACCGGCTTTCGATTTCAAGCCCAAGCCCCACTGGGAAATCGGGGAGGAGCTTGGGATTCTTGATTTCGAGCGTGGCGCAAAAATTACCGGGGCGCGGTTCACTCTCTATTGGGGCGCCGCCTCCGCCCTGGAGCGGGCTTTGATCTGTTTCATGCTCGACATTCATACAAAGCGCCACGGCTACACCGAAGTCCTGCCGCCATTCATGGTGAACAGCGCGAGTATGAGGGGCACCGGGCAGCTTCCTAAGTTCAAGGAGGATCTGTTCAAGCTCGACGGATGGGATTATTGGCTTATTCCAACCGCAGAAGTGCCCGTCACCAATATTCACAGCGACGAAATCCTCGAGGAGTCCGTTCTGCCCCGGCGCTATACGGCCTATACTCCCTGCTTTCGCTCTGAGGCTGGTTCTCACGGCAAAGACACCCGCGGTCTCATCAGGCAGCACCAGTTCAACAAGGTTGAACTCGTCA
>PLSV01000218.1:37316-44197 GCA_003165235.1 Syntrophobacteraceae bacterium
AAGACTTACGATATCGAGGTGTGGCTTCCCGGCCAGGATACATACCGAGAAATATCATCCTGCAGCAACTTTGAGGATTTTCAGGCAAGGCGCGCCAATATCCGTTTCCGCCGAAACGGGCGAAACCGTACGGACCTGGTTCATACGCTGAACGGGTCGGGGCTGGCAGTTGGGCGAACCCTCGTGGCGATTCTTGAAAACTACCAGCAGGAGGACGGAACTGTCGTTATTCCTGAAGTTTTGCGTCCATATATGGGAAATATGAAGGTGATCGAAAAGCTGCGCTGATTTACTTTTTAAGGAGTTCCTATCATGACTAAGAGTGAGTTGATCGAGGCATTGGCCAAGGCGGAGGGGATCACGTTGAAAGCTGCAGAAAGCGCGGTCAACGTAACGTTTCAGAGTATGGAACAGGCTCTCGTTAGCTCGGACCGTTTGGAAATCCGTGGGTTTGGCAGCTTTAAGGTGAAAGACTATGAGGGGTATAAGGGCAGGAACCCCAAAACTGGCGCACTGATTGAAGTCTCATCAAAGAAGTTGCCCTTCTTCAAAGTCGGCAAGGAACTCAAGGAAAGAGTCAATGGCGCCGACGTTATCGATGCTCCGGTCAGGGTGAAGTGAACAAAAACCTCGGGGATTAAGGGAATTGGGAATTGACGACTCGATTCTCCGATTCTTGAGTTTGCTTTATCCAGTGCAAGTATATGGGCTTTGCCGTCATTGCCTGATAAAAAGCAAATAAAGGTTTAATCCAATAAGGGCTACAGCCGCTGACAGAAAAGTCAGCAAATCTGACAAAGGCAAAGTGTCCCCGGAGTGCGAGAGGGTCCTTTGAATCAGCAGTAAAAAGAGAAAAAACGAAGCAATTGCGGTGATTGTTTTATATTTCTTGGTCCAGAGAAGGTAAATCAGAAGAGGCACGATTATAAACCAAGTATAGGCGCTTCTCGCCACCTGGCTCCATTCAAGCTTACGAAAAGCCGCGATCACGGTGAGAGAATCATGGGTCGCCAGAAAATCATAGATGCTCTTCAGAAGTTCTTTCACTGGGTCTCCTCTCAGTGTGCTACCGCAAGTCTGTCAAAATCACCGGTGTAGACTTCCTCGAGGAGTTCGACCCTGTCGACCCGGCTCATCGGACTTCCCTCGCGACACCACTCTATCATCTTTTGGACCTTGTCCGCCTCTCCTTCGAAAACGGCCTCCACTCTGCCATCAGGCAGGTTTCGAACCCATCCTGTGACTCCAATGAGTTGAGCGGCCTCAATGGTGTATGCCCGGAAGAAAACCCCCTGGACCCTTCCCGAGATCCAGACGTGCGCCCGACGTTTTTTCATTTAGATCTCCGCCGGAAGAGCATGCTCGCCGAGCATCCCGATGAATTCATTCTCGTCCATTATCCTTACTCCCAGCTTCTGAGCCTTGGCCAGTTTGGCGCCGGGGTCCGCGCCGGCGACGAGGACATCGGTTTTTTTGCTGACGCTGTCCGTAACCCGTGCGCCTTTTGCTGCTGCTTTCTCCCCCGCCTCCTGCCGGGTCATTGAGGAAAGCGCCCCGGTGAAGACAACTGTCTTCCCTGACCAAAAACCGCTCTGAACGGGGCGGGCAGGCTGTGGATTTTCAATCGCCACTCCCAAATCAGCCAGATCATCTATAAGCCTGTTGTTCTCAGGGTTTGCAAAGTATGTGGCTACAGCAGTCGCAACTTTTTCTCCGATTCCCTGAATCTGCTGCAATTCCTCAGACTGCGCCGAACGGATCTTCTCGATCGAGCCGAAAAAGTTGGCGAGAAGGTCAGCGGTGAAGGTTCCCACATGGCTGATGCCGAGCGAGTACAAAAACCTGGAAAGCGTTGTATGTTTGCTCCCCTTGATTGCGTCGAGCAAATTTTGAGCCGATTTTTTCCCGAAGCCGGGAAGATTTTCCAGCTCTTCAATCCGCAGCTTGTAGAGGTCTGAAACGTTTCGGATAATCCCTTCGTCGACGAACCGCGACACTATCCGCTCGCCAAGGCCGTTTATGTCCATGGCGTCGCGGCTTGCGAAATGCTCGATCGAACCTTTGATTTGAGCCGGGCAGTTACGGTTCACGCACCTGTAAAAGGCCTCGTCGGGCAGCCTCACTACCTGGGCGCCGCAGGCTGGGCACCACGGCGGCATCTGGAAGGGTGCACGGTCTTCCGTTCTTCTCGATTTAATTACTTCGATCACCTCGGGGATTACGTCACCAGCCCTGTGAACGATAACGGCGTCGCCTTTTCGGATGTCTTTTCTTTTGATTTCATCGATATTGTGGAGTGTTGCTCGCTTGACTATAACGCCGCCTACCAGGACTGGGTTAAGAAAAGCCACCGGAGTAATAATTCCAGTCCTGCCGACGTTTACGCCGATATCCTGCACGTGGGTCTGGACCTCGTCCGGACTGAATTTTAAGGCGACCGCCCAGCGAGGGCTGCGGGATTTGTCGCCGAGCTGTCTTTGCCAGACCAGGTTGTTTATTTTTATTACCACCCCGTCAATCTCGTAAGGGAGGTATTCACGTTCTTCAGCTATTTTTTCATAGTAGTCGATGGCTTCCTCGATGCCATGGCATAATAGTGATCTGGGATTTACCGGAAGTCCCCAGTTCTGAAGCTGGTTAAGCATCTCCATCTGAGTCACGAACTCTTTTTCAGCCAGAAACGCGCCTATGCCGTAGAAGAAGGCGCGAAGGGGCCGACCGGCTGTAATGGATGGGTCAAGCTGCCGGAGAGACCCTGCGGCGGCGTTCCTCGGGTTGGCGAAAAGAGGCTCGCTGCGTTTGCCTCGTTCTTCGTTGAGCGCTTCGAAATCGTGTTTTTCTATAAAGACTTCGCCACGGACGGCAAGCTTGACCGGAAGCGCACTTTCCCCCGGATGAGAAAAAAGCCGCAATGGCGCCGCGCGAATCGTCTTGACATTCTGTGAAACATCTTCGCCCGTAAATCCGTCACCTCGAGTGCCTGCGCCGGTAAGCGCCCCATTTTCATAAACAAGTTCGACGGCAAGTCCGTCCATTTTCAGCTCTGCAACGTAGTCAATTATCTGGCTGGTTCCAAGGAGCTTGCGGACCCTGCGGTCAAAATCAAGGGCCTCTTGCGTGTTCATCGCGTTTTCAAGGCTGAGCAGCGGTATCTCATGCCGAAAAGGGAGGAATTTCTCAATCGGCGCAAACCCGACGCGCTGTGTCGGCGAATCGGGCGTTATGAGTTCGGGGTTCCTGTTTTCGAGATCCACCAGTTCGCGGAAAATTTTGTCGTATTCAGCGTCGCTGATTTCAGGCTGATCAAGAGCGTAGTAACGATAATTGTGGTAATCGATAAGCCTGCGAAGATCTTTAATTCTTGCGGAAATATCCTCTTTATCGATCATACGGCCCATCCGTCTTCGGTCACCCGCTACACCCGGCAAGTAGTCAGCAATATTGATTCTATAACTCTTTTTCGTGATTCATGGAATGCGGGGTCTCTAAATCCATGAACCCACTTCAGCTCCGAAAGGTCGTCCGAAACCACCAGAACTGCGGCAAAATGGACCCCTCGAAACCGCGATACTGAAAAAAGGGCGGAGGTTTCCATGTCGACCGCCAGGACGCCCTGCGACTGGAACGCTTTTACTTTGGAGCAGGTCTCGCGAAACGGCGCATCGGTTGTCCAGACGGTCCCCTCGTGGATTGCCTGACCCGTTGAACTCAGAGCCGATCTCAGTGAATTGAACAACTCTGAAGATGGAGCACACACAACTCCTGGATAGTGACCGGAAGTCCCTTCCTCGGAAATTGCCCCTGAAGGAAGCACAATGTCGCCGATTCGCACGTCATTGCGCAAAGAACCGCACCAGCCCATTGCGATAAATTTCGTTGCCCCAAGGGCGATCATCCGCTCGAGAACGAGAACCGTCTGGGGAGCGCCCAGCATCGGACCGGCAAGAGCGACCTGCGCCCCTTCATAGGCCCCGGTGAAAACCTCGGAGAGATAAAGCTTATGCGAGCGCCTGAGTGGTTGTGAGAAGCAGGCCGAAAATGAAGTCAGGTCTTCCGGACTGAAAACCAGGATTGCAAGGCGGGGCAGGCTTTCTTCATGTCTGCCCCGCCTCGGTTCTATCACGCAAGAGTGTTCTTCATCGGGCATATGAGAGGCCGGCTCGTCAAAGGTGATTTCCAAAAGACCCGGTAAACTATCTTACAGCGGCTTGCAGCGGATTTCCAGCGGGATTGATTGATTTTGACCTCCATTCACTCATGTGATATTTGAAAATTGCGGGATTTTTGTGCTACCGCCCTGCACGGAGCAATCCCCGATGGACAAAAACATGAGATAATGTCCGGCAGAGAAACACGATGGCGGAGTTGTTTGCGGAAGTCGTAATAATGGGAACGGCCCTCAATAAGGGTCTTCATTACTCGATTCCCAGCCGCCTTGCCGCAAAGGTGCAGCCAGGGAGCAGGGTTTCGGTCGAACTGGGTAAGAGGAAAGCGGCTGGAATCGTCCTGTGCGTTGGCGATTCCCTCCCCGAGCTGCCGGACACAATAAGGATCCGTCCAATCCGGGACACGATCGATGAAGCGCCGGCCATGCCGCCCGACCTTCTCAAGTTGTGCCGCTGGGTATCTGAATATTATTTTTATCCCCTTGGCCAGGTATTGGATCTGGTAATTCCGTTTGGTTGGTCCGAGCCTGTCGGGCCGGCGCCTAACGGCCCCGGTTTAAAGTTGGTTCGCCTGGTCGATTGTCAAGCCGGCGAAAGCCTTAAATCCGAAAAATCAAAGGAAATAGTTCGACTGCTGCGTTTGGCAGGCGGTACGGCCCTCTTGCGGGACTTGCGCAAGTTGTGCAAGAACCCGGATTATTCGCTAAAGAAGCTTATCAGGGACGGCGTAATCGCGGTCGAAGAGTCGAAGGCAAGGCCGGGCGCCGATACTCCCGCCTCTTCAAAAGCGGGGACTGCGAGCCCCCTTTTATGCAAAGGAGGGCAGGGGGGATTCTCGAACCTTTGGGCTCTGGAATTGACCGAGGATCAGGGCGCCGCTCTCGATCAAACCGCTCCTTTCATGGACAATCCCAGTTTCCAGCCCTTCGTCTTATATGGGGTCACCGGCAGCGGGAAAACGGAAATCTACCTTCGTTTGGTGGAAAAGGCTGTTCAATGTGGGAATGGGTCCCTTGTACTGGTGCCTGAGATCGGGATCAGCGCGCAAATGGAGTCGATCTTCCGAGAACGATTCGGCGCCGGGCTTGCCGTTTGGCACAGCGCTCTGCCCGAAAGGGAGCGCAAGCGCGCATGGGCGGACATTCGGTCAGGCAGGAAGAAAATAGTGCTGGGGGCAAGATCCGCCGTTTTCATGCCCGTTCAGGATCTGAAGCTGATCATAGTGGACGAGGAGCACGACACATCCTACAAGCAGGAAGACCACCTGCGCTACAATGCAAGAGATGTAGCCCTGATGAGGGGAAAGATCGCGGGCGCGCCCGTGGTCATGGGGTCAGCCACCCCCTCGATTCAAACGGTGCACGGATGCGCCGAAAAACGGTATCGCTCGATTCTGCTCCCAAGCAGGGTGATGAACAAGCCTCTGCCGGAATTCGAGGTTGTGGATATGAAACGGGAGGGAGGGGGGCAGGGAATCTTTTCGTTCAAGCTTAGAGAGGCGGTCGGCGAGACGATACGCAGCGGGCGGCAGGCGCTCCTTTTTTTGAATAGAAGAGGCTATGGAAAGTACTATGTTTGCAACGCGTGCGGTCAGGCGCTCCAGTGCGCGTCATGCAGCGTAACTCTTACCTACCATAAGAAAGATGACCGCCTCCGCTGCCATTACTGCGGCTGGGATACGCCTTTGCCCGAGAGGTGTCCTGTTTGCGCCCACGCTGCGCTATTTCCCCATGGGTTCGGGACCGAAAAGGTGGAAAAGGAGGTGAAAAGACTTTTCCCCGATGCACGTGTAGTGAGAATGGACCGGGATACGATAAACAGCCAGGATCGGCTGCTGAGCGCGCTGGATGCCGTGCGCTCGGGGAAAGCCGATGTTTTGCTCGGTACGCAGATGGTGGCGAAAGGCCATGATTTCCCTAACATAACGCTTGTAGGCATAATCAACGCCGACGCCGGTCTTCAGGCGCCGGACTTCCGGGCCGGAGAGGTCCTGGTTCAGCTTCTCATCCAGGTTGCCGGACGTGCTGGACGTGGGGAACAACCTGGGCGGGTCATACTTCAAACCTACAATCCATCACATTTTACAATTGAATCTGCGCTAAAGCTTGACTATGACGGTTTCTGCCGGGAAGAGCTAATGTCGCGGAAAATCCTTCAATATCCACCGTTTACTCGCCTGCTTAAGATGCTGGTCACTTCTCCGGTTGAGCAATCGGCCCGCGACGGGGCCCGCCTGCTTGCCGTAGTTTGCCGTGAAAAGGCCGACCGCTTCAGGAATACGGGAAGAAGCGTCGCCGTTCTGGGCCCGTCGCCCGCAGCCTACGTGAAGCTCAGGAACAGGTTCAGGCAGCATCTGTTCATAAAGACCTGGACAAGTTCGGATATGCAGAGCTTCATCGACTGCGTGCTGGAATCGATCAAAGGCGATCCCTCCTTCCGGTCCGTTCAGATCACTGTGGACCGCGATCCGGCTACCGAGATGTGAGACGGATTTATGCCGGACATAATCCTCATACAGCCCCCAATCGCTGATTTCTATTTAACGGCGAAAAGGACGATCCCTTACGGGCTTGCCTGTATCGCCTCGCCGCTCCTGCGGGAAGGCTACTCGGTCGAAATCCTCGACGCGCTTGCTTCAACCAGGTCAAAAAAGATGGGGCTTCCGCCCGAAATGTCTTACCTGCAAGATTTTTATTCAGGGCCGGATATTTCCCC
>PLSV01000218.1:44247-75886 GCA_003165235.1 Syntrophobacteraceae bacterium
GATTGTGTAGATTTCATCATCCGGGGCGAGGGTGAGGCCTCCATGGCTCTTCTGGCCAGGGCGATTCGCGGTGAGGCCTCGGTCGAATCTGTCCCCGGGATAGGGTTTCGAACCACTGGTGGAAAGCTTTTCATAAGACCGCCCGCTGTTTTGGCGGACCTTGACGATGTTCCCCTTCCGGCCATCGATCTGATCGACAATAACTTCTACCGGCGCAGAAAAAGGCCAGGCGCGGTGATTGTGGCCGGCAGAGGCTGCCCGCTCGCTTGCAGCTACTGCTCGATAGGATGTTCCTCGTGGTGCGGTTTCCGAATGAAGAGCGTGCCCAGGGTCATCGAAGAGATGAAACGTGCTGTCTTTGGGGTCGGGGTGCGTTTCATAGATTTTGAAGATGAAAACATCTCCTACGTGCGGGAATGGTTTCTCGATCTCCTTAAGGAAATAGAGTTGCAGTTTCGGGGCTGCGGTCTGGAATTGAGGGCTATGAACGGCCTTTTCCCTCCCACCCTGGATGAGGAAGTGGTTTGCGCGATGAAGGCCGCCGGTTTTACCGCTCTTAATCTTTCGCTTTGTACGACCTGCCGCGAACAGTTAAAAAAATTCAGACGCCCCGACGTGCGGCAGGAGTTTGAAAGATCTCTGCTGTACGCGGAAAAATATGGGCTCGATGGGGTTGCATACATCATTGCAGGAGCGCCGGGGCAAGATCCGCGAGACTCTGTGGCCGACCTGGTCTACCTGGCCGGTAAGACTGCGATTGCGGGAGTATCCATTTTCTATCCGGCCCCCGGCAGCGCCGATTTCGAAAAATGCGGCGCCCAAAATCTGCTCCCGCCGGCGCTCTCTCAATTGCGCTCAACGGCCCTCCCGGTTTGCGATGCGACTACAAGGACGGATTCGATAACACTGCTGAGACTGGCTAGAATCCTCAATTTTTTTAAATTGCTTGACCCAGTGGACAGACAGGATGTCCTGAATCTTGCCAAAGAGCATGCGGCGCAAACGGTTCCATCCGAAATACCTGCGCCCGGGGCGTCCTGCGGCCGCGAGACTCATGCCGCCCGAAGGCGTGGGATTGGCAAAACGCTGCTGGGTATTTTCCTGCGGGATGGAGTAATTTACGGCGTAAGCCCGGAAGGGCGCCTGTTTCGCCACCGGACATCCGATGCGCTTTGCCTGGAATTCAGAAACGGCCTGTGGAAACTTTTTTCGTAGACTCAGGGCCTTTAGAAGGGCTGAACACGGGAGGGAAGGCAAGAAGTGCTGCGAGTCCGGTCTTGACTCCCGGTTCCCTGCTCCTTACATGCACTTCTTGAGCAGTTCACGCGGCAAATCTGCAAATTACTCAACTAGAGGGAGACAAATCATGGAAAGAACCGTGACTATGCACGGAAAACAGCTCACGCTGGCAGGGACCGCACTGAAGGTGGGTGATAAAGCCCCGGATTTCAACGTGGTGGATAACAGTCTCGCCAAGACTGGACTTGCTTCCTATAAGGGCAAGGTAGTGGTCATTGCGGCAGTGCCCTCTCTGGACACTCCCGTCTGCGATGTCGAAACTCGCCGCTTCAACGTGGAAGCGGGGAAATTGGGGGATGATGTGGCCGTGCTCACCATCAGCATGGATCTTCCCTTTGCCCAGAAAAGGTGGTGCGGCACCGCGGGGGTCTCTCACGTGACGACCTTGTCCGACTATATGGACGCAAATTTCGGTATGGCCTACGGAGTGCTGCTCAAAGAGCTCCGTCTGCTGGCGAGGGCTGTTTTCGTGATCGGCAGAGACAATACTATCAGGTATATAGAGATCGTAAGCGAAATCACGAAGGAACCCGACTACGACGCTTGCCTGAAAGCGGTTGGGGCTTGCCTGAAGTAGACGGAGGTCTTCTCCCCCGGCGAGGCTGATTCATTGGGCGCCAGCGCTATTCCAAGGCCAGGGAGGCGCCGGGCGCCCTCCCCACATGCCGTTTATATTCGGATGACAAAAACTCGGATCGAAGCTCCTGCAAGCCCTTGCAGGCCGGGCTTCGTGTGCGCCAAAATTGTGGAAGTCCTTTTCGCCAAGAACATTTTCACAAAGATTCAGCCGACCCAGATATTAAAAGGACAAAATATTATCACGCCCCTCCGCCCGCTCCGTCAAGCGCCTGTCGTCCCTTCTCCAGGAACCAGTTCTCGGTGTCTTCATAGTAGAATTTCAGGTCGGCCAGCAGAATGTGATGCTCTCTATCTTCGGCGATCATGCGCTGCAGGAACTCGCGCTCAATCGGGTCGGTAGCCTGTTTGAGTTGTTTTCCAAAATACTCGATGCTCGCGTTCTCGAGCTTGATGCCGGTCTCAATGGCGGCTACATCATCAAGACAGGCATTGGGAAGCTTTCCGCGCTCCACAGCAACCTTCCTGAGAAGCACCTTTTTATCCTCCGTATCAAAGCTATGAAAACGGCAGGCGTTCTCGGATACTTTTCCTTTCTGTAACTCTTCATAAACCTCTTGGATCCGCTTCAGGTGATCTGCTTCCGAATCCTTGAGCATCCTGAAGGTTTCTATTCCCACCTGATCGGGACAGGTTGTCATGGCATTTTCATACAATACCCGCTTACTTTCTTTCATTTCTATGGCGGTACAGAACGCATCCAGTGTTTTCCCTTGTTCTTTAGCCATGTTGGCCTCCTTCAACGGCTTGAGTTTCCAGGTATTCCATCATCTCCAGCAACTTAACGCGTATATAATGATTGCCATCAGTTGTGTCCAGGTGTATGGGTCACCAGTCCGGCCTCAGCAAATCCCGTGCATTTTGCGCAACCGGCCGGCGGTCGGGCCGTTGTCGGGATTCTCCAGTTCATCGAGATTCAACCGTAAATGATGCCCTGGAGGAACTGTTCGCCGGAATCGTGAAGGAGCAGCGGCCAGGAACCGGGCACGTTTTCCTGTCGGCCGGGGTCCAGCATGAAGTGAGAGCGGCAGGGCCGGTCATGGTCAGGAAAGTTATTGCTCCTCAACCCGAGCCGATCGCAGGCATAAAATCCGCTTTCACTGCGGCATTATCGGAGGTGGGGATCGGAGATTTCAGATTAAATGCGAAGAATATTAAAGGAGGATTTATGGTTTCAAAGATTCTTGTGCCGACAGATGGTTCCAAGACAGCTCTAAAGGCAGTCACGTACGCGGTTGACCTTGCAAAACAGTTGAATGCATCGATAATTGTCCTGAGCGTTATTGATAATCGCTCGTTTATAGCCCAGACAGTTTCTGCCGTGGATACTCCAACGCATGTAATAGAGCCTATAGCGGATTATCTGCGCGATGCCGCCAAAGGGTATGCCGGAGAGGTGGAGAAACTGTGTGATAAAAGTGGCGTCCAATCAGAGACTGTTATAGCGACGGGGCACCCTGTTGAGAATATTGTGAAAGAGGCTAAAAAGTCAAAGGTTGATCTCATCGTTATAGGTTCCCATGGTAGAAGCGCATTGGCAGCCTCAGTACTTGGCAGCGTCGCCTATGGAGTCATTCATAACCAGACAAAGGTCCCTGTGCTCATCGTGCGATGAGGCTGATAGTGGGCGTCTTGCCTTCAACGCTGAGGGTGAAATGCCTGTCGAGGTGAGGCCGAAGGACCTCGCAAGGCCGGGCGGGAGGGGCTTTGGGAAAAGTGGTCCTCCCCGGTGGGATATTACCCCCACATGGCCATAGACCAAGTGGGGCTGCGACAATACTGTCTTGCGCATCCGATCCGCAAGGCCGGAGAACTCTTTTTTCACTGGGCAGAACCCGCTAAAAGCTCCATGACTGCATCAGGCCAATACCGCCGGCCGGGGCGCTGCTCGTTCCCTGGATTCGCTCATCGATTGACAACTGCTGCCTTACCTGCGATTCGTTGGGGTCGAACTCAGGGCTCGACACCAAAGGCTGCACGATACCGCCCCCGAAGGGAAACGCGCCTGGAGTGACGCATTTGAATTGACCTTCGATAGAGCATGTTAATAGTCCGATGAAGAGTGCCAGAATATGGGTTAATTTTCGAATCATGATTATTTCTCCATGGTTATCCATAATTAAAGATTCGATTCCTACTAAATATAAGTTCGCGTGAAGCAAAGGGAATAGGGCCGGAAATGGCAAACTACATTCCATACCCTCGAAATGCTTCTTTTCCCCACATTTTGGTATTAATATACTTGGCGTGAATGGAGGACGCTTTCCGGTTTGTTCCGTTATCGATCAGGGGGTCTATCTATGAGTACGCTCTTTTCCCGATTCCGTCTGCGGGAAATAGAATTTAGAAATCGAATATTCGTATCTCCAATGTGCCAATATTCCAGTCAGGACGGAATGCCCAATGACTGGCATCTGGTTCATCTTGGGAGCCGGGCTGTTGGAGGAGCTTCCCTGGTTATGGTTGAGGCTACAGCCGTTTCCCCCGAGGGACGCATCTCACCACATGATTCCGGTCTGTGGTCTTCTGACCACGGGCGGGCATTCAGTCGTATAACAGCCTTTATAAAAAGCCAGGGGGCGATTCCGGGTATTCAACTCGCGCACGCTGGGCGCAAAGCATCAACGGATATTCCCTGGCGGGGAGGGGGCCCGTTGGATGAGAGCGCAGGGGGTTGGCGACCGATAGCTCCCAGCCCGGTTCCTTTTGACGAGCGTTCCCCGGTTCCGAGAGAAATGTGCAGCAAGGACATCGGAGACATACTGACACAGTTTCAGGCCGCTGCCCGCTTTAGCCTGGACGCCGGGTTCGAGGCGCTCGAAATCCATATGGCCCACGGCTATCTCCTTCACGAGTTTCTCTCGCCACTATCGAATAAACGTACCGACGAATTTGGCGGCGCCTTCGAAAATCGTATCCGTCTTCCCTTGAAGGCAGCCGAAGCCGTGCGCGCAGTCTGGCCTTCCAGCCTGCCTGTTTTCGTGCGAATCTCCTGTACTGATTGGGTCGAAGGTGGATGGGATTTAGCCCAGTCCGTAGAACTCTGCCGAAAGCTAAAGGAGATTGGGGTCGACCTTATCGATTGTTCGAGCGGCGCCTTGGTTCCCTATGCGAAAATTCCGGCTGGTCCTGGATTCAATGTTCCCTTTGCGGCCGCCATTCGAAAAGAAGTTGGCATGCCGACAGGCGCTGTCGGCTTTATCACGCAACCGGTGCAGGCGGAACAGATTGTCGCCACGGGGCAGGCCGACGTCGTGCTGCTGGCAAGGGAGATGCTGCGCCAGCCATACTGGCCTCTCCAGGCGGCATACGTATTGCGCGACGATATACTCTGGCCAAACCAATACCAACGCGCCAAACCGCATTAGCTCTATACGGAATATGGCGATTGTTCGCTTCCAGTTCGTGTGTTTTGACAGCAGGAAATAATCTAGCAGTTATACATGGTGTAATAAATGCTTATTGCATCGGGAAAGTAGGCCCTATCATCTCTAGCCATAACCTCATATATCCAACGGTACCGATCGTCTTCTCTCAGCAGCGGATCAGCATAAATATACTGCCAGAGCATTGTCTCGATAATAACTGGGCGAAGACTATGTAAGCGTTTTGCCTGATGCGCAACGTTATCTATGGTGTTGAGATCTCTTCGGGCCGATTCATCATCAAAAGGTTTGCAACATGCTTGAGCCGTGAGATTCCTTACATCCACTGAATTTACTATATTCATAAAATAAGACTGATAGATTTCCTCCTCTCCGCCCTTCACATGGCGATAGATCGGATTTTTCCCGAACATCAATTTTGCCAGCCATCCAGCGCCGCAATGAGTATGAAGTTTTGACGATAGCCCGTTGAGTAAGTGTCTAGCGGTCTGGAGCGAGCAAAAATGATTTCTCGTCATGGCGCATTCTCCACCAGGTCTTTTTAAGTCTTTAAATCAGTCAAATAGACCTCATTGCGGGTCGTTCTCTTCAACTCTGTCAAACAAGTAGAATGTCCTCGAATCACTGCATTGGACAGTTCGTGTGACCGGAGAGGGATTCTCCACCCTCTCCTTGATCCGTTTCAGTTTTTCCGGACTGGAATTGTCGCCCTGTTTCCCGTTGGCGCCGGTCTAACGTTCAACCGTCCGCACGAGAACCGGTGTTGGCTTTAACACCGGTTTGGGCGTTCGCATCAACACCAGTGCGCTGACTGCAGAATAAACCGCTAGCGCAGCCGCGCCGTAGAAGGTGAACCCCCAGCCGAACGACAGAATTATAAAAGAACTGAGCAGTCCTCCAACAATCCCACCCACGCCTTTTGCACTGTAAAGGACGCCGTAGTTTGTGGCCAGATATTTTGTTCCAAATCTGTCCGCCGTGATCGGGGGGAAGAAGGCGAAAATCGGCCCAAATGTGAACATGGCGATGAACGTCAACACCATGAACATAATCGGGTTGGACCCCAGAACGGGGAGAAGCGCAACCGCTGCGGCGCAAATCAGGAAATCTATGAACATGGACCTTTCGCGCCCCAGCTTGTCTGATATGGCCCCCCACACTACACGCCCCATCCCGTTAGCGATGCTGTTAATCGTGATAGCCAGGATCACGATGTTTGAAGCCAATCCATATTCCTTGGCGAAAGGCTTGATCTGAGCCGTCACCAACAGGTATCCTGAAGCCATCCCGACAAATGTTAGATATAGCAGGTAGAACTGTGGTTTCTTGAGCATCTCCAGGGGAGAAAAACTTTTCGCTTCACCTGCCGCTATGCTCGCCGTGCCCCCAGCCTCGGTTTGAGCGGAGGTCGGGAAGCGGAGGATCTGAGCGACAACAAGCAGGACCAGACCAAAACCTATTCCGGTGTACATGAAGGCTGTCGTATAGCCGTAATTCGAAAGTAGATATCCAATTAACGGGATGAGCGGCGCCGCTCCCGACCCGAAGCCCGCAGCCATAACTCCGGACGCCAAGCCCCTTCTTTGTGGGAACCACTTGAGGGCTGTGGCGATGCCGCCGGTATAGATGAAGCTTGCTCCTATCCCAGCGAGACTATAGAAGAAATATAGGCCAGCTATTGATTTCACCAACCCCAGCGCCGACCAGCCAATGCCGATGCAAAGAGCAGCGAGAGAAAAGAAAAGCCTTGTGCCGAACTTGTCCAAAAGATATCCGGTTAAAGGCGCCGCATAGGTCATTACGCAAATAAAAAGGGTGAACGCCAATTGAACTACCGGCAGAGACCATTTGAAAGTCTCGGTTAGAGGCGGAACGAACAGCGTCCAGGCGTATTGGCAGCTTGATATCATCATCATTCCGAATAGCCCGGCCACCAATTGGACCCAAGGATTCCCAAGCCAGGGCGAAGCAGTCTTTCGATTCGCTTCCTGAGTGCTCATCTTATCCCCCTGCAGTCCTATAGGGCAGTGCAGGGTCGTTAAGACCCTGCACGCATTTGTACAGGACAATCGGATGCCGATATTGTTCAGGCCTTGAGGGGCGTCGCCTCAATCGGTTTTGCGGTTGCTTGGACGTTTGAGATCTTCTCATCCACAAAAGCCTGCATCCTGGCGATATGCTCCGGTTTTAAGTGCCTGAAACGCTGCTGGAATTTCATATACTCACTCACCGGCTTGTATTTTTTGGGAATATGGGTGTATTTGTATTGACCTCCCTCCCATTCATAGAGGGACCACATCCCAGTCTGGACCGCCAACTTGCCCATTTCCATGGTCAGCTTCTCTTCGAACCCCCACCCCTTTGGACAGGGTGCGAGCATATGGAGGAAGGTCGGGTTGGGCTGGCTGAGGGCTTTAGACACCTTGTTCATCAAATCCAGTGGATAGCCCACACACGTGGTGGCTACGTACTTGACCAACGGATGTCCGCCAATGACGAGTTGGGGCGGGTTTTTGGGGAACAATACCTTGCCTTCGGGAATCTCCTTTCCGGGAGGCGTGAAGGTGGTATTGGCGCCGTAGGGCGTCGTGGGTGAGGTCTGAATTCCCGTATTGGCGTAAGATTCGTTGTCGTAACATATAAAGAGCACCTTATGCCCTCGGTACATCAGGGCGGACATCGCCTGGAGGCCAATGTCCACGGAACCGCCGTCACCCGCCATTACTATGATGTTAGGGAATCTGTCTCCATCATATTTCCCTTTGCGCATCAAAATCTTCGTGGCGGCTTCCACGCCGGAGCCCACCGCCCCTCCGTTGGTGATCTGGGCGTGAATCCAGGACACGGCATAAGGGGTGCAAAGATAGCTCGAGTTTGCTACATACATGCAACCGGTGGGACCGATGAAGATCGTATCTTTGCCCGCAGCCTTGGCGACCAGCCTGTAATTCAGGGCCGGGCCACAGCCGGCGCAGGTTCGGTGGCCGGGGAGGTACATCTCCTCCCTGGGAGCGTCCTTGAAGGACTTGATCGGTTCAAAGGTCTGGAACTTATAATCGAATGCTTTCATTAACTGTCCTCCATGAGTTGGATGGATAAATCTACTCGTCGAATCCTATCCAGCGGACATATCTGTCGACCCGCTGCTCTTTCACCATCTTCAACAGTACGTCGGCCATATATTTGAAATCATCCGGATAGATTGTTTCTCCGCCGAGGCCGGCCATGAACGAGGTCACAAGCGGTCTTTCGTCCAGATCGTACAGAGATGCGCGCAACTCATGGATCAGGTTGCCACCTCTCATTGCTCCGCCATAGGAGGTGCTTGTTTCGATCGACCCCACGGCTTTCACGTGGCCCAATGCCTCCGCAATCTGGTGCGTGGGCCAGGGGCGGATCCAGCGCAGGCGCGCCATGCCCGCCTTCACCCCGCCTGCGCGGAGCATATCGATTGTTCTCCTGCAGGTATTGGCGTGAGCTCCCTGGATGAAGAATGCTATCTCGGCATCCTCGAGTTTGTACTGCTCGAGGAACGGATCGTAGTCACGACCAAAGATGCGGTTGAAATCAGCGGTCGCCTGCTCAATCACCGCCGGAACCGCCAGGAAAGTTTGAGCCCTTTGTGCATCCATAGGGGCGCCCTGATCGGGTCTTATCTGGGGACCATGGGACACGGGGCAACTGACGCTCAAAGGATGAGGCCCTTTGTACGGAGGCAGGAACTCTTTCACCTGCGCCCTTTCGCCGAGTAATACCTTGTCTGGAATGTGAGAAATGAAATAACCGTCCTGGGCTACTATCTGTGGCAGCATGATACGGGGATCTTCCCCGATGCGGTATGCCATAAGAGTGTTGTCATACACTTCCTGGGGGCTGCAGGCCCAGCCGATTAGCCAACCCTGGTCACGAACTGACATTGCGTCGGTATGTTCAGACCCGAAATCTCCCGGCGGGTCCAGCGTCCGGTCTGCAATCGCCATCTGAACGGGATACCTGCCGCCTGCCATTGGGCTGTACAGTTCAAAGGCGTAGGTCACACCGACTCCGGCGCTTCCGGTATAGGCGCGCGCGCCAGCGGCGGAAGCGCCCAGCACCACCGACAACTGCGCATGTTCTCCTTCACCGTGTACGAATTCTGCATCCAACTCACCGTTGGCGACCATTTTGGCAAGCTCCATCATGATCGCAGTGTAGGGCCGAATCGGATATGAGCAGATCACTTCGACTTCTGCAGCTTTAGCGGCCTGTGCCGCCGCTGAACATCCGGTTAACATTCTCTCCTGAGCCATCTTATTTTCTCCTCCCTCTTAGAAGGGTTTCTCCAAGCGATGTACTCCGTCCGGGAAATCAAGCTCGGCGACAGGGGACAGGGCTTCCGCCGGGCATTGATGGATGCAGATCTGGCAGCCTTTGCAGAACTTCCAGTTCCAAACCATCTCATCATTTTTATCGTCATAAGCCCAACAGGAATCTGGACAGGCAATGTAGCAGGTCAGGCAGCGCGTACACGTGTCATTATCAATAACCGGCCGGACAATCCGCCAGTTGGAGGTGACAAAAAGGTCCTGCTGGACTACGGGCGCAGGGGTTATAGCGCCGAATGGCACCCCTCTCTCTGTAGGCACGTTTATGGTTCCGTATTCAGGAAGCTTTTTCGACATATCATTTCTCCTATCAATTTTCAGATACAAACACTCCGGTCTTTCATCCACCCCACGAATACTCAACCCGGCTCTTACGAAACTTCTGCAACTTCACTTCGTTGTAGCCCTTTTCCATACCCGCCACGTCTTCGACGATTTTGGCGAGGTTGTCCTTGCTGATCATGCCGCTAACCCGGGCCATGGCCCCGGCTATGGGCGCCGCAATTCCGGCGCCCAGCCCGGCCACATCGACGCCACCCTCCGACCCGGAAAAATCAACGGTCTTGATTCCCGATATGCCCTCGGCATCCACCGTTGCTATGGCGCCGAGCACATCCGCATTGGGGATAAACTGGAGCATGTAGTCGATTGTGCGGTTGGTATTGATGATCAGCAGCCCGCCCTCCATCATTCCCCTCAAGATATTGATGCCTTTCACGATGGTGGGCTCTGCTACGATGACCACATCCGGATGGTCGTTCGTGTAGACATACTTGTGTTCGATCTCTTCGTCGCTGATCCTGACATACTTTCGAGTCGTGACCAGCACACGGTCGGGCAGGTCTTCATAGTTGTCGAAAGCCTGCACGAACTTCCCATCCATCTTCGCGGCATTGCCGATTGCGTTTGCGATGTCGCGTCCTTCCTTGTCCATCGTCACGCCACGTGTCCAAATCGTTATTTCATTAATCTTGGCCATAGATACCTCCGGATCGTGTTGTTGGCGAAAATGAGATATTGGAGCACACTCCAAGAAATTTATTCTTCAAGGCCATCAATACACTTCCCACCTCCCCTCTTCTTCTTGCGGAAGAGACCTTCAACTTCGCTTAAATGATTCAGCATGGACTGGCGAGCCTCCGTGCAATCCTCTCTCATGACTGCCGCGACAATGTTCTCATGCCCGTGGAGCGATCTAACAGCTCGCGAGGCCTCATCGAGCCCACGTGCGCGCGAGTCAGCCAAAAGCTCCACAAGGGCATGAAGAAGACGGCTCAAAACACGGTTTCGTGCTATGCGAGCAAGTGTTAGATGGAAACGAGTATCGGTTTCGGCGGCATACTTTCCGGCGGCAACCTCTACTCTCTGCCTTTCCAGAATCTCCTCCAGTTCCCTGATGTCCTCAGAGCTTGCATATCCCGCTGCAAGTTGCGCTATGGAGGGCTCAATGATCTTACGGATGTGAAAGATGTCCAACAGATCGTCCTTCTCCGTTAAAAGGCTTGCAGCCAGCGGGGCTATGCCTGCTTCTTCACCTGAGACGAGCACATAGGTGCCGTCGCCGTGTTTGCTCTTGACCAGTCCCATGGATTCCAGGGAACGAATAGCCTCGCGAACTGTGGCGCGTGATACCTGGAAGGCCTCAGTAAGTTCCCTTTCCGCCGGGAGCTGATCTCCTTTTTTCAGCCTGTTATTCGTGATCAGATTGGCAATCTGTTTGACGACATCCGCAGATGCCCTGGTTTTCCTGACCGCTTTCAGCATGTCGCTTTCCCCCTCTTGACACGCAATTCATTTATTGCAGTCTTAAAATGGGTGGCGGAGATTGAAAGGCTGCACCGAATCGCTTGCTTGGGCAGGCTGATTCTTTCGGCGATAGCAAGCATTGTGGCTCTCTTGCAAATGAAAGCAATGTCCGAGCCGACCATCCCTTCAGTTTCTCCGGCCAGTTCAGCCAAGTCCGTATCAGGATGGACAGGTTTTTCACTTGTATGCACCTTGAAGATTTCCATGCGCTCATCTTCGTCGGGAACCCGAAAAGGAAGCACAAAATCGAGTCGACCCGCACGAATCAAGGCAGGATCCAACAGGTCTTCACGATTGGTGGCGCCCAGCACAATGACCTCGGAGAGATCGCTCAACTTGTCGAGTTCGCTAAAGAACTGGGTCGCCACGCGCTCCATTGCGCCCACCTCGTTGCCTGCGCCGCGTGTAGTGACCAACGCGTCGATCTCATCGAAAAACAGGATGCATGGGGCCGATTGCTTAGCCTTTTTGAAGATTTGGTGAATCGCTTTTTCTGACTCGCCGAGCCACTTGGAGAAGAGGATCGGGCCGCCGATCTGAATGAAGCTCAATCCCGTTTCACCGGCAAGCGCTTTTGCCGTGAGTGTTTTACCCGTGCCGGAAGGTCCCGTAAAAAGGATTCCTCTGGGAGGTGATATCTTGCCCTCATCGAACAGCTCCGGATATCTGCTCGGCCAATCGACTATGGAAATGAGGGTCTCTTTTACCTCCGCAAGCCCGCCAATGTCGCGCCATTTGACCGAAGGCCTTTCAGAGAGGAACTCGCGGGTTGCAGATGGTTCTATCTCACGCAACGCTGTCAAGAAATCTTCAGGAGTGATCTTGAGCTCATCACGCCCAGGGAGAATGGGGGCGCAGTCACCCTCTCCAACCAAGCTGAGACAACGCCGCAGGGCGACCATGCCCGCCTCTTTGCAGAGCGCCTGCAAATCGGCGCCAACAAAACCAGGCGTGATACGGGCAAGCCGTTCCAGATTGACATCGCCGGAGAGCGGCATACGCCTGCTGTGAATTTTCAATATGGCAAGGCGGCCCTCCGCATTAGGAATAGGGATGCCGATTTCTCTATCAAAGCGTCCCGGGCGGCGCAGGGCCGGATCGATCATCTCCGGAATGTTGGTCGCCCCTATCACGGTCACGTCACCCCTCGAGACAATTCCATCCATGAGCGCGAGAAGTTGGGCCACCACTCTTTTTTCCACATCGCCGAGAACGTCTGCCCGCTTCGGAGCGATGGCGTCGATTTCATCGATGAAAATAATACTGGGAGTCCTGCTTGCGGCTTCCTCAAAGATCTCCCTCAGCCTGGCTTCGCTTTCTCCATAGAATTTCTGAATGATCTCCGGACCGTTGACCCTGATGAAGTGGAGCTTCGTTTCCCGCGCAATGGCCCTGGCTATAAGGGTCTTTCCGGTTCCTGGAGGCCCGTAGATGAGCACTCCTTTGGGCGCCTCGATTCCCAGGTTTTCAAACATCTCAGGATAGCGCAGAGGAAACTCAACTATCTCGCGCACGAGTGTGAGCTCTTTATCAAGGCCTCCGATATCTTCATAGGAGATATTGGATGAGCTGTTTGAACCGTAGTCCGGCTTGGTGAGGATAAATCTGGTCTGTTGGTTAATGATGAGCGGTCCGGAAGGAGTCATGCCCTCCACGCGAAAGAAGCGGTCCTTACCGCCGAGAAGAGGCACATTGATCCTGTCCCCTGAAATGACCGGGTATCCCTGGAGCACCTTGCCAAAATTTTCCAAATCACTTTCAGAAGGCTGTGGGCTGCTGATATCCAGGGGGTAGAGCACAATTGCGCCGGCTGTCCTGCGAGGAACTTTTCTGACCTTTACGATTTCTCCCAGATTCACCTGCGCGTTGTCGCGAATTATGCCGTCGAATTGGATCACTCTCTTGCCGGTGATCGAGCCGATGGTTCCAGCCACTCTTGCCACCGTCTTCTTCTTGCCTTCAATTTCGATGAGGTCCCCGAGCACAGCTCCAAGGGCCTTCATGTCTTCAGGTTCGAGGCGAGCGAACCCCTTGCCTACATCATCGATCTGCGCCCTGCTGACTTTGAGTTCCATAGCGAATGCCGTTACTGAATGAGCCCTTCAATTGCTGGAGCTGGCTTCTCGGGCATGCTCACGAGTCCGTTACCGCCTTGAGTGGTCAGCGATGGTAAAGCGGACCTTCTCAATTCCGCCCTCCTGTGTCGCCCGTCTCTTAAGTTTTTAGAGGCCGAACCGGTGTGGGAATTTCTACCTTTTGGGGATAGCGTATTTTGAATTTTCAGGCCCATTAATTGCCTCCAAAGCTTACGGAGCAAGTATTGGACTACTTAGCAGGTCATCAGATGGTCTGACCACTGATGATGCCCAATCCTAAACCAGGCGATTAATTCTTGTCAAGAAAAAACCTTAACAAAACTGGGTTTTTTGCCGGATTTTTGAAAATTGCGCAATGTCGCCCGGTTAGGTTTAGGCTTCCAAGAATCGCCGCCAGGCGCCCGCCCGGCTCCAAATGAAGTTTTCACCTGTTTGACGAAATGAAAACTCGAAAAATAGGAAACCACCGGGGCGGGTAAGCGCTGTGGAGCTCATTGGGTGAGAGGAGGCGCGGTTTGACTTCTTTTGCATGCGCTCCAAATATTCGGGGAAGCTGATATCGGAAAAAAAGCGATGGCTAAGGGAGTAGATCCCTTAGCCACCAGGTATGTCAAGAGCCAGTCGGTTAAGCGGCTTCGCTCTGATCATGCATCTCGGCAGAACATTCCGGAGGCGCCTGCCTCAAATGATCCCCATCCGCGGCAAGGGCAGCGCATCCCAAAGCAGAAAAAAATGTAAGAATCAGTTCTTTTACATTGTGCAATGCAATCTCCTTTTCGATACCCTCGAAGGGTATTCATCGTAATCTTTACGTACCGTCAACACTTTCTACGCTATTCCTGCGCCAGAATTTAACCTGCGAATTATAGTTGTCAATAGTACTGAAGTACTGAGGCCGCGTTGGCCGGTCGTGTCCAGAGTAAAAATACCCGATCTCCCAGGCAGTCCCGTCATCTACCTGAGAGCCATCCAGAAGGACAGTCACAGTATCGGGATCATCGAGATTTTGGACAGATTTTCTTTCACAAATTCTCACACGGAAGATTTACCTCTTGTTGGCGCTCCATCTTGTACCGCAGGCGTGAAAGGCAGTCGTCCCGGACCGGATCAGACAATGGAACATCGGAAAATCGGAACCTATTTCGCGGAACCCACTGGTCGTGTCAAGAATAGATGGTTAATTTCACCGTGCTATCCATAAACTGACCCCAAAAGGGCCATGTGTCAGATGGGAAAGAACTCTAAGCCATTTAGATGGAATGCCTGAGGGATCTTTTCCTCGCTTGTGAAAGCCAATCCGAAATAGCATATGTCAGGGCGAGGGACTTTTATCAGAGTGCACATCTTTTTCCGGGAGGGTAACCATGGACGACAATGTTTTGTATCATGGAATGGATCGAAGGACATTTGTGGCTAGTCTCATTAGCGGATGCGTCATCGCAGGGACAGGAATGTTTTCCCTTTATGGAGACTCAATCGCTCACGCCAGCCCCGAAATAACCCAGCCGCCGCTCCCGTACAAAGAGGACGCTCTGGAGCCTTACATATCCATAAAGACCATCGGATTTCACTACGGCAAGCACCACAAAGCTTACGTGGACAAGACCAATGAACTGGCGGGCCCTGCCGGTCTCGGAAGTCTCTCACTCGAAGAAATCATAAAGAAGACCGCCGGTTCAGCAGGCCAGATACCTATTTTCAACAACGCTGCGCAAGCCTGGAACCACAATTTTTACTGGCAGAGCATGCTGCCTGGCGCAAACAAGCCTAATGAGCGCTTGACCAAGATGATCAATGCCTCTTTCCAAAGCTATGACAACCTCATTAAAGAGCTTCAAAATGCAGCAGTCACGCAGTTTGGAAGCGGCTGGGCGTGGCTGGTCCTGGAGCAAGGAAAACTCAAGGTTACAAAGACATCCAATGCCGACAACCCTCTCGTCTATGGCCAAGTCCCATTGCTTACCTTGGATGTGTGGGAGCATGCCTATTATCTTGATTACCAGAATCGTCGCGCTGACTATGCAAAGGCTGTCCTTGACAATTTGCTCAACTGGGAATTTGCTGCGGCGAATCTGCCTAAAGACGCCTGAACCGGGCCGCAGAGAGGGAATACTTTATGTTTTGAGATTCTAACACCGGCCGGAGCTTGAATCCCTGTCGGCGAAGCGGCGATTTGCGCCCAAAAAGCGTTGGTGTATATACCACCGAAGCCGGATTTCAGAGTATTTCGAACTGAGGTTTGCCTGGTTGGGATGCATCGGAGATGACAAATCCAACGTGGCGTACATGCCGCAGGGCGTGAATATCCCATCCTCGCAATTCCAAACTCTACTGTCCCAAACTTCAAGGCCCTGGTCATTAGCTACGAGGTAATGGGAGTGTACAAACGCGCCCGGTTAGGACAAAATTCATCATCTCGTCCCGTTCCGCTCCTTGTTTTTGCGCATGCCCAACCCTTGATATAAATTCGATAATGCTTATTATTTCGCTATGAAAGTTCGGATAGGCCTCCTAAACTAGCCTGAGGACTGTCCGTTCGGGATGAAATCAAATAGAGGTCCGGGAGATTGATATGGAGAAGAAATTTGGAAAAGACGAATTCGAGGCGGCGTGTTCGCAATTCACCAGCGGCGATATGGGCCACAATCCTTTGGATGAACAGGCCGGAAGAAGTTTCGAGCAGTACTCACAGACTTTCGGAAAATACCTCTCAGACAAGGAAGGGGAGAAGAATCTTTCGGAAGAAGAAAAGCTGAGGAGAGAGCGCGCCAAGAAGGCGAACAGAATTTACAAGCGGGTCTGCGAAGACCTTCATTTGAGCGCCTTCTTTTTCAATAATTTCGGAGACTGGAGCGAATACGTTGACGGCAGGATGGGCGATGCGGAATTTTACAGCAACGCAATGACACGGGCACAGAAGATGATGGCGAACCAGAACTGAGGATTGCGTCCCCCGAGATGGCAAGAAAACCGGGGACAGTCCCGATTAAATAGACTACGAGATCATGGTCCTGATTACCTTCTGCCGAATGGGCCGCATTGTGATAGAATGCAAATGCGGCTCATTTCTTTGGCGAAGGTCATTCTCATGAGTTTTGACGGATATCTATCTTGAATTGGTTATAGTTTATTCGACGAAGTGTGTAACAATGGAAACCGTAATTCTGGCCTGCAACACTATTCGAGACGAGCTTGAAAAGGCTGTTTTGGAGACGGGCTGTAATCATCCGCTTAGGTGGGTGGAATCAGGACTGCATCTGAGACCGGAATCTTTGAGGCAGCGTCTGCAGGAGGAACTGGACAGGATCGGCGAAGCGGATAGAGTCATTCTTGGATTTGGCTACTGTGGTAATGCTGTGACCGGCCTGATGTCGAGGAATTACGAACTGGTCATTCCGAGGGTCGATGATTGCATCAGCCTGCTTCTCGGTTCCAAGGAGAATCGAGAATTATGTTCCAAGTCAGGTGGGACCTACTTCCTCACAAAAGGATGGCTTGAGGGAGAATTCAACATTTGGAAAGAATACCAGGCAACTTTAGCCCGCTTCGGGCCGGAGAGAACCGAACGAGTATTCCGGCGAATGTTGGCGCATTACCAATTCCTGGGACTCATTGACACTGGCGCGTACAATGTGGATGCTCTTATCCCGTTGGTCAAGGAAATTGCTTCAACCCTCAAATTGCAGATCCGCCTGCTGCCGGGATCGGATCGGAGCCTGAAAAAACTCCTCTCGGGTCCATGGAACGATGACGAGTTCATCATCCTTGGACGGAACACACGGATCGAGCTGTTCCATCTCAATCTCGATTGCGTCCCTCCTGCATCTCAGCTCCAGGGTGTGATGTAAAAATGAACGCCGCTTCCATTGAGGTCGTCTTCTCCGGTAGCGATGTGACCGTGAGGGCGCACTCCGGTGAGACGTTGTTATCATGCATTCGGAGAGCCGGGCTGTTCGTCGACTCCGCCTGCGACGGCCGGGGCGTTTGCGGGAAGTGCAGGGTCTCGGTCCAAGGTGAGCTCACGCCGCCCGACGACAAGGAAAGTGCGCACTTACTCGGCCTCCAACCGGACGTTCGACTTGCCTGCATGGCCAGAGTGCTGGGAAGAGTCAATGTGACGATCGGTGATGACTGGACCCGCCTGACGCCCGTATTCGGCCTGAAAGATAGTGATGTCGCCCTGGACAGTCCGGTCAAGCGGGAAATGCTTCCGGATGGTGATCTTGGAAGCTCCCGTCCGTACGTGGAGACGCTACCGTTTCGGACGGGCGATCCCAGGGTTTTGAATAAGATCGCGACCTGGAACCAGCAAAACGGGAAGGCCTCCGGGGTTATTTTCGGAGACGAAATCCTCGACCTTCATCTCGACATGAAGCCCCTTCTCGGGGCGGCAGTGGATCTGGGCACCACCAATCTTTCGTTGTACCTGTTCAATCTGGAAACCGGCGAACTGCTTGGAAGGAGTTCCGCGCTGAATCCACAGACGGCGTATGGGGGAGACGTCATTACCCGAATCACCTATTGCCGTCAAAGACCTGAGGGTGTTTCCGTGCTCCGCAAGGCCATGCTCAAAGGGCTGGCGGCCATCCTGGATGAAGCTTTAGGGCCTTTCCGCAGCAGGGACCAGGTTTACCTCATTACCGTCGCGGCTAACACGACAATGCTTCACATCCTGGCCGGCGTACAACCCTTGTGCTTGGGGCTGGCGCCGTTCCGTCCAGCCTTCCTGAGTCCGCTTGTCCTTACCGGCGAACAGTCCGGGCTGCCTATCCATCCGCAAGGACGCTGCATCTTGCTGCCGGGAGTCTCCGCGTACATAGGGGCGGACATCACTGCCGGTCTCGCCGCTATCAACTACAGGAAACGAACTGGCACAGTGCTGTTCATCGATATTGGCACCAATGGTGAAATGGTCCTCATCGTGGGAACGGGCCGCATGCTCGGCGCCTCCTGCGCCGTGGGGCCTGCATTGGAGGGTATGAACATTTCCTGCGGCTGCCGCGCAGTACCCGGAGCGGTAGACTCGTTCAGCCTGGACAAAGACTTCTCCCCGCATTTCACGACAATCTCCGGTCTGTCTCCCGTAGGAATATGCGGAAGCGGCCTGATCGATTTGATCGCAGCCCTGGTCTCCTCAGGTCTGATTTCCTCGAGTGGGGCTTTCAACCCCAAGGCCGACGGACGCCTCGGGACTTGGATGAAGGGTGATCGCTACCAACTGACCGATAGCATCTTTCTGACCCAGAAGGACGTCCGGCAGGTGCAACTCGCAAAGGCGGCAGTTCACACAGGCGTTCTGATGCTCTTGACTGAAGCGGGCATATCAGTCAGTGACCTGGAGGAGATCGTCGTAGCCGGGTCTTTCGGCTACCATTTGAACCCTGAGAGTCTCAAACAAATCGGCCTTATACCCAGGGAGTTCCAGGGGAAAGTCAGCTTCGTCGGCAATTCGTCGCTTTCCGGGGCCTCCATGGCGTTGTTGAATCAGAAGGTCCTGGTTGACATGGAGCAGATTCAATCTCGCGTGACCGTGCTGGAGTTGGCGTCCCATCTGCAGTTTCGGGCGCAATTCATCTCCAGCTTGCACTTCTGAGACCGATGCCTCGTGCATGGATAACGCGAATGGGTGTTCCAATTACGAGGTGTCTGAGCACTCAGAGACTTTGCGTTGACAAGCAAACTTTGAGAGTTATGTTTCAAGATGTGGTGTTTCACGACCCCTGACCGGCTGACCACAGCCAAAGAGGGCGGCGCCCATGATCATCATCGGGGAAAAAATCAACGGGACCAGAAAACAGGTAGCTCAGGCAATCCGGAATCGAGACGCTGATTTCATACGCCAATTGGCGCAACGGCAGTTTGAAAGCGGCGCCTCCTATCTGGATATCAACGCCGGGACTTTGCCCCAGCGAGAACCGGAGGATATGGTCTGGCTTGTGGAAAACGTTCAGGAAGCTGTCCCGGAAGCGGTCCTTTCTCTGGACAGCGCAAACAAAGTTACGCTCCAGGCTGGTATCGAAAAGGCGGCAAAAACGCCTATGCTCAATTCATTGAGTGGGGAAAAGTTCCGGATTGAAGGGGTGTTGCCTTTGGCTTGCGAATTTGGGACCGAACTTGTCGTCCTTGCTCTGGATGATAACGGAATCCCGAAGACGAGCGAAGGTCGAGTTGACATTGTGCGCCGTCTTGTGGAAATGACTCGAAAGGGAGGTCTGCCAGACGAAAAGCTATTTGTAGATCCTTTGGTAATGGCCATTTCAACAGGAACGGAGAATGGAAATATCACTTTGGAGACATGCCGGAAGCTCCTGGGGGAATTTCCCAGGGTCCACCTAACTTGCGGCTTGTCCAACATATCTTTCGGCATGCCGCTTCGGCCGATACTGAACCAGGCGTTCATGGTCCTCGCTATACATGCGGGGATGGATAGCGCGATTGTCAACCCGGAAGAGCGCAAACTGCGCGGAATCATGATGGCGGCCGAAACGCTCGTTGGCAAGGATCGTCACTGCATGAATTTCAACCGCGCTTTTCGAGCCGGGAAAATCGGCCCCAGGATGGATTCATGATCAGGCTTTCGTATATGCTGTGAAACGAGAACGGACTCCAGAGAGGATGGATAACTATGCAGGATCTTGTAAATGCGGTAGCGGATATGATGGAAGATGAAGCCATGGCTCTCACGAAGAAGTACGTGGAGCAGGGTGTGCCTGCCCTGCAAATCATTGACGCTTACAAAGACGCCCTGAGCATCATCGGAAAGCGTTTCGAGGAGTGCAAGTACTTCGTGCCGGAGTTGATTCTGGCCGGTGAGATGATGAAGGCTGCTACCGAAATCATCAAACCGGCGATGAAGGGCGGTCAGTCAAATGTGGAAGCGCCAACACTCGGCAGGTTTCTTATAGGCACGGTTGAAGGTGATATCCACGACATCGGCAAGGACATGGTCCACATGCTCATGGATATAAATGGGTTTGAAGTGAGAGATCTCGGCGTGGATGTGCCGGCTCAGCGGTTTTGGGACGAGTACAAAGAATTTCAGCCGGATATCATAGGCATGAGCGGACTGCTCACCTTGGCGTTTGAGTCCATGAAGCAGGTGGCTGATGGGCTTAAGGCGATGGGCGTACGCGATAAGGTGAAGGTGATCATCGGCGGCGGTCAAATGGACGAGCACGCCTGCAAATACATAGGCGCCGACGCGTTTGCTACCGACGCAGTGGCCGGAGTCAATATCTGTAAAAAATGGGTTAGCTAAGGCAGCGCGCTGCGAGCCGCGTGATTGAGAAGAAGGAGTGGAAGCCATGATTGCAGGTTGGGAGAATATGTCCTCAAGCCAAAGGCAGGAAGCGTTCCTGGCGAAATGGGCCTCCGGAGAAGGAATCGAATTCGCCGGCGATGAGGCCAGAGCTTCTTACCAGTACCGTGCCGGACTCATTATGGATGCGGTCAAGCTCAAAAAAAAGCCGGATAGAGTGCCGGTTGTCCCGTTGGTCACTTTTGCGCCCATCGGGCTGTACGGCTATTCCGCGAAACAGGCTATGTACGACCCTCACATCCTCGGAAAGGTCTGTCTTGATTACACAAGGGATTACGATGTTGACGCGACGAGTATTCCGCCCATGGTCATGCATGGCCCGGCTTTAGAGGTGTTGGGCTACCATCTTTACAAATGGCCTGGCCACGGAATCAAGGATGAGCAGGGCTACCAGTTCGTTGAAAAGGAATACATGAAAGCGGAGGATTATGACCATTTCATTGCAGACCCTACCGATTACTGGTTCCGGGTCTGGTTCCCCCGAACCCATAGCTCTCTGGAACCCTTGGCCCAAATGCCTCCGTTGTACGGTACGATGGAATTGCCTATGGCCGCGCCATGGCTTTGCACTTTGGGCGCCCCGCCGATCCAGGAAGCATACAAAGCTCTCCTGGAGGCCGGCAGGATCTCCTTTGAGTGGATACAGGCGCTGGGACCGTATATGGGGCAGATATTGAGCTCAGGTTATCCGATGTATGCCGGCAGCGCCACCAAAGCCCCCTTTGACGTTCTGGGAGATTCCTTCCGGGGCACTACGCAATTGATGATGGATCTTTACCGAAGACCGCAAAAAGTGCTGGATGCCGTCGACAGGCTTGTGCCCCTCATGATCAGTCTGGGCGTCGGCGGGGCCGTGGCGAATAACAATCCACTGGTTTTCATTCCGTTGCACAAAGGCGCCGACGGCTTCATGTCTGACGAGCAGTTCACAAAGTTCTATTGGCCAAGTCTCAAAAAGGTGATTATCGGCTTGGCTGAAAACGGATGTATGCCTTGCTGCTTTGTGGAGGGAGGATATAACCAGCGGTTGGAGCATCTTGCCGAAGTGCCGGTAGGCGAATGCGCTTTCATCTTTGACAGAACCGATATGGCCCGGGCCAGAGAAATACTGGGGGGCAAATCATGCATCGGCGGAGGATTCCCTGTCTCTCTGATCATGACCGGCAATGCTCAGCAGGTGGAAGCCGAAACCAAAAAACTCTTGGAAGCAGCCGCCGGAGACGGAGGGTACATCCTCAGCATCGGGTGCGCCATGGACGAGGCCAGGGAACACACGCTCAAAGCGTTTATTCAAGCAGGCAAGAAGTACGGCAAGTATTAAGGTTCATCCGGTATTATCTCCTTTTTAAGGCTGGGGCGGGGGAACTTTTCACCCGGCAAGTTCCCCCTCCTATGGCAGGCGCACTTAATCACTGGTGGCATGGACCTTACGCGGAATGGCTTTCTCAACCTTTGGCATTGTCAGTTTGAGCACACCGTCAGAATTGGCGGCAGTTATTTTGCTCTGGTCTATGACCTCTGTGAGCCGGAAGGCGCAAAAATAATTTCCTGCCCGGTGCTCTGCGGGGACCGGCGCCCCTTGGTCGCTTTCATCATGAACCTTTCCCATACTAATAGCACGCAAATCCATCATTAATTATTCACCAGTAATTACAGTGTCATGTAATTTTATTTGTGGGATTCTCAGCGTAGAATTTTACTGGGTAATCTTTATGAACGAGGCGCATAAAATTGAAATGGCGTTTATAAAAACTTAAACGTAGCAAGACGTGGTGGCGACATTCAAGTGTTACAACGTTCTGCAGGCTGCGATAAACGGAGAGAGGGAGTTATGTTCAAACTGGGGGGCATGTGTGGTATGAATGCCGAATAATTCAGAGGTTAGCACGGCAAACAACAACTCAAGCGCTGGAGCAGGAAAAGGTTTCAGTATGGCGGCGGCTGACGGCTGCAATTTGGGCGGCCCGAAGGAGGTTGATGAAAAATGAAGAAAGTTGGCATGCATGTTCATTCCTGTGTTTCGGATGGAAAAGATAAACCTTCAGTGTTGATAGGGAAAGCCGTCCAGGATGGTTTGTCGGCGGTTTGTCTAACAGATCATGATCTCTACCACGGTATTGACGAGTTCCAGGCGGAAGCTAAGAAATATGACCTCAAGACCATCCCTGCCATGGAGGTGTCGGCTCACTGGCAAAACCGCAGTTACGTTCACTTCCTGGCTTACGGGATTGATATTTCCTGCAAAGAATCAGTCCTTCGGGAAAGTCTTCGGAAAAATTGGGAAGTTCACGATGGAGTATATGACGAGATAATGAAAAGACTTGCGGTGCGCTACTCGGTCAATTTTTCCCGAGAAACGATCAGGACAAAGACCGGCCAACTGGGGCCAATCAATTTTGCCTTGCCGACCATAAGGTTTTTGGAAGGTTATCTTGGGATCGAGAAAGGTGATTTCAAGAGGTTTGCGTTTGATGACCGCTTTACTTTTGAAAATCCCGTTTTACAGGGTCTTTATCTTTCAGCGCAAGAGGCCATGGAGTTTATTAAGTCCGCAGGAGGAAAGGCCGTGCTGGCTCATCCGGGGATGTTCTCGACCTATACTGTAGCTGGAGGAACAAGCGTCAGGGATTTCGAAGAACTTTTCTTTTTCCTGGTGGATTTGGGACTCTCGGGAATAGAGACATATTATCCCAACCATACCCTGGAGCAAACCGAGTATTTTGAAAACCTGGCGCTGCGCTGCCGCCTGTGGAAAACTGCCGGCTCAGATTATCACGGTGAGTATAAACCCAACTGCGGCATGTCTATGCCGGGCATGAGCTATGAAGATTTTCTTCGGTTCAAGGATTTCTGCGAAAGGTAGTTTCGCAATGTCCAGCGGAAAAAGGGAGAAGATGAACTTGTTCTTTTGAAACCATGCGACCGATAATTTTCTGATCGACTCGTTCATGTCTCATTCTTCATGAAATATGAAAAAAGCGTTGCCAATCCAGTGGAGGTTTTCTATATTGATACCTGCGGGAGGAATGTGTGGCGAAGCTACAGCGGGAAAAGCTCAGCAATCAGATTTACGCCGTCTTGAAGGAGATGATCGCCGATTACCGATTCCAGCCGGGCGTCCGTCTCAACATCGAAAGCATCGCCAGAGAACTCGATGTGAGCCGCACCCCTGTCTGGGAAGCAGTGAGGCGATTGGAACAGGAGGGCCTCGTTGTCGATATTCACAACAGAGGCGTATTCATGTCATCTCTCACTGCCGAGAAGGCCCTGGACCTTTATGCGGTAAGAGAGGTGTTGGAGGGCATGGCGGCCCGGCTGGCCGCTGCCCGCATTGACGAGGGTTCCCTCCAAAAAATGTCCGAATGCCTCCAAAGGCAGAGAGAAGCGATCGAGAACCGGGATATCCTTGCTTATTCAAAGCTGGACTTTGAATTTCATGCCACCGTATATGACGCCTGTGGCAACGATTGGCTCAAGGAACTCCTGGAGACCATCAAAAATAAGATGCGCCCCTTGACCCTGAATATGCAGCCCGATTTTTTGAAGCTCATTGACCATCACGCCGAACTTATACGAGCCCTCCGGGGACGCGACCCCGAAAAGGCTGAACATGAATTCCGCAGGCATAACCGATATATGATGGCCCAAATTCAGGAAGACGTGAACGCAGGCCGCTGGAAGCAGCTCGGGAGGCGGTGACATAGGGTCCCGCCCAGCTACCCCCGCTATTAATACACTTATACCCATGAAGAAGGATACAGCCATGAAGTTGCCGCCCGACAGAACGGCCATTGTTCTCATTGAGGCCCAAAACGACTTTCTCAGCCCTGGGGGCACGATGTATCAGTACATTGCCGACCAGTTAGCCAAAAGGGGCGTTATCAACAACTTGAAGTCCCTTTTGGATGGCTCGCGCGGCAAAGTGAAGATCTTCTATGTGCCATTTCAGGCTTTTAAGCCCGGCTTTCCGGAATTGAAACCGGGAGGACCTGGGACCGAGGGTCTGCGCGGCATAGAAATGGAGATGAAAGCCGATTGGGGGACCGGCGCGTGGTTGGAAGGGACCCCGGGCCCTGAGATCATCGAGCCGCTGAAACCGAAAGCAGGAGACGTAGTGGTGCGCGGCAAGCTGACCCTGGACGCCTTTCACTCCACTGCCTTGAACTACCTCCTGCGTGCAAACGAAATCGAGTATGTGGCGTTCACCGGATTCCATACTAACTGGTGTGTGGAATCTTCGGCCCGTTCCGCCTACGACCTGGGCTACAGGGTGATCCTGATTAAAGATTGCACCGCGACGGATACCGACCGTGAGCAACTCTATGCCGAAGAGGTGATCTTTCCCCGCATCGGCAAAGTAATGACGAGTAAGGAGTTCATCGCGGCCATCTCTTAGGCGGCTTCTCTACTCACCATATAAATTTGACTTTGCGGAAATGAGGAGGGGCGCATCTAACAGGGTGATGAAAAAGGATTGGAATTCCCACATCAGGGCGAAAAACCCTATAGACGTCACCCCGGCGGAGGCCGGGGTCCAGTGACTTTTGCTTTAAAATCAATAGGTTGGTAAAAAGCCTGGATTCCGGTCTGGGCACTCACAAAAGATCGTGCCCGGACTTGAAGCGTTTAATCACGTCGGCAGCGTTAAGCCCGGACCTGAACGAAGTGAGGGTCCACCGGAATGACGAAATCATTAGCAATTTTAAGGCGTTTTCCCCACCAATGAACCCTTTTTCATCACCCTGCTAAGGCTATAAGCACTTCCGGCAAGCCGGTTTAATAGTGGTTGCGGCGTTGATCTGCGCGTTATGTAAGCTCGGGGTTTCGGCCATGGCGCCGCCGCCGCGATCAACGTGCTCAAGCAAGCCTCCGAGACCGGTCTGAAGAAGAAGACCAATATCTGGTTCGATTGGATGACGAATGTGTTTGGCAGCGGCGTGCCTCCCGAGGCTATGGAAGGCGTCTACTCCCTCATGAATGGCGAATCCCACGTTCGAATCGATGAAGGGCAAAGGGACCTGGCGTGAGGACCGCCAACCGATCTTCAAATACAATGTCTTTGTAGTGTGGGCCTGGTTTTGATCATCAAGCCGATTGAGGCGTAGCTGTACAACTTCTTTCCTTCATCCATCGGATTCACTACGGCGCGCTCACTCTCGCCTGCCCGGCGGAAATCAGTTCTGATCCCCATAATTTTCTGTTCGGGCGAACCTCCGGACGGGTTGTCGTTTACCGCTCTTTGAGGATAGAAATAAGATAATGATGCGCCCCTTCGCTTTGGCTCGATTCCAGCAAGGTGAACAGGTATTTCTCCCCTTGATATTTAAAACTCTCCGGTTTGCCTGTCCGGAGGCACAGTTGCTTTTTGTCTGTGCCGCTGATGAGATAGCTGAGGGCGGCTGAATCTTTGTTACACTTGTTCGTGTCCGATGCTTCATAGAGAACCAGGATGAGGTTTCCGTCAAAGGCCTTGATCGTTTCGCCCGAGCCCACCAATGTCGGTTCAAGAATCAAATAAGGCGTCAGCATTACTTTGAAACCGTTATATTTTTGCTCCAGGACCTGCAGATCGGCATGCATGGCTTCTATTTCCCACAATTTAGCGTCCAGTTCGTCTCTAAGTTTAAGAGCATCAAACCTGGTTGTTTCCAGGTCTTTCAAAGCCGAAGCCAATTCCGAGGCCGTTTGCGTATCTTCTTGTTGGGCGCCGTTAAGCCTGGATGTAAGGACTTTGTATTGAGACTCCAGGTTGCTGCAGTCATTTTTCAACTTCAGTAACGAATTTTGCAGTTCAATATTCTCGATTGACAAAGATTTGTTATTCTTCTCAACCGCCAGGACTTCCAGGTCGTTAATGGCCGATTGCTTTCTATATTTTGCATGATGTATCAAATATGCCACAGAAACAGACAACCCAATCAGGCACACAAACCAAACCAGCAGGGTTACGGGACTCATCCTGACGATTCTTCTCGGTTTTTCTCCCAGGGTTATGGGACGCATACTAGTAACGGGTCTTCTCGTTTTTTCTCCCAGCATAACGGCTCCTGGCGGGGAAATGCCCACTAAACATAATCATGGTGTTGTGGTTCAGTCTGCATTCTTCTTCCGAAGTCTGGTCCACTTCGGTTTGTTGGCTGGATTCGCCTCAGTGCTCTGAGCGGCGCCTTGGGTCTTTTGCTTTCTTCTGGCCTTATTCAATTGGGTCAGCTTCTCCGGCAATCCTCTTCTTTTAGCTGCTTTGCTCTGGGCTTCGCTCACAGATTTCGCCGCCAATGGGGTCTGCATTGAGAACCCGTATTTTTGCCTGTATTCCTTTTGGGTCATCCCATGGGAGACTAGATGCTTTGTTGTCAGTTGCCGCATCTCTTTTCCGCACTCCAGACAGATCACTTTATCGTCTTGGATGGAATTTGCCGGGCTGAGCTTCGTTGCGGATACTTCCTCCGCTGCCGGCTGAGTAACTTCGATGTCGATCCCTCCCGTCTCAGTTTTTTGAAGTTCATTGAGAGTGCTGAAGACCTGCCGGAGAGAAGCAGCGATCTCGGCAGCCGGCATAGACCTTAATGATACCTGAGTCCTGACCATCTCCGCTGCGATTTCGATGAGCATTTTTGCCATTGGGAATCCTTTTGCATAAAGTGAATGAGAACGTCAAGATCCAGAGCGCCATTCATTCTAATTAGTTACTATATTAATGCAATATATTTCGAATACATGCGGCAGCCGCGCCATTGACCGCATTCATTCAGGGATCGGTATTCCCGAAAGGTATTCTCCTCAGCACGCAACCCATTCGGCCCTCTCTTCATCTTCGGGATGGCCTGGAGCCCTGAATTGTCTGTTAGCCAATTTCACTTTCCCAATGGAAATTGAAGGGCTATAAGAGCTATTCTGAATTTTTGATCGAGACTTGAATCGGCGACACGGCATTTTATGAGGCGCCAACATGCCGACCACGCCCGAAGGAGTCGATATATTCATCGAAAACGGAATCCTCTACGGGCCGGGCAAGGCGGCCAACGGCTGCGGCGTGTCGGTTTCAGGCCTGGAAATGACCCAGAACAGCATGCGTATCGTCTGGACCCGTGAAGAGGTGGACAACCTCCTGAAGATGATAATGAAAAGCATCCACAGCACTTGCGCCGCCGCCGAATGGGTCAACGCAACAGGGAACTATTTAGTTGGAGCCAATGTGTCGGGCTTCATGAAAGTAGTGGAAGCCATGATGGATCAGGGTGTGATGTAGGTTATCGAACCTCACTTCCGGCCAGGGATGAGGTCCAGGCGTTTTGTTATCCGTTCAATACGAATTTTAGACATTCAGCCGGCATGTCCCGTGTATCGGGAGATCTATATCTTACCCTTCCGTTGAAAGCGCAATGGCGCAGAGGTAGAATAGCAAAATCCATGAATAGGTAATGACATGACGATGCTGCAAACCGGACGTTTAGAAGATCAATATGATCCGCGATTTAAACTATTTCACGAACTCATGAGCAAAAAGGTTCGCGAGATTCTCCTGATATCGACTCCATATGATGCCTCGGTAATGGAGGAGGATTGCCGCCTTTCAGAGGCGATCATCAATGAATACAAGGGCTTGAACCTGAGTCAGCCACCCAGGCTGAACTGGGTCTCCTCAACTGACGCCGCATTGTCGGCCCTGGACAGTATGAAGCTGGACCTGGTGATCATCATGCCTCGCGTTGTGGATGTAAACTTCCTGGCAACCGCTGAGATGATCAAATTGAAGGCTCCTAATCTGCCCATCATGCTGCTTTGTCATCATCTGGATCCTGCGCTCGAATTCGGCTTGTATCCCCAGTTGCCACACTCCCTTTTCAGTCGCATTTTCATCTGGAGAGGAAATTCCGATCTCCTGCTGGCGATGATCAAAAATGCCGAAGACTGCGCCAACGTGGAACACGACACCGAGTTCGCCAGCATTCGAGTCATCATCTGCGTGGAAGATTCTCCCGAGTATTTGTCCTCGCTGCTTCCTCTTTTTTACCGCGAGCTTGTCCTTCAGACCCAGGCAGTGATGGAAGAGGGACTAAATAACGAGCATCGCCTCCTGGCAATGCGGGCGCGCCCGAAAATCCTGGTGGCCGATAGCTTTGAAGGCGCTGAGGAGTTGTTCAGAAAATATGAACCTTATGTGCTTGGAGTCTTTTCGGATGTGCGGTTTGCCCGAGGGAATAAATTCGATGAAAACGCAGGAGTTGATCTTCTCAAAGCAATAAGGCGCGAACGGTTTGATATTCCCGCGCTGTTGATGAGCGGCGACCCGCAAAATGCAGCGAAAGCTGCAAGTATCCCAGCCGTATTTGTCGACAAGAATTCCCCGACTCTCTTATCCGATTTCCGCTCTTTCTTTCTGAATCATCTTGGATTTGGTGATTTTGTCTTTCGTTCGCCGGCGGGCGATGAAATTGCGCGCGCTACGAACCTGAGAATGTTGGAAAAGAAACTGCCCTGCATTCCTGATGACTCCTTCGCCTATCACTGCAATCGCAACGACTTTTCCAGGTGGTTGTTTGCGCGATCGGAAATAGAACTCGCCGGTCGGGTAAGATCCGTCAAAGAGGATGATTTTTCAGATATCGAAAGCCATCGCCAATTCCTCATTTCCGCAATTCACGAACGGCGCATGCATCGCCAAAAAGGCGTAGTCGTAGATTTCGATCCGAAGGCCTTTGACGAGGACACAGAAATCTTCAAGATCGGGACGGGGTCGCTGGGCGGAAAAGCCAGGGGGCTGTCTTTTGTGTCTTCTCTACTGCGCCGGCGCCCATCTTTGTTGACCAGGTTCGGCTCAGTGGAAATCACCGTTCCCCAGACACTGGTTGTCACTACTGAAGTATTCGACTTGTTTGTAGCTAACAACAATCTCGAGAAGTTGGCGGAAGCGGACTTACCGGACGAAATCGTGGCGGACCGCTTTATGAGATCGAAATTTCCCGCAGAATTCGAAGCATACCTGGGTGACTTCCTGTCTCACTTCGACTATCCCATTGCCGTTCGATCGTCCAGCCTGTTGGAAGATGCGCAGTTCAGGGCCTATGCCGGTCTCTACAGGACTTATATGCTGCCCAACAACCACCATGACCTGAATTGCAGACTGGGGCAACTCATCGACGCAATCAAGATGGTTTATGCTTCGACTTATTTTCAGGGACCAAAAGCATTTTCAAAGCGTATCGGGCACCGGACCGAAGAAGAGAAGATGGCGGTGATCGTGCAAAAAATTATCGGCCGTAAGCACGGAAACTATCTTTATCCGGCTCTGGCGGGCGTAGCGCAATCCTACAACTACTATCCCTTCTCGAGGATGAAACCCGAGGATGGGATCGCAACAATTGCTCTCGGGCTGGGCAAAACTGTCATGGATGGGGAAAAGGCCCTGCGTTTCTCGCCCGTTCATCCGGAAATGCTTCCCCAGCGTTCTTCGGTGGATGACACATTAGAGAATGCGCAGCGATTTTTCTACGCTTTGAAACTAGACCCGATACTTTGCCGTCTCGGACTGAACGATATTGACACCCTGGCCAAACGAGAGGTCGGGGACTCCGCAGATGAAGAGCCCGTAAGAATGTTGAGCAGCACCTATGTTCCGGATGAACATAGTCTTCGCGATTCCGACTTTTTGTCCGGATACCGGGTGCTCACGTTTGCAAAGGTCCTCAAGTATGGTCTGTTTCCTTTGGCGGATATTTTAAAGGAAGTCTTGATGCTCGGGCATGAGGGGATGGGATGTGCAGTGGAACTGGAATTCGCCGTCGACCTTAGTTTCGACCAGAGGATCAAGCCCCTGTTTGCAATACTGCAGCTCCGGCCGATGAGCGCGCGTGAAGAAACCGTTAGAGTCGAAATAACGGAGGAGGACTTCACCAAAGCCTTTTGTGTTTCCATGAAGGCTCTTGGCAACAGGATCAGCAACGAGATAACGGACATCATTTTCGTCAAGCCGGAAGTGTTCGATCCCGGGAGGACCCCGGAGATCGCCAGGCAAATTGGCCGGATGAACGCCCTCTTGACCCGGGAAAGGCGCCAATACGTACTGATAGGGCCGGGACGCTGGGGTTCAGGCGATAGATGGCTGGGCATTCCAGTCAGTTGGGCCGATATCTGCGGCGCCGGGGCCATTATCGAAACTGCCCACCCGAAACTGAATGCCGAACCATCACAAGGTTCCCATTTCTTTCATAACATCATTTCACTGGGGATCAATTACTTTACCGTGGGCGAGGGGCCAGGGGACAGATTAGACTGGGAGCAGCTCATGTCATTGCCAACAAAAGACGAGACTGATTACGCGGCGTGGGTGTCGCTTGAGCGTCCCCTGACCATAAAAGTTGATGGGCGAAGGTCCCATGGGGTCCTTATTTACGGTGCGTAACCGCCACTATTTTCTCCCTTCCACGTTTCCCCACTCGACGATCTGAGCGCTCATTGGGCAGGTGTCCCCGCCATCAAATTAGATGCCCAGTTCCTGAGCTTCCTCGTCGATCTTTGTGACTCGTCCGATATCCCCGTTAAAGACCTCTTTGTCGTAGTTGTTTTTGATTTGCATGACCTGTCTATATTTTGGGGAAGGATATTTGGACCGACCGGAAGATCATGCGGAAAAAGCGCCGGTCTAATACCAAGTTGCGTCCAAAGAGCGACCATTGACCCCAAACTGAGCGGGGAAAAGTTTCTCCCGGACCCCGCAAGATTTGGCCGCGCGCG
>PLSV01000103.1 GCA_003165235.1 Syntrophobacteraceae bacterium
AGCCAGAAAATGCGTTTCGAGGCCCACAAGAAAACAACGCCACAGACCTTTCCGATTGTCGTGCTGGTGAATTCGGGGTCGGCGAGCGCCTCAGAGATCGTTGCAGGAGCGCTCCAGGACCACAAAAGAGCCATTATCATGGGTGAGCAGACCTTCGGCAAGGGATCGGTTCAGACGGTTATTCCGCTCAACGACGGTTCAGCCCTCAGGCTTACCACATCGCTCTACTATACTCCTTCGGGGAAGTCCATTCAGGCCAAGGGAATCACGCCCGACATCGTAGTCAAAAGGGAGACTCCGAAAGGCGAAGAGACTCAGACAGAAGATTCGATGCGCATTAGGGAAAAAGATCTCCCAAGGCATATGGAAAACCAGAAGTCGGATACTCAGAGCAAGGGGGAAGCAGCAGCTCAGGCAGATGCGAAGAAATTGGTTGAAGGAGACAACCAGGTGCGGCGCGCCCTCGATCTGCTCAAGGGCTATAAAATAATAGCTCAAACGCAAAACAAGTAAGAGCATGGCGACCCTTGAGGCTTTGGTCTGAGTGACTCAAGGCAGGCAGCCGGAGAAAAAGAATTTGCCGCCGGGAAAACGGACTGGAACCTGGAGGGCACGGGGCGGGCGCAAACAAGACCGTCCAAAGGGAGGTCCCCCCGCCACGAAAAGAAGGCCCCCAACTCCTCTTTTGGTT
This sequence comes from Syntrophobacteraceae bacterium, assembly GCA_003165235.1. Taxonomy (GTDB): domain Bacteria; phylum Desulfobacterota; class Syntrophobacteria; order Syntrophobacterales; family Syntrophobacteraceae; genus SbD1. The sequence continues at coordinate 692 of PLSV01000103.1, forward strand.
GCATGGGTAGTCGCGGTTATATTTCTGGCGTCTCTTATTTATTTTGCCGCAGAGAGTCGCCGCCTGCCTGAGTTGACTGCCAACCTGCCGACCCCGAAGACTGCGACAAACTCCCAAGCCCCGACTGCGCCATCAGGCGTTAAAGTAGACCCGGCAAGCCAAAAGCGGGAAGAGGTCAACGATTTGGCCTCCGTTGTGGAGCAGTCTGAAGAAAGGACCGAGAGATCATCCCTCGGGAGTGATAATTCGGCTCACTCGCCTCTACCCCAGGCTTCGCCTCCTGTTGTTTACACGGCGAAGGTCAGGCCCGCGCCTCGAACTAGTGGCGCCACCTCCCCGAATATCTCGCCCAGGCAGGCGAGGGTTTCAATCGTCATAGACGATTTTGGAACCGACGTGGCGATCGCCAAACAATTCGCCTCCCTTCCTTTCTCTGTAACCTTGTCTGTTTTGCCTCACCAGGCGCACAGCCGCGAGATCGCAGAACTGGCCCATCTGAAAGGCAGAGAAGTAATTCTTCACCTTCCCATGGAGCCTTTGAGCTCCAGGGAAAGCCCGGGCCCCGGGGCGCTCCTGCTTTCAATGTCGGGCGATGAAATGCGACGGAGCATCAGGGCGGCCCTCGATACTTCCCCTTACTTCGATGGTGTCAACAACCACATGGGCTCGCGGATGACCCCGGATGCGCAAATCATGAAAACCGTACTATCCGAGCTGAAAGGACGCGATCTCTTCTTTATCGACAGCATGACGACCAATGAGAGCAAAGGGTGGAAGGTGGCGCGGGAACTGAAGATTCCGACCTTTAAGCGTGACATTTTTCTCGACGACGATCCATCTGCGGCAGCCATTCACTCCCAGATTACAAGATTGGTGAAGATAGCCAAAATCCGCGGCATGGCTCTTGCTATTGGACATCCACACAAAACAACTTTAAGATCATTGCAGGAAGCGGCTGCTTTTTTTCGGGAAGAAGGAATCGAGATCGTTGCAGCTCGTGACCTGATGAACAGGTGAGATTATAGTCGGAGGGCGAAGATCAGAGTTCACAAATTGCGATATGAGCCATCTGACATCAAATATCCGAAGTCCGTACTGGAAGGAAAACTGCATGAAAACTTGCGCTCGGAAAAAGACTGCTATCGCTTTCGCTCTTTGCATCTCGTTTTGCTTTTCGCCAGCATTCGCAGCAACAGTGTCGCCAGGTCCAAAGAGCCAGGTTTCTGAAGCCACGGCTCAGCCGTCGATTCAGATAAAGGATCCCGAATATGATTTCGGCGAGGTCATGGAAGGCGCCGAAGTCGAACATGAATTCACCGTCAGGAACACCGGGAAGGTCCTCCTCAATATTGAGCGCGTCCGGGTTGAGTGAGGGTGCACAGTCGTCCGGTACGATCCGGCGATCCCTCCCGGTGGCGAGGGAAAGGTGACGATGAAGTTAACCCTGAGAAACTATCAGGGAAAGGTTCTCAAAAAGGCGACCGTCCAGAGTGACGATCCTCATAACCCGGAGTTGATCGTAAAGATGGCGGGGACCGTCCAGGCCATTATCGATGTAAAGCCCTCAACGAATATTCTGTTTAGGGGAATGGCTGACCAGCTCTCCGAATCCGTTTTGGACCTGGCGGGATCCACCCCTTTTCATATTTCAGGCAATCAGAGCAACCTCAGCGCAAATATAGCCTACACGGTCGAAACAGTCGAAGAAGGGAAGCATTACAGGCTTAGGGTTTCCAATAAGACCAGTCACGGAAACTACAGCGGGTTCATCAGGTTGGATACCGACCTGGCTCAGAAGCCTGATATAATAATCCGTGTGAGTGGGTTTATCGAGGGCGAGATCTCGGCAAAGCCTCAAAATATTCTGATCGGAAAATTGTGCGCCACCCAGCCGGAACGTGTCGCCAGAGTAGTCGTCATCAGCAATCGGAACAAACCTTTTGAGATTACCCGGCTAACCTATGACCAGGACCTGATGTCGGTCCAGCAGGAGACGTTGGAAGATCAGACGGGCTTCATCCTCGATATCCAGCCAAAGCTGGATACTATTCCGGCCGGGTCGCGCAAACAGGCTTCGTTGAAAATCGAAACGGACCTCAGCCCTGATGAAAATGTCGAAGTGCTGGTGAATGTTCTCAATCAATCCGGTCAGCCGGAGGCCCAAAACAAATGACCGGGAGCGATATCGGGCCGGGAAAAAGACTCATGTCACTGTAGCTGCATGACCCGCGGGCTTGTGATGAAGAGGGAAATTTAATTGATTCGAGCTGATGCAAATAATCCGATAAATATGAAGATCTACTTGCCCGTATATCTCATGCCAGGAAAATACAGTAATAAAGTATTAAAATACCCTGCTTGACCTGATTTCAATTCAGCGTACAGGCTGTTATAAAAGGGACTAATG
>PLSV01000261.1 GCA_003165235.1 Syntrophobacteraceae bacterium
ACAGTGAAAAATTCCGAGACGTTGTAGACGCAACTTCAATTTATACTATCGTGCGTTCAAGTTGATTCCAACAATCCATGGAAAGCCAGTTCCTTTACAGGTTGTTGTTTTCACACAGTCTGCCGTTCCTTCCTCTTTCACTGTTCTCTGTCCATGTGATAAGATACAAACCTGTCAAGGGACTTTATCGCAGAGCGGATATCGCCATATACCGGCAGCCCATTTTCTTCCAGTATAGACACGAAATCCTGATAATAGCGCCCGGCATTTACCGAAATAACCATAGGTTTATGGTATTTTCTGCTTAACTTGATCAGCAGACTTGCAAGGCTGTCGGCATCATGACAATTCATAGGTCCTGTCTTGAGAGTTATGGGATGAGGTACTACTGCAACGAATATACAATCCACATTATCATCCTGCAGGAGCGCTTCTACAAAATCGGCATACATTCTATCATCCGCCATAGGCGTGATATCGAGAAAAGGTAAACTAGTATCTACAAGTCCGTACTTATTGATGGTATTAAGTGTTTGTACAGTTTGCTCGGCGAGTTTCGCAAGTTTGAGATCCTTCAATTCATCCGCGCCAACTGTAGATTCGAATCCAGCATTGACTACACCAGCTACTCTATTGCTTGAAGGTATTTTATTAGCCAACAGAGAAAAAATCTTTACGAAGTTATAATAGTCCTCTATGTTCTCCGCTAGAATTACTCCAGATTGGAAACATGCTGCTTTGAATACATCATAACTTCCGGACATTGATGCAGTGTGGGATGCAGCTGCTCTTGCTCCAGCTTCTGTCTTGCCTGCCTTGTACACCATCACTGGTTTCTTAATTTCCTTTGATAACTCGAAAAACAACCTTCCTTCACCAGGGCCCAAGCCTTCAATGTAAAGAGAGATCACGTCGATCGTTTCGTCTTTTGCGAAGTAGGCCATAAGATCGGTTATTCTAACGTCGTATTTGTTGCCGAAGCTTACAATAGCTTTAAACAGGCGTGAATTTTGGAGCTTATCGATTGCAGTTACAGCTAAAGCACCACTCTGTGTGAGCAAGACCGTATTACTGAATTGGGAATATTTTATTTCAAGCCTTTTTCCTTCTATAAACAGTGTATTTAATCCTTTATTGGATTCATCCGGTACGACGAAAATACCCATGCAATTCGGACCCATTACTCTTACGCCATTTGGAACGAATTCGTCTAATTGAGTTGACAATTCAGAGTATTTCATGTTGGTAGGTATCGCAGAAATCAATATGATACCTTTAGGGACATTTTGGCAGATATTACTGATGAACTCTACCATAAATTGTGCTGGACCGGCATATACGACAAGATCTATCTCCCCAGGAACATCGTCAAGACTGTTGTAAAGCTTATATTCAATATCTCCCAATGTAACTGTCCCACCTTTTGGATTCACAAAGTATAAATCTTCTCTATGTAGGTCGTGCAGCAAAGTGGCAATATCCCCGCCCAGAGTATGTTTTGTCTGGTCCGATGATACTCCTATTACTGCTATACCTTGAGGTGAGAAGAAAGCATCCAGATTTGTTAAATCTATTTCCGGCATACTCTTGGTTTCTTCTGAAGCAGGAATAAACTGAGCAAAACCGTCGATTGCAACGAACCTATTGTCTTGCGAGAAAACAAATGGATTTAAATCTAAAGCTTTTATAATAAACTCGGACTCATTGTTTGACACGAAAGAATAGTGATACGATAGAGAGCCCAAAATGGAAGCCACCTTAGCAATGTATTCAAGATACTCTGGATGACCTATCTGCAAGTATTTGTGTTTTATATTCAGTGTATCAACCATACGCCGAGCATATTGTTCGTCCAAAGGAGGCAAAAATAGGTTGGCGGGGTCATAGTATTGTGCAAAAAACTCCGCATCATCTCCACCCTTACTCAAGGTCAATACAGGACCAAATGCAGCGTCTTCCTTAAAACCGAAAAGGACTTCATATCCTAATGCCTGCGTATGAGGTATAAATTCTGTTAGCAAAAAACCTTCTATCATGGGCTTATTGTTATGGTGAAAATGGGATAGTACTTCTTCCTTCATTCGTATTAAAACAAACTGTACGAATAATGGATCATTATTAGCTATTATCCTTACTCCCCCCAGTGTGTGTTTATGTGCGATGTGAGGAGAAACTATTTTAATAACAACAGGTGAGCCAAGCTTCTTCAATACCGTCTCAGTAACATCACTAGGGTCTGGAATAAATTCAAATCCGGGCACTTCCAGACCTATTTGTGAGAGGATTCTGTAAAGTTCATATTCATAAAGAATGGTTCGGCCTTTTTCATAGGCTTCCCTCAGAATATTATTTATATTATTAATGGCTTGTCTTGAGAATGGCATATATATTCGCCTCGTTCTGACCATTACTGTCCAGCTATAAGTAGTTGAAAGTGAGAGATAACTGGCTGCCAGCTTTCGCACTTCGTACAATAGAACCTGAATAATGCATAAACTTGGCTGTCAACAGATCTTGAACCGGATTTTGGGATCGGATTCCAGCTCAGAACCTTCTGGAACAATCTCAAGGCCGCAAAATCATACGATTTGTCAATCGAACACGCAAGTTATATGTTAATGAGACCGGTTCTTGCAATTTTAGGACACACCTCCTTCTCTGGGTTTGATGAGGTTATTACCCCGCGCCATAGTGTTGGGTGGGGCTCAGGGGAATAAGATGCGATAATAACGGGCGAGAGGAAAAGCCGTTACGACATGGACATACCATCTTTTGGCATGAAGGAATGATCCGTATATCGAGGCGATCTCGGGTCATCACTTTGAGATGCATCACCACTGAGGATATGGAATCGCCGATTGACCTCCCTCATAAGAAGAATGCCGTTATGGGCAGTGATCTTTACTCCCTGAAAATCAATGCTGATGGATCTGTCGAAATCCGGCCTTATGGTCCCTGACTGTTTGTCAGCAACTGCGCGCATGCAGCTTTCCCTCCCTCTTACGAATGTCAACCATAATATCAGATGGTTGCAATAAACGCAGTATAATATTTTTAGGCATGCTCGCGCATAATCCGGGATTGCACTATCCAAAAATGTGAAGGTGATGGCGGAATCCACCATCACTCACCTGACGCCAATCCTTGCTTCTCTGCCCATGTGTCCACTTCAGACAGCCCAAGGGAGTTGGAACTTGCACGGACGCTAGCCGAAGCGTTCAATGCAAAGACTGGAGCAACGGTTCAGAGGATGAAAGCGGGTTCTGGCGAATCTTTTAACGCACTCAATGGAAAAAGGTGGACATGATCATGGTTCATGTCCCTTCGGCCGGGAAGAAGGCGTTAGAGGGCGGATGGGCCGCCAAAAGGACGCTTATCGGATCAAATGAATTTCTTATCATGGGCCCAACGGAACACCCGGCAAGAATCTCTGACGACAAAGTGTTTAAGAGTGTTCATGTAATCTCTAATCAATACAGCTCCTCGTTATTGTTCCTGGCGCGGCCCGTAAGGCCACCCACCCCCGTAAACGGCCCGGAAGGGACTTTTTAAATAATTGATGATGCTGTCCAGGGAGCTTTCTTGAGAACTGTAATACCCGCTGCAGAGGATGATGCCCTGAACCCGCTCGAAGAAAACGGTCTTGTTAAGTTCGTCAGTTGATGCCGGTCTAGGCCATTTGTAATCCGTGAACCCATAGCCCTTGGTCTTTGAGGCATCGACAATCTTTCGAATGAAAGCATTTCCTTCGGAATCTCTGAGATCCATCAGATTCTTTCCCGTCAGCGCGGGATCCATCGGATGCGCCACCATTGTCCCGTTTAGGTCCAGTGCAAAAATGTAGCGAGCATCAGAAACAAATCGCCCCCTGGAATCGGCGATTTCCCTCATGAGGGTTTCTTTCCCGGCATTTTCGTAAAGGCTGATAGCGTTCTGCACCCATTTCCATGCCTCGATGCGCTCGTTAGCATTCATCTCTGTTCTCCTCATTTTGCGCTCTTTGGAATTTCTCCGAATGCACTATCCGCGTCTCCTAACGCAGGGCCAACCAACCCATCGGGTCGCTGAAATGCGCAGCACTAACTGTGCCATGGAAGCTATCTAATTGAAAATACGTGAGAATATGGTTTTGGGCTTGATAGTGGCAAGATAAAACGATCGAAAAATTGTGGAGAAACCACCCCGTCTGGGTGATCTGACTCTGATAATATGTCGTAGACAAAGAGAAATCGTGCTTTGGGGCTGTTCCTACCCAGTTTGGGGTGAAAACAGCCCATAGGCCTTCATTCCTCAATCTCTCCAGAGATGATAGGCGATCAGGGAAGTAAGTATCTGCATGCAGACGATGATCGCGACACAACCATACCATCCGGTTTGCTCCCACCATAGACCGGGGAAAACCGATCCGGCGCATCCGCCGAGATAATAGAACGCGACGTAGAGACCGGCAGCGGAAGATCGGGCCGAGGAGGCGGCTTTACCAACATTGCTGGATGCTGCTGCCTGGCAAATGAACACGCCGGTGGCCGCAATCGCAAGCCCGCTGATGATGACGGGAACATAGTGAGCCAACGTCAGTAACATGCCGATCGCGACTATCCCGGCAGCTCCCATCAATGCCAGACGGTAACCGATACGATCCAGGATACTCCCGGCAACCGGCGTTACGGCTGCGCCAACCAGGTAAACGGCGAAAATCATTCCAAGAGCGGCAGGCCCCATGTAAAAGGGTTTATCGGCAAGATAAAAGTTCACGTATGTAAAGGCCGCCACCATGCAGAATAAAACGCTGAATCCCACCGCATATGTGGCCAGGAGCTGAGAATTGCGCAGGTGCGTGGCGATCGATCTAAGCGAGGCGGCAGCGCTATTCTGACGAACAAATCTTATGGGTCGCGGGAGAAGCCGCCAGATGGCCAGTGCCCCGGCCAGGGTGATTGCTCCAAGAACGACAAATGGGATGCGCCAGCCCCAATGGTGTGAGATCAGGCCTGCGAGGAAGCGCCCGGTGAACCCGCCGACAATTCCGCCCGTTAAATAGATAGACATGGTCGCACCGACATACCGGCCGGGAGATTCCTCGCTGATGTAGGCCATGGCTGAGGCTATGATTCCAGGAACAAAGAGGCCCTGCAAAAAACGCCAGAAGATAAGCTGACTCAAATTGGCTGCAGTTGCAGTCAATGCAGTCGCGATAGCCACACACAGCATCGCTATGATAATTACCCTCCTGCGTCCAACGGCGTCGGCAAGCAACCCCAAAAAGGGGGCTGCGAGGGCCACTGCCAGGATTGGAGCGCTCACAGTAAGACTTACCATCAGTTCGGACGCCCCGAAAATTTGGCGGAAATCGGGTAGCAGCGGCTGGGTAGCGTAAAGGCCGATGAATGTGGCGGCCCCCGCCAAAGATAAGGCCGCATGTGCGGCCGGTGACAATCGATGCTCTTCCAAATCCCATATACCCCCGAAAAATTTCTATTTACCTGCGGCAAAGGCGCTAATAATGATCGCTTTGCTGGATCTAAACAAGCTTTTATCTGATTCGTTCGCCAGGCGGCGAATAAAAAGGTTAAGTCGAGCTTCCAGGGGAACTCATAAGAACCGCCGGGATATCTTTGGATCGACTGGCGTTGGGAGTTGCGAAGGGGTGATAGCCTTGGGCGGCATTGGCCCTGATCGATTAACGTAAAGCAAGACCTCTCGCTGATTCACAAGGGACAAATGTAGTCGGAGCGGTGGCCGTACTCGAAATGGGCTGCCAATGTCCGGAAACCGCTCAGACATACTCGACCTTGAGAGGCTTGAGACAATTCTTGATAACATCAAAACGGTCTCTGTCTTCGGTGTATAGCAGCGCCCCGATGGATATGGAATTCTGCGTTATGAAGGTTCCTTTATTTCCCTCTATTGCAGGTGGTAAAGTGAAAAGAGTGAACATTGCCTGGGGAAGGGAAAGATCGTGTTTAGAAACATTCAGGTCGTTATGATGCTCATTTTGACCGCCTGCTTTTGCCTTCCTGCATCGTCTGCTCCGCGAGCGCAGGACACTGCAGGCAATCAATTCAACGCAGGCGAGGAGCGAATAGGTGAGCTTCGCCTGGGCCTGACGGAAAAAGACCTCCAATGACGCCGAGGATGCTGCTGTTGATTATTTTGTTGCTGCCTTGCGTCTGCGCCGGCGCCGCTGCAAATGCTGCCCCCGCACAAAAAGATGAGGCCTTCAGCCGGTATTATGCGGACTTCCGGAACGCTGTCAAAACCGGGGATAAAGAGAAAGTGGCAAGCTTGACCGATTTCGAGGGATTCACCTGGGAATCGAGCGACAGTCTCCGGCAAGTAAAGACCAGGGAAGCCTTCCTGAAGAACTACGATAAGATGTTCACCTCAACGATCAAAAACAGGCTCGCCACAGCGAAACCTGAAAAGATTAACGATGACAGCTACTTAATCAACTGGCGAACGAAGAACCTGGAGTACTCGCTTCATTTTGTCCGTCAAGGTGATGATGGCTTCAGATTCGAAGGTCTGGCGGCAGGACCGTATTAGAAGGCTGTGGCCGATTCTTTGTTGCTCGACATTCTCGACCGGGCGGGATGCATGTTCGAGCTGAGGTGTATTCTTGGGCAGGATACTGAAAGAGGACGAGACCGAATATCAGGTTATCAAGTGACTAAGTTTCATTCGAATAAAGGGCACATAGATAGGGGAAAGAACCGAACGTTCGGGATTGTGCGGAGGGGCGCCGGCATTCCCGCTGCGGAGGAGATGCAAGATGCGCTTGCGATTGACGGTGCTGTTTCTTTTGTTAGGTGCGGGCCAGGTCTGGGCGCAGGTTTCGTCTGGCGACTATGAGGGTCTGCTCATTGGCGCAGACACGGCCAACAGAATCATCACGGGATATTATGAAAACTACACGGGCTTTGACGAAACCTCCGGTAAACCTCTATTCAGTTGTATCTTCTATTTGCGAGGCGCAATGGAAGGAAATCCACCTTATAAGATCGAGACCTGGTTTCCAGCAGATAAGACACGGAGAGGCCTGATAACCGGCACGCTCACCCCTGAACAAACGGATGGCGCGACCTCCCTGAGGATTGAACTTAAGGCTGAGCATGGCGGATGCTGGAATGTTCAGCATTTTGCCGACCAGGGGGGCGCAGCATTTCTGCTCGATGTCCCCGGCAAATGGCGCGCAATAAGGGTCATTGCAGCCCAGCGAGCTTACTTCCATGGCGAGCCTGTTGACGGGAAAAAGCGCAAGGCCTATGTGGTCAGGGGAAATCCAATTAAGGTGTTCGACTATAAGCCGGGCTGGGTATACGCCGAATATTCGGCAGAGGAGAAAACCACAACCGGCTGGTTCAAAGAGTCTGATCTGTTTTCAACGGAGCTGCCCGCTCAATAGTTGCTTTCTCTGATATCGCCTGAAGATGAGCTATAACCTGCTCCCGAATTCGGGGTCTGCTGCGTTTTGAGCCCAGGCGGCAAGCGAGAAGAAAAACGCGTTGATCCCCTCAGGAAAATCGTAAGGAGTCAGGCGCCATTAGATTTTCGTCTTTGATTCGACCCTGCAGCACACTCACCCTGCGGATCAGCGGAGGCGGGCCGGGGACTTTGAGTCAAATGAGATAAGGGGCGAATACGCCCGTTGGATTCGACCGGCGCGTCTTCTTCAACGTGGACGGCGTCGTCTTGCAGGTTCAGTCTGGATAATGATATGAAGATCTTGCTAATCAGTTTGCCGGTATTTTTTCTCATCCTCTTTCTTGCCGCCACGAGCCGCAGTGATGAGAAACTAAACAAAAAGTCATGCAAAGAACATCCGATGCTTTCCGGGCCGTGTTTCAAAGTCAGAGGCCGGATGAGTTTCTACAATGGCGAACCGAGCGCAAGAATATGGCCGCTGGGGACAAAGCGCATGCTTGGAATATCGGAAGGCCGCTTTTGTCTCGAAGACTACGCGAATGCGCCAACTGAGTTAATGCGCCAGCTCACTTGGGAGACTGCGATGTTTGCGGATTTTACGGTATGCCCCTTTCTGATGATAGGCCGGGCGAAATGAGGCTGATATGTGTTGAATCTGCTGACAACATTTCGATAAAGAAACGGAAGTAGCTTAGTATAATCGGGTGGCCGGGGGTTTTTCTCTCCCGGTCCCCACTTCCCACAGTCTCTCATGAGCCTCGCGAGGCGCCCTGAACCACGCAATGAACCGTAGGTGGGGCGCCCCGGGCGTAAGCGGAGCGCAGCCCGCCGAGTCTTTTCGGAACAGATAAATAGTACATTAAAACCGGCGGTCAGGCGCTTTTATTCATCGATTCATCGACTCACCGGCTCACCACGCGGGCGCCGGCTTTGAGGCGGTAACGGACCCAGACTATTGCGGCGCCCAGCAGCAAGCCGATGAGACCTGCTGCCCCGGCCGATTTAACGAGCAGACTCCGCACGGCATGTTCCAGTATCGGATTGTGAAACGGCTCGAGCGAGTTGTGCGCGCGCTCGATCAGCCACTTGCCACCCACCTTTTGACAGGTCGCCGTCCAGTGAGAGGTGAACTCATAGACCTTGCCGCTGTCGTCCACCAGGGTGTTCTTCGCGTTGCCGCGGCACAGGGCGATGTCTCCTTTGATCACACTGAGCTCGGGGTCCAGATCGACTTTGAAGGAACCTCGCTCCCCGAGCATTTTGCTGCGGGTCTTTGCCCATTGCGTCTTGAACGAATCGAAATCCGTGAACTCGCGGTCCGTGAAAGTGACGATGGAGAACTCCGGGGTCAGGTAGGGCCGGATCGTGTCCAGGTCGTTCCGGTTGATGGCGTCTTCCGCAATCCGGCGAATGTTGCGCAGAGCGTCGTGATCGGCCTTGTTTTCTTCCTGCGCGACAGCCGTAACGGGCATCAGGGCCAGGATCGCCACGAGTATGAGCTTCAGTGCGGCAAGTGATTTCATTGGCATTCTCCTCTTATGATAGACCTGTAAACAACCCTCTGCGATATATGAGCGCGTGGCGGGGAGGCAGACCGCTCGACGTGTCAATCATGCGCGATGGGCGGTCGCGGGAGGCCTCGTCGGGCGAAGATCAACCCCATGGTGAAAGGCGTGACTGGAATCGGCCTGTACTGAGGATCTGAAAACCCCGTCTCTCGCAGCCACAGGCTCAGGGATTCGTGGTCGAAAACGCGTCCGTGCCCGGTTCGCAGGGCCAGCCCGAGTTCATAGAGGGAGGCGTTGATCTCCCCGTTCGGCTGGCCGTGAAAGACATCCACCACAAGAACATGACCACCGGGTTTGAGCGCTGCGTGCAGCCGTCGGAACAGCCGAAGGACCCCGTCTTCCGTTTCCAGATGCGCCACATTGGCCGCGATGGCCAGATCGTACCCGGCGGATTCAAGCTCCACCTCGTGGTAGCTCCCCGGCAGCGATTGGAAACGTTCGCCCAGGCCGGCCTGTCCGGCGTAATGCCGCGCCATCTCCAGGACGTTCGGCCAGTCGATGGCCGTGATGCGCGCTTGAGGGTCATGCAGAGCAAAGGTCTGGCCCCACACCCCGGAACCAGCGCCCACATCCAGGATACTCAAGTTCTTCAACTGTGCGCCTATGCCCAGCATCCCGGCGGCGGCCATGGCGGAGGGGAGCATCATCCCGCGCAACGACCGGGCCTGCTCGACGTAGTGCTTCCGTCCCTCCTCCGGGTCGTCCATGCGCTGCATCGGCAGGCCCGTCTCGAGGTAGGACGGCAGGTAATCCCAATATTGGTTGCTGAGGTCCTGGTAGGTCCCCGAGAGAAAGCCGAGGACCGGCATCGCCACATACTCTTCCCCGGTCATCTGCACGATGCCCGCCGTATTAAGGGCCCGCAGGAGCAGAGAGACAGGCTTCTCGCACAGCCCGCACTTCGCGGCCAGGGCTGCCGCCGTGTGCCTCCCCCCGGCCAGTGCCTCCAGCACACCGGCCCGGCGGGCGGCGTGGAACACTTCGACGATGCCCTTCATGCTCATTAGTTGAAAATAAGTTTCCAGGGCCTTCAGTTGTTCGGCCGAGTTCATAAGGCTACCTCACCTTTCGGGTCAGGGTAACTGTGAAAATGCCGTAGGCGTCAATGCTTGAATCCACCCGTTGGAGGCCCGCTTCGGCCAGCAGCGCGGTGAGCTCGGACTGGGTTCGGCGGCGCATGACCCACGGGGAACCGTCGCGGTTGGTCAAGGTCCGGGCGATCATCTCTATCTGGGGGTGCCAGGGCTGCCCCGTGCAGATGAGGTAGCCTCCGGGCTCGAGGACGCCGGCTATGGCTCTCATTGAGCTGAGGACCCGCGTGTTGTCCGGGATCAGTTCGTAGAGGCCGGACACCACCGCAATGTTCGGCATGAAAGGGAGGCGCGCATAAGACTTTTCGTCGAATGCATCCCCCATTTCAAATTCGATTCCACCGAGTCCCCACTGGGCAGCCAGAAGCCGGCATGACTCAAGGTTGGCCGGATCGATGTCTCGAAGCAGGACTTTGACGCGATCGCCGCGCGCCCTTTTGATTTCGAGCAGATACCGTCCATGGCCGGCGGCTACATCCATGATGCGGGCTTCCCGTCCTTCGTTTCGCAGTTGCGAGGCGGCCGCCGATATCCAGTGCTTCAGGCTCTCCTTGCGGAGCTTTATTCCACGCCAACCGATGGAATTCAGATACGCCTTGTCGATGAGCCGGCCCAACCACGTTGCGCCGGAGGGCTGGTTGCGGTAGACGTAGTCGAGGGTGTCCCCCGAATTGAATCCCGTTTCCCAGCCAAGCCGGATGCCGTCGCTGAGTCTTCCCAGCGTCCTCATCGCCAGCGTCTGAAGGCCGAAAAAGACCGCTGCAGGCATTGAAGCAGGGGCCCGAAGCCGGTCGTACTCGCGGCGCGTGTGTCCTTGCCGATCTGCCTGAAGCTCATTCTGCCCCGGTTTTTCGTCAAAACAGGATTGGATGAACCTGCGCACTCTCGAGATGGCTTCCCCTCGGTTCTTTTCAAAGAAGATGCCGTGGCGCATCCCGGGGAAGACGTGGTGCTCTTTTCGATCTGCTGAAATAGCAGAAAAGAACTTCACTTGCGCACGGTTTTCAACCACGTAGTCTGAGTCGGCCGAAAAGATCTGGGTCGGCGCCGTCACGGCGCCGGCGTCCGAGAGAATCCTCGTGGCCGTATCGTGCAGTCCCAGCAGGACCCCGACGGAGATGATGCGGGTGATCAATTTATCGGCGTCGTAAGCCCTTGCTTCCTGGGCGTCGCGGGTCAGCATGGCGGCGCGGATATAGCTCTTGACCGTCGCTTTTTTGTTGATGCGCAGCAGCAATCGGAGCATCGGGACGGCCAGCGGGACATACAGCCTGATGCGGAAAGCGGGTGCGGCGAGGACCATGCAGCGGACGTGTGCGCCATAGTCGTGGACCCAGGTGACGGCGGTCACCGCGCCGATGCTGTTGGCGACAATGGCCGTGTTTTCCGGCGCGATCCCGTGTCTGTCCCGGATGTGGTTGATGAAGGAATTCAGGTCCTTCACCCACACGTCATAGGAATCGGCGAAGCCTCGGTCGCCGGGGGAGCGCCCATGGCCCCGCAGGTCGAAGGCAAAACCGGAGAATCCGTCCAGGGACAACTCGCTGTAAAGTGAGCGTAACCGGCCGCTGTGCTCGTGACCGCGATGGAGCAGGATCAAAGCTTTTCCGTCTTCCCCGCCGGAGGTCCAGGCGCGATAGTACAGTTCAACTCCATCCCAGGTTCTGAAGGTTGATTCAGTTTCCAGGTAATGGCGCAAGATTTTGGCTCTCCNNCGAGCATGCCTCCGTGGCCGGGCAGCAGATGACCGCTGTCCTTGACGCCCACGCTTCGTTTGTAGGCCGATACAGTGATATCCCCCAGGAATCCGCCTATTCCGATGAGCAACCCTGCCCCGGCGCTCACCGGCCAGCGCATCCATGTGAAGACCCCGGCGATGCCGGCCGACAGGGCTGCAGTGGTCAGGGTCCCTCCGATCAGGCCGGCCAGAGTCTTGTTCGGGCTGATGCGGGGGACGACTTTTCTGCGCCCCAGGCCCTTCCCCCACAAGTACTGAGCGACGTCGTTGAGCGAGGTCATCAAAAGCAGAAAGAAAACAGCGCCGGGTCCGGTGTGCCGGCTTGCGTCCGCAGAGACCGGCAGTTTAGCGAGAAGAACGACATGGCTGAGGCCCGCGGCCGAAAAGAGAAAGGCCAGGCCACACAGGAAACTGTCCCTGATCGACCGGGTGGCGGCGAAGACTCCGAGGGCGACGGCACAGAGCCCCACAGCGAGCGCCGCCCAAAAGGGGATCCACCCCGGCCGCCACACGAGAAACGCGTATAGAAGCATCGCTGCGGCAGTCATCACTCCGAAGGCAAGACGGGGCTCTCGCCCGTGGAACCGGAGCGAGGCGAACTCCTTCATGGCCAGGATGCTGACGGCGCAGAAAAGAACGCACAGGCCGGCGGCCCCGCACGACATCGCCAGGAACACACTCAGGCAGATCAGCCGCCACGTGCGGATGCGCTGGCTGTTCTTCAGGGTTTCCGGGGAGGGACGAAAGCGCTGAAAGAGCTTAACCACCGCAGAGGCGAACATCAGCAGGCCGGCAACTCCGAACCATGCCCACAGTAACGGCTGGTGCTCCAGGACGGCCATTCAGGCGGGTTCCTCGTGTGATAGACTAGGCAAACACCATTTAATTGAAAAAACGCCCCTTATCGATGGCCTCCCTAAAGCGCAGTGCTTCGCGTAGCGCGAGGGCCGACAGCGGGACGATCTATCGTGCGCGATGGGCGTGCGCTGGAGGCCTTGACCGCATTCCTGCAGCGGGTGAATATGGTGAGAAGCAGCAGGGCGATGATCACCGCGAAAATCACATTCCAGATCGCTGGACTTGTCAACCCCAGGCCACAGGCGAGGCCGCACGCGCCGAAGGCCAAGGCCCGGTCACTCTTGCCCATGGGCCCATCATATCGCCGAGGCGCGCCGATCAAAACAGCAGCGACTCCAGCCTGTTCGCTGACCATTGCAAGCACAACTGCGGCGACGGGCAGAAAATGATTGACGCCTGGCAGCAGGGCGAAGGGGAGGTAGAGGAGGGCATCCGCCGCAACGTCAGCGATCTCGTTAAGCATCGTCCCGGACGGGGAGCAGAGGTTGAGCTCCCTGGCCATCACCCCGTCCAGGGCGTCCGCGGCCATACGCACAAATAGGAAGACCGGAAGTGAAAGGAAGGAGACACTGGAGCCGGCGCACAGCCACAGCCCCATGGCTGCTGAAGCCAGCAGCGTGGTCGTTGTGATCATGTTGGGCGAGATCCCGCGCCGATTCAGCGGACCACAAGCCGGACGCAGCCAGCGCTGCAGGGCGGGCTTGGCATGTTAGAATGGCCCCGTATCGGATTTGTCCCTGTCGTCGCCTTGCAATTCCGGGCGCTACAGAATGTAGTGACTCTTAACATTTTTGCCGGACACAGTCTACGGGATCGTCGAGCAGCGCAACAGCTTCATAACTCGAATTCGAAGAAGCGCTGGAAAATGGCCTCTGGCGACGGTTAGCAGTACTGAACTTGCGCACTCGCGTTAAGGCGGAGATATCCCGAAGGAGATCGTTTTCGGCTCCTGCGCGGGCGGCGCTCGATGGCTCAACAACGACGGGTTGGATATGCGATAGAGGAGTAAGCAGCCGATGAAGAATTGCGGCCTGAAAAAATGCACGGAGAGAATTCGGCCGCCCCAAATGCAGGGGCCATCAATTCACCACATAAGAAAGCCGGCCGGTCATGGCAAAAAAACGATTAGGAAAATTACGTCCACGCTATCGATTCGCTCTGAATCCATTCTCGTACATGCGATGGAGCAAGTGTCCGAAATGCAGCCGAATCACTTACATGAGAAAATTCCCTCTGCTCATCCACGTGGATGGATACGGCCTTCTTAACTTAGGCAAGACCTGCCGCTACTGCCCGAAATGCGAGTTTATAATCGCCCACCAGGATGATCTCGAGAGTGTCATGGCGGAGATATTCTCGGCGTCTTACCCCGATGTGGTCGGAAATGAGTATCTTGTGATAGGGGTAGTGGAGCAAAAAGTCTGGAAGCGGGGCCTGGTCGAGCCGTTCCGCATCGAGGAGATAATAGAAAACACATCGGATTTTAAAGAGCATCTGGTGCTCAGGTGCGATCCCGGAGGGTGGGTTCCTCCCGGATACAAGACCTGATTAATGTCTGGAATAGGGCGACAGCATCCACGGTGGAGACAGTCACCTTTGCTCACTTTAGGCCGGCCTGGTCCAACAACGTAAAATCTTTTCCTATGATTGAATTGCCGTATGATATAATTCTTTCCACTCTATGGCTAAAGTAGAACATTGCGTGCGTGGCGTCCGCTGTAGCGGGAACAGCTAACTGGATTGGATGGAAGAAGGCCGGGGAGAGCCGATCCTATGATTCCGGAGGAAATAAGACAGGAGATTCTTTCCAGGTTAGCCGAAGACGGCAATATCCAAAAGGTGATTGTTTTCGGCTCCTACGGTGGCGGCGCTCCAGGGCTCAACAGCGACATCGATCTTCTCGTTGTTACCGATGACCGTTCCATGCCTCAGAGCTTTGAAGAGAACATGGAGCATTATCATCGCGTGTCCTCGGTCCTGCGGGAAATTAAAAAGCGCATACCGATAGACCTGATTGTTCACACAAAACCGATGCACGAGGAGTTCATCCGGCAGGGGAGCATGTTCGCCAGGGAGATCGCGGAACGCGGCGAGGTTCTGTATGAAAAAGCTCACTGAAGAGTGGCTGAAAGCCGCATAGGACGGTCTTTGCGTTATCGAACGAATTGGGCGGGATGAACACCTGACACACATGATTGCTTTCCATGCTCAACAGGCTGTTGAAAAGTCGCTTAAAGCGGCAATTGAGGAGTATGAACTTGACTCAGTCAGGGTGCACAGCCTGGAGAGACTCCTTGAGATCGTGAAGCCTCACGTCGAAATTGATGCCGACCTTCTGCTCATCGATATGCTGGACAAACTTTATGTAGATGCCCGCTATCCTGGCAATCTTGGACTTCTCCCAAATGGAACGCCCTCCCTGGCCCATGCAGAGAAATTCAATTCCTTTGCCCGTACAGTTTGCCAAAACATAAAGTCCGTCCTCGAGGCTAAGCGGCAAAGAGACTGAGCTTCCTCATGCTGCTTCCTGTGAGCGTCCTGCTTTAATCAAAATGCCATGATCATCTCCCAATCTTTCTACAGTTCAAGGAAAGGGGGAAATTCATATGCAGCTTCCATCACTTTATGCCGGTCTCTATCTATGGCCTCGGTGGAAGGACCCTGAATGATAATGACCTCTGTGAGCCGTGTGAAAAGACCGGTGTCCTCTCCATCCCCGGTAGTGGGAGTAAGGATAACGGCCGTATCCCCACCTGCCATAGCCTCTATGACCATAAAACCCATGATAGCCGCCGATGCCGAACCCAAAACCTGCCGGAGGGACGTAAACGGCCGGTGGAGGGGGATATATCCGCTGGACATAATATTCCCTGGTTTCAGTTCGGTACTCTCTCCGTTCAACGCGATGGACGACCTTTTTCATTCCAACCGTCTTTTTGATCACTCTTTTTTGTTCGCTGCAAAGCGCCGAATAAACGCTTCCCCCCCTGGCTTTTGCCGCCTGCAAAAGGCCCACTCTTTTAGGTGAGAGCGGCATATAGCCGGACCCGGTCGTCCCTTCAATCAACACTTTGTTCTTGAGGGATTTATAATTTTGTACGATCACGACATCAGGCCGTTTTTCCTGGATGGCTTGCCCCGCCAAATCGGTTAGCACATCCGGGCCATACACGTTCACTACTGGAGAATCCGCGTCACGGCTGTTCGTCGCCCCCTCAGGCCGGGACACTGTTTGAGCCCAGGAGGCCGACGCCACACTAAGGATTCCAAGTAAGATAATAAAAAATAACTTTCCCTTTTTCATCCGACTGACCTCCATATTTTGTAGCATACCGAATGTAGACAGAGAAGCCACGGCCTTGACAATATGGATAACCGTAATAAGGCCAAAGTGACCAGCTTGAAAACCACCGTTGAAGCCACTGCCCAGGCGTGCTGCAAAACCTGGGGCCGCTTGCCGAGCATCCCCAAAAACACCGGCGCGACGACGGCTATCCTCAAGATTCATCAGATCTCGTCGCAATGCCGCCTTCCCTCGGCAAATGATCTTTGCCCTTTTCATAGCAACCTATGGGACGATCAGGGACTCATCTTAGTTTACACAAAAGGGGGAATTTTCAGACATGTCCGGCAGCGCTGCTCTTTTGAGACCCATGGATGGAGCCCCTGCCTGGAACTATCGATTCATGAACAAAAGCCGGACCGTTAGGGGATACTGGGGCCTATTTTCGAAGGCTTGAAAACATTGCTTTTCCCGCCCTCAACACCGGACAGGACCTTCAGAGGACTGGAAGGGAAGAGAGGGAACAGATTACGATAAAAGGCCTCGCGGGATATGCGCTCAGCGTCGGTCATACTGGAGTGCTGTAGCTCGATCACTATGCCTGTGGGAGTTTTTATATATCTGCACGGTGCGCCTCTCCGTCTGAGGCTGTGTGAGAGACTTCCCTGCAGTCCTCTGGGAATAGATTCTTCAACGAGCGATGATATGAGGTCTCGTTCTCCCACCAGGGCTCACAATTGTGGCGGCCATAATGCCCCCAATGATGCATGTTCCGCGATCCACACTTAGCTGCCATGCCAGATACACATATTGGGCAACTGCCACGACCGCCGGGGAATGGCTCACGGCATTGATTATCTACTACTGCGTACTGTAACCTGCACCTCCTTGGCTTTTGGCCGAGGTCCAAAAAATCCTTGTAAAATGGAGCCTAACGCCCGGCTGCAGCGAATGCAACCACGCGACTGTGGGCTATGGATTATCCCGGTGATTTTCCCCTTGATTGCCTGTCCGACTGCAAGCCGTATCGCTGGATGGACTTGGGCCGCGTAAAAACTTCCTAATACCGGATCAGGCTATGAGTATCTGTAATATAGTCCGGCATCAGACATCCTCACGAGGAAACTCGGTCCACGTCTCCCGCCGTGCCTGAGCAATATCCTCTTCGGATAGATCCACGCCTCTCCATAGGCCTCGCAGCGGTTTTCGCTCAGCAGGATTGCAAGACTTCAGTTCGTACTCGATCTGTGGCGCAAGACGTTCAATGAGTCGAATCTTGTCGACTGCTGAAAGCTGCTTTGCCAACTCCTGGAGCCTCTCCAATGTTGCCGCTTCAGCCATGCCACTCCCTCCATGAAAAGGTGTGCGGAACAAGCAATTACTTAAAAGATAGCAAAATCCTCGAGCGAATGAAAGTATTGCTGAAAAGTATGCTATGCTCACAGCCCTGCTTGCCATCAACTCTACTCCTGAGAAGCCCTCCTGTCATGCCCCGCAACGACCCTCTCAAGCGAACGCCTGTGCATCCAAATCGCGAGGCCCTGCCGATGCCCAGCGCCATTAGCATCAGGAAGATGGCTCCTCTTGGCATCCGCTCCCAAAACGAGCCGAGGAACCCTGCGAGATAGTTTCCGAAGAAGCTCGAAAGAAACCAGGCGCCCACCTCAATAACTATTTCCGGCTGATTTTCGAATTCAGGTAGGCATGACGGGAATAGGGACCCGGAAATGCCATCCGGCAACCATAATGGATGGGGTTAGCGCAGTCGAACCATCGACAGGGCCTAACCTGAACGCAAATTACCAAAAGCTTCCGTGGCCTGATTCCTCTATGTTTTGCGTAACTTGACCCTACGTTGGCACAATTTGGTATCACCCAACCAACACTGTACATATTTGTGCCAATATTTAGAGCTTTTTAGGTGCAATCCCGCTACCTAATCCCGTTCCTGAGCCATTTTCAGCACAATTGGCAGGATCTTTGCTCAATTTATCCGGCGTCAAGAATCCCTTATTTCTTGCCTGAACAATTGGGATGAAAGAAAACTTGAGGGGGGCTAATTCGATGAGCTGCCTTGCGTCTAATCGTACCGCTGCCAGTCTTGATATCGCTCCGAAAAAAGAACGGCTGTCTTCGCTGGATGCTTTTCGTGGCCTTACGATATCTTTGATGATTCTGGTCAACTGCCGCGGCGACGACGGTGCGATCTTTTCCTCTCTGGAACACGCCGCCTGGAATGGCTGGACTTTTGCGGACACCGTTTTCCCTTCCTTCCTTTTCATCGTAGGGGTATCGCTTGTTTTTTCGTTTGCCGAGCGTGAGGAGGACCGCATCTCCCAAAAGGCGTTCGAGCTTCGCATTATAAGACGAACAGTCATCCTGTTCGTACTTGGGCTTCTTCTCAACAGCTTCCCGTCATTCCAGCTCTCAAATATCCGAATACCCGGGGTGCTGCAAAGAATTGCAGTCTGTTATTTTTTTGCTTCGCTGATTGTGCTGAAATGCGGGTTGAGAGGCCGCATTGCATGGCTTATCACCCTGCTTGCCTCATACTGGGTGATGATGCGGTTCGTCCCCGTCCCCGGAATCGGCAGCGGCGTGCTCGAACCAGGACAAAATTTCGCCGCATGGGTCGATTCGCGTTTTCTGGATGGGTACATGTGGCCATATTATGATGGGAAGTGGGATCCGGAAGGAATCGTAAGCACAATTCCAGCGATCGCCACCACCCTTTTTGGCGTGCTTACGGGTCAGTGGCTGAGATCTTCCGCATCAGAGCGCCGAAAAACAGCCGGAATGCTCTGTTTCGGGGTGCTTCTGCTCATCGCCGGCCAGATATTGAGCAATTGGCTGCCGATAAACAAGAGCATATGGACGAGCACCTTCAGTATATTCATGGCAGGACTGGCGCTTGTCTGCCAGGCGCTCTTTTACTGGTTTATCGATATCGCTGGTTTTTCAAGATGCACGAAACCGCTTATCATCCTCGGCCTGAATCCAATCGCCCTCTATATGCTATCTCAAATTCTCGGCGCCATGCTCCCGCCCATGAACCTGTCCGGAATCTTCTCCGTTCCAATTATAAAATGGGGCGCCGCATCTTTGCTCCACCCGATGGAGATCCTTCTGTCCATATTTATAACCGCTTGGATTATGTGGCAAAAACGTATTTTTATAAGAGTTTAGCACCAGGTTCATGCGCCTTCGGATTCCAGTAATCTTACCAGACATCAACTCTACTCCCGAGACGCACTCCCTTCATGCCCCGCGACGACCCGCTCAAGGGTACATCTTATTGTCTTTCTAATTCATATATTTAGGGAGGCAGGAACATTGCATCAGTCGCATCCTGCAGACCCCTGCGACTTTTAGGTTCAGCAGCGCAGGAATCTTCGGGGGAGAGCAAACGTGATGCTCGGCTCATTGGCCATTTTGGCCCGAGCACCCTTCCTTATTGCAAAAGTTTCCTGGAACAATAAATGGCGCCCCGACGGGAATTTGTGTGCAAACGCTCTCTTTGCATTGGCCGGCCTGGACGGCGAACTGATCTTTGTTCGGGTCGCTGATTTGTTGCGCCGGGCAGTAACAATCGGCTATGAGGACCATGTTTATTTTTCTGACATTCCTGCACGAGTAACTGAAGCATTGCCCGAAGAGCACCTGTTCGTTACCTATAATACTTGGACAGTTGTGCGGCAGCGCGCGAACGTTCTCGCGCCAAGCGCCGTTAACCTTTTGCGGAATGTTAAAATTGGGCCAAAAAAGCGACCATACACCGAGCCTTTTACTTCCCGGGTCCACCGGAGGGAGGCAGTCGCCTTGCATGTTCCCTCCATTCACGTTTGCCAAGGCTGGGCCAGGGAGAACGGGGCATTGGCATACTGCCTCCGGAAATTCGGTTCCCGGAAATGTTTGACCGGTGAGCTTACAGGTGGCGGCAGCGCATAGCGCGTAGGACCCCGAACACAGCGTTAGCTCTGGAGCCGCAGGGTCCAACTGCGCGTTGATAGGGCGCGCTGCGAGCAGAAGGGCTGTTGCCAGCAAAATGAAACAAAAGCAATGAGTGAGTCCACGTCTTTCCATATTGGTCCCCTTTCCGTTAGTGGTTTTGATTTGCTTTATACGTCTCATAATGAGTTTTTCCGCATCATGCTGGAGTATTGCCTTTCTCCCTTGGGAAGACTGCCTGACCTTAGAGGTTCGCTCCTGGTTTTTCCCTCGGCGGACTGGATGCCTGACTCATGAGGCAGATCCGCATAAAACCCTTTGAAACCTCGATTTTCAAAGCCGATACAAACGCAGGGGCTTCTTCTCTAGTTGCCTTGCCATTCCGGCATT
>PLSV01000393.1 GCA_003165235.1 Syntrophobacteraceae bacterium
ATTTCATCGCCCGGAAATACTTCAAATTCAGCAGAGAATGGTCTGCGCCCCTCGCTTCTGGCATATCGATCTGCGGCGTATCGGCTGCAATCGCCACAGGCGGTGCGATCAAGGCCAGACCGGTGGTGCCCATCATGGTTTCATCTCTCGTTGTGATCTTCGCCGTTGTCGAGTTGCTTGTGCTTCCCTTCTTCGCTGAGCATTTCCTCTATCGCGAGCCCATGGTGGCCGGCGCGTGGATGGGACTGGCCGTCAAGACCGACGGGGCTGCCGTAGCTTCCGGAGCAGTCGCGGACTCGCTCGTTCGCGCTAAGGCTTTGGCAGTCGAAGGGGTAAACTATAAAGAAGGCTGGATCATGGGCGTTGCAACGACCGTCAAAGTCTTCATTGATGTCTTTATAGGTATATGGGCCTTTGTTCTTGCCATCATCTGGTGCTCGGTGATCGAATGCAGGCCTGGCGAGAAATTCCGGCCGGTCCAGATCTGGGAGAGGTTCCCCAAGTTTGTCATCGGTTATGTCGTGACTTTCGCCGTAATTCTCTGGATCTGTGTGCCGGCGTCCAAGAGCTTAACTGCCATCGGAGACCAGGCTGCCTCTCTGAGCAAACAAGTGACAGCCCAAGAGGCGCTGCTTGCCTGGAGCCAGGACGAGACTGCCGGGGCAAACCTGAAAGACGACACTGTAAAGAAATGGCTGGAAGAGAACCCAGAGGTGCTGAAAGACAAGATCGCAAAGGACAAAGCGCAACTCGGGCGCCTGAACCAACAGCTTGAGGGCCCCAGGAGCATCATGGCGCGAGCGAAGTCCGCCACCAATCAAGGCAATGTTTTCCGTGGAATCTTCTTCACCTTGACCTTTTTAACTATCGGTCTTGTGTCGAATTTTAAGAAACTATGGGAAGAGGGCATCGGCAAGCTGGCCGCAGTGTATGTGATCTCGCTTTTCGGGTTCATCATCTGGATCGGACTGTTCATTTCATGGATCTTTTTCCACGGTGTGAAACCACCACTGGTGGGATAAGGAGGGCAATCCACATGGCGAATGAACAATCTTCAATTCCCGTTGCGCCCGGTGTATCCGGCGAGCGTAACGAAAGGAGCGCATATGGCGAATGAACAACCCAAATTGGCCGATGAAATGAAAACTATGCAATTTGAGCCTCTTCTCCCGGTGGAAAAGAAGCTGATAGGATGGAGTATCGTTCTCGGCATCGTACTCCTGGGCATTCTCGTCTGGGTGAGCCACACTTTCTTCCCGGGGAACCACTGATGCAAGAGGGAATTACTTTTGACAGTGAGGGAAGGCACAGAGCCATCTCTGCCTTTTGGAGTCAGTTATTCATGTCCCTTTGGACTGCCCTGAAACCATGAAAAGACCTGCAGATTGGGCTAAGCGGAGCGCAGCCCACCAAGACTTTTCGGAAGAGGGGGCGGGCTCGTCCCGCCCCATTCAAAGCAAGGCGGGTATTGTCTCAATCTCCGAACGAGAGATGATATGCAATTGAATCGAGCTTTATCGTAAAATCCACATTTTCAACATGACAGCAATCCGGGACTTGGATCTGTACGGGAGCGAAGTTGAGAATGCCGTTTATGCCGGCCAGCACGAGTTGATTGGCGACGCTTTGGGCATCGCTGGGTGGAGTCGCAATTATTCCCACGTGGACTTCCCGCTCTTTTACGACATCTTCAAGTTCGCTGACATGATTTATCACAAGCCCATTGGGGAGCCTTTTCCCCACCTTCTGGGGATCGACATCGAAAGCCGCCGTGAAGACGTACCCATGCTTTACGAAATTCCCGTGACGCACCAGCGCCGATCCCAGATTGCCAAGTCCCACCATTGCGAGGTTCCAGGGGCGGTTTAACCCTAGAATGCCCTTGATCTGATTGACAAGGTCGTTTACCCTGTATCCTACCCCCCTGACTCCAAATTCTCCAAAGTAGGCCAGGTCCTTCCGGATTTGGGCTGGATTCACGCCGCACTGCTTTGCCAGGCGCTCCGAGGATATGACGTCCACGTCACTATCCAGCAACTCTTTAAGCAAACGCATATAGATCGAGAGCCTGACTATTGTCGCCATAGGGATTTTGGCAAATTTCACTTCATAACCTCAGATACAAAAACCAGTTAGCAATAGGCTCCAAATATGTGATTTTATTCACATTTAGGCGCCACAAAAAGGCCTGCCGCAGAGCATGAGGCAGAGGGCGCCCGGTCCGGCCGATTGCCCTCTGCTCAAATCCGAATTCTTCTGCTCTACTTGGGCAGACCCACAAAAGCCCCGATCGAGGATGATATCGGGTGGGCGTAGATCAGGATCAGTGCGACAACAAGCGCGTAAATCGAAAGGGACTCTATCATGGCCAGACCGATCAGCATAGTGACTGTAACCTTACCGGAGGTTTCAGGATTGCGTGCGATACCTTCGACAGCGCCTCTTACCGCTATACCCTGGCCGATGCCGCATCCCTGGGCTGCAATGCCTATCGCCAAGCCTGCCGCAAGGGCTGCATAGCTAAAAAACTGAACGGCCGAGGATTTTGCGTCGCCATCAGCAGCGAAAGCCGCACAGGAAAGACCGAGGACCAATAGTGTAGTGAAAAATCCAACTTTCTTCATGAAACAAACCCTCCTTGTCTTTGGTTGAATAAATAAAGAATATGCGAACATGGTCTTGGTCGCCAAGTTTTCGCCTGTTTAGTGGGCGTGCTCTATTGCGCCGGCAAAGTACATCATCGATAGCAGGCAGAAAATGAAAGCCTGGACTAACCCGGTAAAAAGCCCCAGAAACATCATCGGCACGGGCGCAAGGTAGAGCCCTGCCAGGAAGAAAAGGATGCTAAGGACCAGTTCGTCACCAAATATATTTCCGAAAAGACGGATCGACAGACTGAGGATCCTTGAGAGGTGACTGACTATCTCTATGGGCAGGATAAGCGGTGTGAGCCACCACACAGGCCCCATGAAATGCTTTATGTATTTAACCCCATGGAATTTGACTCCGAGCACGTGGGTCATGAAGACGACAATCAGCGCGCACGCAGCCGTGGTATTGAGATTAGCCGTAGGAGAAGCAAATCCCGGAATCACTCCCAGGTAGTTGCTGCAAAGGATAAAAAACCCGAGGCTGGCGATGAGTGGAAACATGAAGCGGCCTTCCTCGCCAGTGACGCCGATCATGAAATCTTCAATGCCCGTTATCGCCAGTTCGAAGAAATTCTGTCCACCCTCGGGAACCATTTTGAGGCTGCGGGCGGCAAGAGCGCTCAAACACACCAGCAGCAACATGATTACCCACGTGTAGGTAACGTGTGGCTGCAGCAACTGGTCTGCAAAACTATGTGGTTGGGCAGGCACATGGATGCCCAGTTTCTCCAGAATAAGGTTTATGAAAAGGATAGGATGTTCCATAAGCTTAACTCTCTCCCTTTTTCATCATAATGTATTCAAATGCCCCGACCAAAACGATGCTTAAAACCATAATGGAAAGGCCGACCAGAAACGGGAGAGGTGTGGCCAATCCCAGATACAGCCCGAAGAAGACCAGAACAAGGGTCGCCAAAAAACGAAGGTAATAGCTCACAAAAAGGCCCGCTGTGCTGGGAAGCTTCCCAGGTCTAAGGAACGCGCGCCTGAGTTGCCATTTGAGGACCTGGAAACTTACAATGACGATACTGCCGCCTAAAAAAACGCCCGATGCGCATTTCCATGGAAACAAAATGAGAGCGGCAAACGTAAATGCTAACAGCAAAATTGCTGAAACCAGCTCAATTCGCCTCAGGAGCTTTTCGCTCTCGACAGCTTCACTCACTATTTCTTTCGATCCTTGTCCTCTTCCTGCTGCTGCTTGGCGAAACGGTAATAATTCAGGCCGCCCGCGGCTATTCCGACGATCAGGAACATCACTGTAAGATATGGAAAGGTCCCAAGCTTCGAATCCAGGAAAACTCCAATCGCAATCCCGATAAAGGGCGCAAAGGCCACCTGATATCCGATAGTGCTGGCCATGACGGCCTGCATGAGCGTTTTCTTGTTTTCTTTTTTCATTGCATTCTTGTGCAAATGTTCACATACTATACTACCACACAAGCACTTTTCAGTCAAACCTTTTCGCGTTCACCCGATGGGCAACTTTGCCCGACAACCTTCAGAGCATCGAATGCAGCCTGGATCGTGCGGTCTATATCCTCCTTTTCATGAGCCGCGCTGACAAAGAAGGCTTCAAACTGGGAGGGGGCAAGGTAAACGCCTCTTTTGAGCATTTCACGGAAGAAGATAGCATACGATTCGGTATCGGATTTGGCTGCGCTTTCCAGATCGATAACCGGCCCTTTGGTAAAGAACCCGCACCCAAGCGAGGCAATTCTGTTGATCGTCATTGGAACACCTGCCGAGTTGGCCGCTTCCTCCAGCCCCACGCACATGTAGGTGTTCATTTCCTCAATTTGCTCGTAAATCCCACCTCGGCTGAGCACGTTGAGCATCGACAACCCTGCGCACATCGCCAGGGGGTTCCCGGAAAGAGTTCCAGCCTGGTAAACTGGACCTAAAGGGGCTACGTGCTCCATTATCTCTTTTTTCCCTCCATATGCGCCAACCGGAAGCCCGCCGCCAATAATTTTCCCAAGGCAGGTCAGATCGGGCATAACCCCAAAAAGCTGCTGTGCGCCCCCGGGGGCTATCCTGAAACCGGTGATCACCTCATCAAAGATAAGCAGCGATCCGTGTTCGGTGCAAATTCGCCTCAGCCCCTCCAGATATCCGACTCTGGGCAGCACGACCCCCATGTTTGCCGCCACAGGCTCCACAATAATCGCAGCAACCTCTTCCCCCACGCTCCCCATGGCTTGGCGCACCGCCTCCAGGTCATTGTAAGGCAGCGAGATCGTGTGCTCTACGATTTCCTCGGGGATCCCGGGAGTTCCAGGGATACCGAAGGTCATAAGGCCGGAGCCGGACTTTACGAGAAGCGAGTCTGCATGGCCGTGGTAGCAGCCGTTGAATTTTATAATCTTTTTTCGCCCGGTATATCCCCGCGCAAGCCTGATGGCGCTCATGGCGGCCTCGGTCCCCGAATTTACCATCCTGACCATGTCAATGGCCGGGACCATCTCCACCACTTTCCTGGCCATCTCGATCTCGAGTCGAGTTGGAATCCCGTAGGAGGTGCCCCTGTCGACAACATCTCTCAGGGCAGCCACAACCTCAGGATGCGAATGGCCAAGGATAAGCGGTCCCCATGATCCCACGTAGTCGATATAGACGTTGCCGTCTTCATCGGTGATATGGCACCCGTTGGCCTTTTTTATAAAGAGGGGTTCGAAGCCCACCGCCCTGCCGGAACGAACCGGGCTGTTCACGCCTCCAGGCATCAATTTGCAGGCTTCCTTATAGAGATTGTTCGAGATATTCCAATTCATAGGATCATTCACTCTCCAGCAGCGCAATATCGTAATTTTCGAGGTGGAGGTTCAGGTCCGCTTTGACTGAGACAAGTGCGTGCAGGCTCTCCTCGACCCGTTCGAGAGCCCCCCGTTCTTCGTCGTAAAACATGGCGGCAACCTCCGGATGCGCCATAACGAGGACTTTTCTGCCATAAAAATCCCTTTTCTGCCGCTCCAGGTCCCTCAGAACTTCATAACATATGGTCTGCTTGGATTTGAGGTATCCTTCACCATCACAGTAAAAGCATGGCTCGCAGAGCACCTGTCCAATGCTTTCCTTGGTGCGCTTTCTCGTCATCTCGATCAGACCGAGATCAGACATTCGCAGGATGTTGGACTTGCTTTTGTCCTTGTATGTGGCGTCCCGCAGCGCGTTCCAGACCTTCTCCCGGTTGGCTTCTTTCTCCATATCTATAAAGTCGATTATAATGATCCCGCCAAGGTTCCGCAGCCTCAACTGGTAAGCGATCTCTTTTACGGCTTCCAGGTTCGTCTTAAGGATCGTCTCTTCGAGGTTGCGTTTCCCGACATACCTGCCTGTGTTGACGTCTATCGCCGTAAGCGCTTCGGTAGATTCTATCACGATGTATCCACCCGATTTGAGCCATATCTTCTTGCTCAACGCCCTCTGGATCTCCATTTCAATGCCGTAGGCGTCGAAAATGGGTTCATCGCCTTCGTGTAGTTCCACCTCATTTTGAAGTGAGGGCATGAAGGTCTCGGTGAAATTCAGAATTTTTCGGTACTCGGCCTCAGAGTCGATTACGAGCCTGTCGACTTCCTTGGTGAAAAGATCGCGAACCGCACGAAGGGTTATATCCAGCTCCTGATAGATGAGGGAAGGCACGGAGGCGTTTTCGGACCTGCGCTGAATCGTTTGCCAAAGTTTGGCCACGAAATCGGACTCCGACTGGAACTTTTCTCTTTCAACGCCCTCGGCGGCGGTGCGAACGATAAAACCGCGGTAAGGCGGTTTTATTTCGCACATTATCTCGCGAAGCCGCTTCCGCTCGGTTTCGTCCTCAATTCTGCGGGAAACGCCCACGCGGTCCATCGTGGGCATGAAGACGAGGTTCCTGCCGGGCAGTGTTATATGAGTCGTTATCCTTGCCCCTTTGCTTCCAATGGGCTCCTTGGCTACCTGCACGAGAATCTCCTGCCCCTCCTGAAGCCGATCCTCTATGGGAATGCCGTCATAGGCATGGCGAAAGTCCGATTCACCGTATTCGCAGCCGCCGTTTTCAATAGCCCCGTTTGGTTTGGCGTCTGCGGCTTCGTGTTCGCAGGATGAGATAAAAAGCTGTTCTATTTCGCCCATTGGCCTATAAATATCGCTAACATACAAAAAAGCCGCTTTATCGAGACCGATGTCTACAAAGGCAGCCTGCATGCCCGGCAGGACCCGTACGACCCGCCCCTTGTAAATGTTTCCGGCAATCCCCCGGTCTGAGCTCCTTTCAACATAGAGTTCGGCGACTTGCCCGTTTTCAACCAACGCTACACGGGTTTCAAATGCATTGCTGTCAATGATTAGTTCTGCCGACATTGTCGTTCCCCTGCAGGACTTCCATGCGGTATGAGCCAATTTTGCAGATCAAACAATGTTCCAGACTCCATGCTTGAGAGCCTGCCATATTTTCAAGAATCGCCTTCGGCCTGAAGCATAAAACCGGTGTTTCGTAAATATCCATTTCCAGGGAGTTTTCTCCGGCTTTTCGCAGATCGAGAAGTATATGTCCAAGGCGAGCCGTCACCTGGCCCTTTTTAGTTTTCTTGGTCAGCATATTGTCACCGGACCTCGGCCACGTATCGAGCAGATGACGCACAACGAAGGGATTGAGTCCCGAGACATGGTAAACGCCCCTGCACGGGAGGCCGGAGACAGGTTTTTTATCCACCCGGCTGACCATGCTGATTTTGATGACCCCGTTGCATTGCCGGTCCAGGCGCTCTCGAAACAACGCAGGCGCCATATCTTCGCTCAGCGCGACGTAAGCCTCGGCGACTATGGTCTCCATTCCGAGCGGCAAGGCCTCGCCGAATGAGATCTTCGGATGTGGGTGGTGGCCTTTGCTGAAAGCCGCCGGGAGACCCGCACGCCTGATGGCCCTCTCAAAAGCGGCAGCCATCTCAAGTTGTCCGAAAAAGCGCGATTTCCCAAGCCTTGAATAAATCACCCTGTAGAGAAATTCTCTGTCAACGCAGGACCCACCATCGCTGTCCGGTGGCTTTCCAGGCTTGAACTCCATGATGGGTTCCTGATGTATACGAGGAAGAATTCCATCATGATCGCAGACCCCGCACAGCGTGCATCGCCCCCGGCGGCAGTCGTGGGTGAACTCTTCATCCATTGCTTTTTCATATTCATTCCACAGGTGCTCGCGCGAAACACCCGCCGAGAGATGATCCCACGGAAGGATTTCATCACGGTCCCTGCGGCGCTCGGCATAGAAGGCGGCGCCAAGTCCGGTTTCCGCAAGAGCGCGATACCAGAGGGCCTCCTTAAAGTGTTCGCTCCAGCCGTCAAACCTGGCCCCCAACTCCCATGCACGCTTGAGCGCCGCCCCCAACCGCCGGCTCCCACGGGCGAATACCGCTTCAAAAATGCTGCTGCCGGGCAGGTTCCACTTAAGCCTCAGACCGGGCTTTCTCAGCCGCTCCCTAAACATTCGCAGGCAGTCTTCTATCTGCGCCTTCGGCATCTGAGAGGACCACTGAAACGGCGTCAGAGGTTTGGGGACGAAAGTGGATATTGAGATATTTACAGAAGATCTGGTGCTCTTTCCCTTTTCCCAGACCCTCAGGCACAAGTCCACAACGGCGTCACGGTCAGCCTCGGTTTCACTGGGAAGGCCCATCATGAAGTAGAGTTTTATGAGCCGCCAACCCATATCGAATGCGGATTGGGCAGTACCGAGCAGGTCCTCGTCGCATATTCCCTTGTTTATAACCCGGCGAAGACGCTCGCTCCCGGCTTCGGGCGCAAGTGTAAAACCGGTTTTGCGGACCTTTTTGATATGCTCCATCAGTTCGGGAGTGAGCGTGCCAACCCGCATCGACGGCAACGAAACAGCAATTTTGCGGGGTGCGAGTTCTTTTACCAACTCTCCCAGCAGATCCTGTACCTGGCAATAATCCCCCGTGCTCAAAGAGAGCAGCGCGACGTCTTCGAAGCCGCTCGAAGTCAGCGCCTTTCTTGCCGAATCGATCACGTACAAAGGATGGCGTTCCCTGACAGGCCGATAGATGAAGCCCGCCTGGCAAAAACGGCATCCACGCGTGCAGCCCCGGGCAATCTCGAGCCCAAGGCGGTTGTGAACGATATCGATGATTGGCACAAGCGGTTTTTCGGGAATCGGGCAGGTTTGGTCCAGGTTGGAGACCACTCTTTTCCTTACTTCTGTGTAGTCGGCAAACCGTGGAACAACGGCGGATACGGCGCCGCTTTCATTGTAGGAAACATCGAAAAAAGAGGGGACATAAATTCCGGCGATCTTTCTGACCGCTGATAGAAAACCTTCCCTTGACCTGGCGCCGCTCCGTTTCCAGTCGCTGTGCGCATAAATGATCTCGGGCAGGACCTCTTCCGCCTCGCCCAGGACGAAAAAATCGAAAAAATCGGCAAGCGGCTCCGGGTTGAATGCACATGGGCCACCCCCGATTACGAAAGGATGAGCGTTATTCCTTTCACGGGCATAGAGCGGTATTTGGCCAAGATCGAGAATAGTGAGTATGTTCGAATAGCTGAGTTCGTACTGAAGGCTTATCCCCAGAAAGTCGAACTCGAAAAGAGCACGTTCGCTCTCGATCGCCCTGAGGGGTTCAGCCGAATTTCTCAGTTTTTCTTCGTAATCGGGCCATGGCGCGTAGACCCTGTCCGCCATTACTCCTTCGGCCTGGTTTAACTGATGGTAAATCAACTGCAGCCCAAGATGGCTCAAGCCGATCTCGTAGACATCCGGGAATGCGAGGGCGAAGCGGATAGAAGCGTTCTCAAAGCTTTTGCGGTAAGCATTCAGTTCGAGCCCGATATAGCGGCCGGGTTTCTCCACACCATTCAAATACGAATCGAACATTTTCTCTGCTATATCCTCACAACGAACGCAAAACTATACACTTAGGGATCACCCCGTCCGTTCCCGCCGGAGCGGGATGTCCAAACCACGTCCGGGGCGTAATTGCCGAAGCGGGCGAAAACGCAGTCCTGTAAAAAGCTCGCACAATCATAATACGGGCGCAGCAAGTATTTTACAATCTTTACTTATACTTATGAGAGGTATAAAGAGTCAACAGAAAAGCGGACCCCTGGTGTCATTCCGCAAGAAACCGGATGGTTCCGAAACACAGGCCCCTGGATGCCTCACTGTGTGCGGAGATGGATCTGGATGAATCCGATTTTGGAACCACTCTTCAGCGACTTGCGCACGCGGAAATGGCGCTGAAAACGGCAATTTCTGCTTGCATTATTCAAGTGGGGCTGCTATTTTCTGTGCTTCGGTTTCCCCCCGAAACGACAGCATTGGCGGAGACTCGATTTTCGAAAACTGCTGAACAATTTATACCTGATCGCGAACAATTTGAAGGAGGAAGGACATGAAGGTTTTTGTGGGTGGTGTCGCCGCGGCGTTCCTCGGCTTTCTTGGCATCATTATCTGGTATGATGCTGTTTTCAGATTCATCGGAGGCGCGATTCCCCTTATCCTGCTGCTCGGCGGATTGATGGCCGCCTATCTCGGCTACGATGAGGTAAAGGATAAGCTCCCCTTCGCGAAAAACAAGGAAAACCTGGAGCCCTCAAACGACACCAGACTGAGAGAGGAAGCCGAAAGGTACAAACAGGAAGTCGAAAGACTCAAAAGTGAACTGGACAAGACCAAGACCAGCTAGGATGTTCTTTTTCCCGGATAAAAAAGGGCCGCGCACATACAATGAGGGCGGCCTTTTGTATTTAATCACGCGTGAGCTTCGGTCCAGTTGGCCCCCCACCCGATCTCAACCCTCAGAGGCACGTCGAGGACCCGGACATATTCCATCTCCCGCCGGACGAGTTCCTCAACCGGCTGCCTTTTTTCACTGGGTACCTCGAAGAGCAGTTCGTCATGAACCTGAAGGAGCATTTGAGCTCCTGGCTTCTCCTTTTTGAGCCGCAGACTAATATCGACCATCGCTTTCTTTATGAGGTCAGCCGCTGTTCCCTGAATGGGAGTGTTGATAGCGAGCCGCTCCCCTAACTGTCGTATGGAGAAGTTGCGGCTCTGAAGCTCGGGAATGGCCCTCCTGCGCCCAAGCAGAGTTTCAGCATACCCAAGATTGCGCGCTTTGCGGACCGCCTCATCAATGAAGCCCCGGACCCCGCTGTAGCGTTCAAAGTACCGGTCGATAGCCGCTTTTGCAGTCTTGGTGCTGATTCGAAGCCTTTGCGAAAGGCCGAAAGGACTCATGCCGTAGGCGATGCCGAAGTTTATCATTTTGGCCTGCCTGCGCATCTCGGCGCTAACCTCCGTCACCTCGACGCCAAATATTTCAGCGGCGGTCCTTCGGTGCACATCCTCATCATTTTTAAAGGAATCCAGCAGGCTTTTGTCGCCGCTGTAGTGGGCAAGCACGCGAAGTTCGATCTGCGAATAGTCCGCTGACATGAGCATATGTCCGGGCGCCGATATGAAAGCCTGGCGAATCCGCCTGCCCTCGTCGCTCCTGATCGGGATGTTCTGGAGATTGGGGTTCGAGCTGCTCAGGCGTCCCGTGGCCGTCACTGCCTGGTTGAAAGAGGTGTGAATGCGGCCGGTATCCTGGCGAACCAACCTCGGAAGAGCGTCTGCATATGTGCCTTTAAGCTTCGAGAGGGTGCGGTAGCCCAGTACCTGCTCGGCGATCGGATGCTCCAGCGTAAGCTCCTCCAGAACACTCGTATCGGTCGAAGGACCGCTTTTCGTCTTTTTGAGCACCCGGAGTCCGATCTTATCGAAAAGGATGTATCCGAGCTGTTTTGGCGACTGAATGTTGAATTCCTCGCCTGCCATCTGGTAGATGAGCGCAGCCTTCTGATCCAGTGCTTTCTCGAACCCGCTGGAAAGCTCCTCCAGCTTTTTCGAATCGACCAGGATTCCAGTGTGCTCCATGCCCGCCAGCACTTCGGTAAGCGGGAGTTCGATAGATTCATAAAGCTCTTTCAGCTTGTTTTCTTCAAGTTTGCGCCGCAAAACCGGCACGAGGCGCCAGCATGTCTCGACGTCACAGCACGCATAGTCCAGCGCCTTTTCGAAGTCGATTTCGACAAAACTTACCTGGCCCCTGCCTCTGCCGGTGAGGTCTTCATACGAGCATATCGCCTCGCCCAGGTGCTCGGCGCAAATACGATCGAGCGCATGCGTTTGTCCTCCTGGATCCAGCAGGTAGCTTGCTATCATGGTATCGAAAATCATGGCCTCGAGATTGATTCCATACCTCTTGAGCACCATCCACTGAAATTTGAGATTGTGCCCTGCCTTGCCTACCGTCCTGGCGCTGAGGATAGGATCAAGCCCGAGCAGGGCTTCGGCCGCTGTCATTTGAATGCCGCATTCGCCATGGTGGCCGACCGGAATGTACCACGCGGCGTTATCATCCCAGCAGAGCGCGATGGAAACGAGATCGGCGTCCATGGCATTCTGAGAGCCGGTCTCGATTTCTATTGCGATGAGCGATTTTGTCTGCGCGATTCCGGTCAGCTCAGCTAATTCTTCGCGGGTCCGAATTACCCGGTCTGCCCTTTTCCGCCTGGACGGCTCAGGGTCAATGAGCTTTACTTCTTCCGGCGCCCCCCATTCCCGCTTAAGCATATCGAGAATAGTTTTGAACTCGAGCTCTTCACAGAGTCTGAACATCTCCTGCCGCATGGGCGGCGCAGGCGCAAACTCCTCCAACTCCTTGTCTATCAAGACATCCAACCGAAGCGAGACCAACTCTCGCGACAGATAGGCGCTCTGGCTGCCCGCCGAAAGCTTGCGCCGCAGGGAGTCGGGGGATATCTCATCGAGGTGCGCGTAAATCCCGTCAAGCGAACCCCATTTCTTTAACAGTTGGCTGGCAGTCTTCTCCCCTACCCCATTCACGCCGGCAATATTATCCGTTGTATCGCCTACCAGCGCCAGGTAGTCCACCATCTGCCCAGGGGTTACTCCGAACCGTTCCACAACGACTGATTCGGTAAAAACCCGGTCTTTTTGAGGGTCCCACTGCCTTACCACCGGATCTTGGATAAGCTGATGAAGGTCTTTGTCCCCTGAAACCACCACGATCTCCAACCCGCGCGCCGAAGCCCAGTGGGTTAGCGTGGCTATCAGATCGTCGGCTTCATAGCCTTCGATCTCCATTTGAGGCGCCCCGAAATATCGAACAGCTTTCTTGATGTACGGGATTTGCAGTATCAGCTCTTCCGGGGTGACCTGGCGAGTAGCCTTGTAGGCCTCGGACAATGCATGCCTAAAATTCGGCCCGGGCGCGTCGAAAACGACACAGACGTAGTCCGGCCTGTGCTCGCGAATCACCTTCTGAAGCATCGTTACGAACCCGTATACGGCCTGGGTCGCCATTCCCCTGGAATTGGTCAGCCGCCGGATCGCATAGAAAGCCCTGTAGATATACGAGCTTCCGTCGATTATGAAAAACGTTTTCTCCTGGCTTCTTATCTGCTGGTTCATTCGCCTCCTGTCAAGTCGGGACTCGCTCCTCTGTCCTCAGTCCTCTGTCCTCTGTCCTCAGTCCTCGCCTGCCCCTGGCCGGAAGTCCCTTTGGC
This sequence comes from Syntrophobacteraceae bacterium, assembly GCA_003165235.1. GTDB lineage: Bacteria > Desulfobacterota > Syntrophobacteria > Syntrophobacterales > Syntrophobacteraceae > SbD1. The sequence goes on from PLSV01000393.1 coordinate 13,227, forward strand.
AGGTACTCAAGGTTGATGTTGCTCATCGCATGGTAAATATTTCCCCGAACCTTGGAATTTTTCCTGAAAAGTCCCTCGAGCATATTGCGGATTTCCGCCCTCTGGTTTTTGGCGGCCGAAGGACAGTTTGTCGGCAGTATGGGCAATCCGAGGTTCTTGCACGCCCTGAGTATACTCTGGGCGGGGACCAGCGCAAGAGGGCGCACCACTGTTATTGCACCCTCGAAAAACTTCTGCTTCGGCATCATGCCCGCAACCTGCGCCCCGTAGCAGATGTTCATTAAGAATGTCTCGATCATATCGTCCTGGTTATGGCCCAGTGCAATCTTCGGGCAACCCAGTTCACGCGCTTTCCTGAAAAGTACGGACCGCCGTAGCCGGGCGCAAAGGAAGCAGGGGTTTTCACGATTTTCCGGCCCGTGCGCCCTTGGACCGTGATCGGTGGGGATGATTTCGTACCGGAACCCCTCTTGTTTGAAAAATGCTTCCAGCCGGTCCGCCGATTCCCCATCGAAGCCAGGATCGACGTGGACAGCTATAAGTTCATAGCTGATCGGAACGCGTCGAAGCCTTTCGCGAAGCAGCCACAGAAGCAGCATGCTGTCCTTGCCCCCCGAGACCCCAACTGCTATCCTGTCCCTGTCTTCTATAAGCCCGTAATGGTGGATTCCCTTTCCGAGCAACCTGCGAACTTGCTGATCTACGAAAGCCATGATTAAGAGCTCTTCTCCCTTCCGAATTTTGGCGAGGGTTTATTTTAACCGATTTTGCCTTTCATTTCAGCGCATATTGCGTTTAGTTCCGCGCCGGCATTCTGCCGGCCTGCTCACGACAAGTTCGAATCGTTTCCGGATTGACTCAGCCGGGCTGCTTTGGTATCATGGGGGTTCCCTGGAAGCGCCCGTAGCTCAGGTGGATAGAGCGTCGGACTTCGAATCCGCAGGCCGCAGGTTCGAATCCTGCCGGGCGTACCAATAAACATCGTTTCCGGGCCGCTAGCTCAACGGTAGAGCAGCTGACTCTTAATCAGGAGGTTCGGGGTTCGAGACCCTGGCGGCCCATCGGTAAAATAAAGGGGTTAGGGCAAATAAGCTGTAGCCCCTTTTGATTGCGTGCATATTGCGTGCACGGGCGTAATTTGGATGCCCAAGAACCATACCTTCGAGGCGGGTCCACTAGGATTCGCCTCAGAATTCTTCTGACCCGGTCAGTATGCGCCTGCCGGCAGGAGGCATTCTCAGGACAATATTGGTAGGCTAAGTAAGAGAGAAGAGCTTTGAAAGGCGCCCGTGAGTCTGGGAACCTGCCCCCAGTGGCTTCAAGCGGCTTTTCAACCTTGCGTCCGGTGATGTGTTCCCGGCCGTTTGTCATTTTGTCCAGTTTCCGAGGTTTTGACAATGGCGCAAACCCGCACCGGTCCAAAAGGGTGTTTTGACACTATGGACAGTACGCTTTGTCTAACGTTTTCCTTCCGGCGCAAACACGTCTCGGCATCAAGAAAATAGCTCGACAAGTAATTCTGGTGTATTCTGGCGCTGCTTTCATTCGAGACCGGCGTAATTGACCTTGAATATCGACAAGGGGGAAACAGGATGGTTTCAGGACAAAGGGGTTACAAAGCAAAAATGCTGGCGGCGCTTATGGTGGTCTTCTCTTCATGGGCTACCGTTGCTATCGCTGAGGTGAATGAAGATTTTTTCGAAGCGGCAAAGCGAGGTGATCTACCTGCCGTTGAACGTTTAATTGCCAACGGGGCCGACGTCAATGTAAAGACGACTGACGGCATAACAGCGTTGTTAATTGCCTCTCTGAACGGCTACAAAGAGGTCGTGGAAGCATTGCTGATTAAGGGCGCCGACGTCAATGCCAGAAACAATGCGGGCGCAACCGCGCTGATGGGCGCCTCTGTGCAAGACCACAAAGAGGTCGTGGAGTTGCTGCTCGCCAAGGGGGCCGATGTCAATGCAAAGACGCCTGACGGCACAACCTCGTTGATGCTTGCCTCCATGAAGGACCACAAAGAGGTCGTGGAAACATTGCTCAATAAGGGGGCCGACGTCAATGCAAAGCAGAATAGCGGTTGGACCGCGTTAATCCTGGCCTCTCAGGAAGGCTGCCACGCGGTCGTGCAGGCGCTGCTGGATAAGAAGGCCGACGTCAATGCCAAGATAGACACCGGCGAAACCGCGTTGATGCTTGCCTCCATGAAGGGCCACAGTGAAATCGTGCAGTCGCTGCTCGCCAAGGGGGCCGACGTCAATGCAAAGACGACAGGCGGCGAAACCGCGTTGACGATCGCCTCTAAGAATGGCGACAAAGTGGTGCAGGAACTGCTTATCAGGGCAGGAGCAAAATAATCGAAACAATACACTTTGCTTGAAAGCGTCCTAAGACCGAGCTTTGAAGCACTTTTTCGACAACAGCCGGTAGGCCCGGTGGTGTGAGAGGGAGGAACCGTGAGGGACCTCCCTGCTCGACGATCCGGATATGAATGGGCTATTTCACGCTTTTAGCGGATTTCAAGGGTTTGCCGCAGGCGCATGTCCCCTCAGGTTTCTGGCTGATCGCGCCGCAACTGCAGCCGGAGCCGCAGGAGCAGACATACTTGCCGGACGTTTTAAAGATCATCGTCTTGCCCTCTACCGTCACGTACGCTTTGCCCTTCACTACCTTGTCGATTGTGGTTTTGACCAGGTCTTTTCCGCAGCCACATTTACCCGCTTTTTTGGACATGGTGAGACAGGGACAACCTTCGCACCCGCAGACATACACTTCATCACCTTTCTTAAAGGCGATCTTCTTGTCTGCAGCGGCCGTACCGATGAAAACGAACGCAAAAACAACAGCACATGTCAATACAAACAGTCTCTTCATGTTCCCTCCTTACGGCGGCAAGTTGCCCACATTTTTCCCCATGCTGACAGCCGTTTGTCATATGGGAGTTTCTCGGTATGGGAAGATATACCGCACTGGATCAGCGTACGCAAGGGCAGAGTAGTCAGGAATAGAGCAAAGATGAAATCATAGAAATGTATCCACGCAAAACTCCCGTGAGACTTGCCTGAACGACATCCAATACGCAGGGGCGGGCGAACGAGTTCATCAACTACGGTGAATGAGGCGTATCCCGAAACTGCCCAAACCGATCCCGTTGACCTTTCTCTTGTATTTTTGATTCGAATATGGAAAGATTCCATAGGCCTACCATGAATAAAATTTGCCAAAAATCGAGGGTCTTTTCATGTTTGAGAATTTCAAATATAAAAGGAGACTGCTGAAAGAAGCCATCAAGTCTCTATTTAGACAAGATAATAAGGTGCACAAGGCACTCTGGTTAGATTACCCAATCAATCCCGTTCCAAGGTATGGATACGGACACGAACCACACAAACAGATCGCAAATATATTATCCGAAAGCAAAAATCAATACCGGAGCCTTTTAAAAGAAATGTTGAACTTTCAACACAATCTTGAAGGCATTCCACTGGAGGCAGGAGACGACATTAATCCTTTTTGGAATAACATAACCTTTCCTGGACTAGATGCTTTAGCACTGTACTGCATAATTTCGTTAATGAAACCAAAGCATTATTATGAAATAGGATGTGGAAATTCTACAAAATTCGCCAGTAAAGCTATTAGCGATAATAATTTAAGTACAGATATAATCTGTATAGATCCACATCCGAGAGCCAATATTGAGGCTATTGCAGATCACATATTTTACAGTAATTTAGAAAGCGTTGATCTCACTATTTTTCACAAGCTAAATTCCAATGATATTTTGTTCATCGATGGATCACATCGTTGCTTCATGAATTCAGATGTAACAACAGTGTTTTTAGATATCCTTCCAGAACTCAAAAAGGGCGTTTTGATCCATTTTCATGACATATTTCTACCATTGGACTATGCACCGAAACTCATCAATTTGTTTTACACTGAACAGTATTTGCTCGCGGTTTTACTTTTATCCACATCTAAACCGGATATAGTGTTTCCAAGCTTCTTTGTTCAGAGGGATCCTGAGTTAATGAATATACTTGATCCTTTGGTCAAAAAATTACCCCATGCCAGTTTTCATGGTGGTTCCTTTTGGATTCGCAAATGAGCGGTCCGAATTGGATTTAATCCCTGAATCTCTCAATTCACAATCTCTTAATTCTTGGGTATTTCAAGGTCATGAGAAATAGCCATTCCTCCGTTGTTTCACTGCGTTTTTCTCAGCGATCTCTCCATGACCTGTCTATGACCAACCATATGCTGTGAATCGCGCTTACTCTTTCGGTTGCGGCCCAAGGCTGCGCTGTGCTCTCTTGATGCCCCGAGAAGCGAAGCGGGGTGACCCGCCCCTGTGGTGAACTGCGTTTTTTTGCCGCTTCTATTGCCGCTTCTATTGCCACTTCTATTGCCACTTCTGGTTGCCGTTTTGCAGGGCCAAAGCACCGAGTGGTACGATATTGCGGGATTAGAACAAATTGAGGAATTAAGGGATTGAGAAATGAAGGGACCGATGGATTGGGGGATTTAAGAATTTCACTACCCACTACTCACTAACTTCAATCCGCTGCATCTGCGCTGTATTTTCAGCGGGAGTGGCACTTTTAAAACTGTTCACAGTCCTTATCTGCTTTTCGCTGTCTCCCTGCATTTCCGCTGTATTCACGGAGGACGTGTCAGTTAAATCAAGGAGTTGCGCTGGCCCCTCCTGTATTTGCCCTGTATTTGCAGGGGACAAACTGGTCATGGCAAGGAGGGAGTTTGCAGAGCGAGGACAAGTTCGCCTGTCGAAGGGATGGGTTGCGCTACCCATTGCAGCTCTTTGAAAACTGAAGAAAACCGATCGCGTTTTTGGGTCTTCGAGCAAGATTGGAAAGATTTATTGATAATAAAAGCAGTTCTTCGTGCCCTTCATCTCGCTACGCTCCAATTTTTCACGCTCTTTGTGGTGATAAAATCATCCTCAGAGTTTGCCCCGGACCTGATCCGGGGGCCGAACAGCCTCGCGGAGCAGGAGATGGTCGGCAGAAAAGCATTTGGGCCGTATCTGCGATCCCGCCTTGCGGCCCTCTCCCGGCAGCAGTGATTTACCGGCGGTAAGCTGCTGCAAAATTAGTATTAACTTTTTCAGGTTTCCTGCCGAAATACTCTCTGAATGCGGAATGATTAACCAACAGGAAGGCTTCATCATTCCAAACAGTTCATGAAAATTACCGATTCAGGTAAAGACCATCCCCCAAATCCGACCGCGCGGTTGATCTCGATGAGCGGAGTGGCCTGGATTTAGACAGGATCATGCTGTAGAGAAAAACAGGCTCCGAACTACGAGAAATTACCTCTATCCACTGATTAGAATGGGAAAATTTAATGGCTAATAACACAAATATACTTCTTGCCACCGGCACTAATGAGATGGAAATCGTGGAATTCTACCTCGATGAAATGATCGGTGCGCAAGTCTACCGCGGCTGCTACGGAATCAATGTGGCCAAGGTGGTGGAAATTATTCGCAAGCCAAATCCGACTTTTCTGCCCCAGGCGCCTCCGGGCTTTCTGGGGACGTTCCTTTCGCGAAACAGGGTTATCCCCCTTATAGATTTGACGGTCCAACTCGGAAAGGAAAAACCCGAAGAGGAGATAAACCCGCTAACCATAGTTACCGAATTCAATAAATTCACCCTTGCTTTCGTTGTTTCGGGCGTGAACCATATCCATCGTTTGGTCTGGGGACACATAGAGCCTGCCGGCCAAATTCTGAACGGCATGACTAATTCGGTTACAGGCATTGTCAAGATGGAGGACCGTAACATACTGATCCTCGACATGGAGAAAATTCTAGGGGAACTCATTCCTCAATATGCGATCAAAGATGATGTCGAAATCACTCCCGTAAGCGTCGATTTTCATTACAAGGCGCTGATAGCGGACGATTCTTCCCCGATCCGAAAAATTCTTTCCAGAAAGCTCGAACAGGCCGGCTTCATTATTCGGGCGGCAAGTGATGGAAGCGAGGCATGGGAATACCTCAAGGAATTGAAAACCCTTTCACAAAAGGAGAAACGTCCGATTCACAATTACATCGATATTGTCATCTCCGATATCGAAATGCCGCAAATGGACGGCTACAGCCTGTGTCATTCAGTAAAGCAGGACCAGGTGCTCAAGGCGTTGCCCGTTGTGCTCTTCTCATCACTCATCAACGATAAACTGATCCATAAGGGGCAGCCTGTGGGCGCCGACGAACAGATAACTAAGCCCGAGGCCGCCAGCCTCGCTCAGCGGGCGGGGCAATTAATCGAACAATACAGAAATAACAGGGTTCATTAGGAGACATTTGGGTTTACGACAGTGACGAAGGGCTATGGTATGAAAAGGTTGAACGTTGCGCTCTGGATCAAGATATTTATGGTGTGTGTGGCTTTAATGGCGATAAGCGCAGCTATCGGCGGGGCGGGTTACATTACGCTGAATAAAGTCGTTAGAGGCGGGGAACTAAACGTTACTGCCGAGAGTCTCGCGGCCAAGGTCCTCGAGACCCGGTCCCTGGAAAAAGATTATATGTTGAAAAAGGATGGGGGAGCCTTCAACAGGCTCAACCGCTCGCTCGGAGAGCTCGAAACGTTGACAGGCCGGCTTAAGTCCATGATGGTCCAGAGCGAAAGGGTGGACGAGATCATTGCGGCCCGTGATGTATATAAGGCGGCTGCTTCCGAATTGAAGGCCCTCGATGAAAAGGATGCGGCATCACTCGAGGCCCTTCAGGTCTCCGCAGAAGGCATTGAAGACATAGCGAAAAGAGAATCAACGCAAGCGTTTGCCTCAATCAAGGATGAGACCGTCAAGGACAATGCCCGGTTGATGAAGGCGAACGCTCTCAACCGCCTTCGGGACATCGTTGACCTTGGATATGAGGTCATGAAATTCTATTATGACCAGTCACAACCCAGGGAAACGGCGTTGGACGCGCTCCGCAACCTGCATTTTCAAGGCGATAACTACTTCTTCGTAGCTCAGGAGGACCTCACTCTAGTCGCGCACGGCAGCGACAGCAAACTCGAGGGGACGGATTCCGGAAAGTTTCAGGACAAAAAAACCGGCAAGAACTTTATGAGAGAAGCAGTCGAAAACGCAGTGAAATCCGGCGAATCCTTCACCGAATATTACTGGAGCAAACCGGGCAAAGGCCAGGATATATTCCCGAAGATCACCTGCGCCAAGTATTTCAAGCCGTGGGGGCTGGTTGTATGCGCAGGTGTCTACACCGACGACATCGAAGCTGAGATAGCCAATGCCGCGGGGGGGTTGCAGGGCCGGCTCTACAGGATCCAACAGGCAAACAGCATCGAAATACTCTGCCTTCGGGCAAGGCTCAATGCCCTTTACTACATTGCTTTCGCCCGGAATGAGGGGAAGGTCCGGGAATACCTTGCCACGCTGAAAGAACTTCCGATCGCCACGGACGCTCTGAAAAAGAATGCCGATTCTTTCCTCGAACAGTTCAACGGCCGCATTTCCAACAATGAAAACCGCCATAAGGCAACGGAGCGGATCGAGAACATAGCCGAGGGCATTCTCAGGTTGTCGGACGAAATCAGCGTGACGGCAACGAGAGACTTCACCAAAGATGCCGGCGCCGGAAAAACCATTATAGCCGTCTTTGTCTTCGCGGGCCTCCTTGTGGGCGCCGGCTTCTCGATACTGTTGACCAGGGCGATCGTTTTGCCCGTAAAGCGCACCATCGCCGGCATGGAGGAAGTTTCAGAACAGGTGGGAACGGCGGCGTCCAATATCTCGTCTTCCAGTAAACTGCTTGCCAATGGGGCATCGGGACAGGCGGCCTCCATCGAGCAAACAGCCTCGTCTCTTGAAGAAATGTTATCGATGACTAAGCGAAACGCGAAACATGCGAATCACACAAACGCATTGATGCTGGACACAACCAGAGTGATCTCCAAAGCCAGCGAGTCGATGAACCGCCTTACCGCCTCCATGCTCGAGATTTCGAAAGCAAGTGAAGAGACATCAAAGATCATAAGGACAATAGACGAAATTGCCTTCCAGACAAATCTGCTTGCCCTGAATGCCGCCGTTGAGGCCGCGCGGGCGGGAGAAGTGGGCGCAGGTTTTGCCGTGGTCGCCGACGAGGTGCGCAATCTGGCCATGAGAGCGGCCGAATCCGCGAAATCCACCGCCGATCTCATCGAAAAAACCGTCGTTGCGATAAAAGAGGGCGTCCAAATCGTTGGGCAGACCGACAGGGAATTTCGGGAGACGGCGGCAAGCGTTCACAAATCAAACGAACTGGTCGGCGAGATTGCAGCGGCGTCCCAGGAGCAGGCGCAGGGCATCGAACAGATAAACAAGGCTGTCAATGAGATGGACAAAGTGGTCCAGCAAAACGCGGCCAATGCCGAAGAGTCGGCTTCAGCCTCCGCTGAGATGAACGCCCAAAGTGGACGTATGAAAGGATTGGTCAGCGAACTGAAGACCCTTATCAGCGGATCCAACGGCAGTGCAGTGGTAAGCGAAAACACGGAAAGAAGAATGCTGACAAGCCGACGAGGACATCCTCCCATTGTTTCCGGAAAGAATATCGGCAAGGCGCGTCTGCGTCCTCCGGAGAGGAAGACTCCACTGCCCAAGGAAGTAATTCCCTTTGAAGAGTTGGGCGATTTCTAGCAACATTGTCCGAAAAGATGCCAGACCGGCCATCTTGTTAAGGAGCGAATACAATGGCATATAAAGACCTGACAGCTATGGTTGTGGATGATTTTTCCACGATGCGGCGCATCGTACGAAAAATTCTCAAAGATTTGCAATTCCAGGAGGTAATTGAAGCCGAAAATGGCGTCGAGGCGCTCAGGCTTTTGGAGTCCAATAAAGTTGACCTGATTGTCTCTGACTGGAACATGCCGACGATGACCGGGCTGGAGCTGCTCAAACGAGTGCGGGCGGATGAACGATTAAAGGGTCTTCCCTTCCTGATGGTTACCGCCGAGGCCCAGAAAGAAAATATTATCGAGGCGATTCAGGCCAAGGTCAGCAACTATGTTGTCAAACCCTTTAGTCCGGCAGTCTTCGCGGAAAAACTCGCCAAGATTATTCCTCAGGGTCAGTGATGGAGAGTAGATGATGGATGTAAAGCTCATTAATCCTTTTCTTGCCGCTGCTGTGCATGTGCTCAAAACAATGGCTCAAGTCGATGCCAAACCTGGAAAGCCGTTTATCAAGAAGGATGATGTCGCTATTGGAGATGTTTCCGCGATCATCGGGGTCACCGGCGCGGCCCAAGGGTCTATGGCGTTGATTTTCACCGAGCAATGTATCAAGTACATTGCATCGAACCTGTTGGGAGAGCCTTGCACTCAGCTCAATCATGAGGTGAGAGACGCCGTGGGGGAACTTACCAACATGATCTGCGGAGATGCCAGAAGGCGCCTCGCCGAGGAAGGATTCGTTCTCCAGGCTGGAATACCCACAATAGTTGCGGGAAAGGACCACACGATAACGCATATTGCAAATGGACCACGCCTTGCCGTTCCATTCGAAACGTCTCAGGGCAGTTTCATGGTCGAGGTGGCATTCGGAAGATAGATATCGTGCTGAAGCTCGGAGGCATTGCCGGTCCATACCTTATGCTTTTGGGACTTCTCCGGAGCCCCAATTTACTGTTGTTTCCGGAGAGAAGACATGGCTTGGCCCTATTTTTCCACATTACGGACCCGATTGATCGTTCTCGTACTGCTGGCCGTAGCCCCGGTAGTTGGACTGATGCTTTATTCGGGTGCGGAACAGCACCGCAAGGCCCTCGCAGAAGCAGAGACAAACTCCACGAATCTGGCCATGGAATTAACAGCGATCCAGAAGACCCAGATCGAAAAAATGCGCCAAACCCTCATTACTCTTTCACAGTCGCCGCAAGTACAACAACTGGATGCAGTAAACAGTTCCGCCATTTTCACCAAGTTGTTGAAACAATCCGAAGGGTTTAGCATCCTTTTAGCCTGCGATGTCAGCGGCGACGTTTTCGCAAGCGCCATTACTCCAGACCGCCCCATCAACTCCTCGGATCGCCCGTGGTTCCAACGGGCCATTGAGACCAGGGACTTTGTCATAGGTGAGTTTCAGTTGAGTCGAATCACCGGTAAGGCTCAAATCAACGCAGCCTATCCTGTGATCGATGATGAAGGTCAGGTGAAAGGTGTGGTCAGCGCCGCCCTGGACCTTGTATGGTTAAACAACCATTGGGCCGCGAGGAATCTGCCTCAGGGCGCGACATGCAATGTAGTTGACCGCAAGGGCATGGTGCTGGCGCGGTATCCTGATCCGGAAGGTCTCGTAGGCACATCTATATCCGCATCACCCATCTTCAGGACCATTTTGAGCGAAGGTCAAGGGGCGACAGACGGGTCTGCTCCGGGGGGTATGCCATGCGTAGTCGGGTTCGCGCCACTCGCTTTTGGATCTGAATCGATATATGTATACGTGACCACTCCCAGGGAAGTCGCCTTCGCTAAAGCCCATCATGAACTGCTGCTCAATCTTGGTTTATCGGTCATTGTGTTTGTGCTGACCCTTTTTGCGACCTGGCTCGTTGGAGAGCGCTTTATACTGCGCCAGGTCAATTCGCTTCTGGAGCTTACCAAAGAGGTTGCAGGCGGCAACCTGGCGTCCCGCGGCAATGTCTCATATACTGTGGGTGAGTTGGGCCAGTTGGCTCACTCTTTTGATAAAATGATCGAATCCCTCCAGTATCGTGAGGGCCTGCGCCAGCAGGCCCAAGACCAGATGCTGCAAATGAATGAGCACCTCGAAAATATCCTTGAGAATTCACCAGACGGAATCGGCATCGTAGACACCCGTGGAAAGTTCGTCAAATTGAATAGAATGGCGGCCGAGCAATAAGGATACGCCCTTGAGGAACTTGGAGAAACCTCCGCTTTTGATTTGTATGCGAATAAAGACGAACTGGACGGCATGTTGGCGGAATTGCGACGTGAGGGCACCGTCAAGAATCATGAAATTAGCATGAAGAAAAAGGACGGTACGGTCGCCGTTTTCGGCATTTCTATCAGCCTGCTTAGGAACGATGCAAACGAAATTATCGGCAGCGTTTGCGTGGCAAGAGATTTGAGCGACATCAAGAAGGCCCTGACCTCCCTCGAAGCTTCCTACGCCCAATTGCAGCAGGAAATCACCGTTCGGCTGCAGGCTGAGGCGGCGCTTAAAGAATCCCGGCAGGAGCTGGCAAATATTATCGACTTCCTGCCTGATGCGACCTTCGTGATCAATAATGAAGGAAAAGTTATCTCCTGGAACAAAGCGATGGAGGAATTAACAGGGGTTCAGGCATCGGATATGCTCGGCAAGGGCGATTACGAATACTCCATTCCCTTTTATGGGGACAGAAGGTCCACACTCATCGATCTTGCCCTTAAACCTCGAGAAGAAATAGAAACGCAATATCTGAGCGTGGAAAGAAGGGGCGAAATGCTCATAGGCGAGACATACGCGCCCGCGCTCAGCAGAGACAAAACGTGTCTTGTTGGAACGGCTGGCTTTTTGCGCGGCTCAAATGGAAGTATTGTGGGCGCCATTGAATCGATTCGCGATTTCACCGCGACTAAAAAAGCCGAAGAAGATTTGAGCAGGACAAATGTTGAGATGGCGCAATTGCTTGCTTCCATTCCATCCTTCCTGATCGGTTTGAAACCGGAGCGTCGAATAATAAGGTGGAATAGCGCCGCGAAGGAGATATTCGGAATTAATGGCGACAGTGTGCTGGGAAGACCGATTGATGCGTGCGGAATCCAATGGGACCTGCAGAAACTGTCTGAGACCATTTCCTTATGCCAAAAGAATAATGGCTCAATAAGACTGGATGACGTCCGTTTTCTGCGGCAGGATGGCAAAGAAGGTTTCCTGGGCGTTATAGTGAGTTCCATTGAAGGAAAAGGCGCCGAGTCCTCAGGGATACTTTTGTTAGGCAACGACGTTACCGAGAGAAAAATCATGGAGAGCCAACTGGCTCAGGCGCAAAAGCTGGAGTCAATCGGGCGGCTTGCGGCCGGAATTGCTCACGAGATAAACACCCCCGCGCAGTACGTGGGAGATAACGCCCGTTTTCTCCAGGAAGCCCACAGTGACATGGAACGCGTTCACGATCTTTATGATCAGCTCCTCAGTGAGATCAGGTCCGGAAGCCCAACGGAAGAACTGGTCCGAAAGATTGAAGCGGCGGTCCAAGAGACCGACTTGGAATACATCAGGCAGGAAGCCCCAAAGGCGGTCCGGCAGTCTCTTGAAGGAATCGAGCGCATAAGCGGGATCGTCCGGGCGATGAAAGAGTTTTCGCACCCAGGAACGGATGTGAAAACTCACATCGATCTGAACAGGGCAATCGAGAGCACGACCACGGTCACCAGAAACGAATGGAAGTACGTTGCGGAAATGGTGACCGACTTTGATCTCCACCTGCCGCTTGTCCCCTGCCTTCCCGCTGAAATCAACCAGGTCGTTTTGAACATGATAATATATGCGAGTCACGCGGTAGCAGACGCCCTGAATGAAAACGGGTCGGATAAAAAGGGAACCATAACGATAGCGACCTGCGCCCAGGACGGGCACGCCGAAATCCGCATCAGCGACACCGGAATCGGCATTCCGCACAATATCAGGCCCAAAATTTTCGATCCCTTCTTCACGACCAAGGAGGTGGGAAAAGGGACCGGCCAGGGTCTGGCCATTTCCCATTCGGTTGTTGTGGACAAGCACGGCGGGACGGTCAGCTTTGAATCGGAGGTTGGCAAAGGCACGACTTTTCTTGTGAGATTGCCGCTTGCGTACTATCAGGAGTGATAGTGAAGAGAATACTTTTCGCGGGATTAGCCGAGCCGCAATATGCCGGTTGGGAGTTTCAATAAGAAATAACCGATTGACTCTGATAGGATAATATGAATGTTGCTGTCTATGACCTGAATCCGTGAGTTTATAAAT
>PLSV01000081.1:0-12037 GCA_003165235.1 Syntrophobacteraceae bacterium
ATTTATAAACTCACGGATTCAGGGTCATCTGTACTTTTCGTATTTCTCTACCTTGATTCATCCTCTATGCCGGTGCAAAATATCCCTGATCTCTCCGGGTTCGAGGGCGACATCCCATGACCAGCGGCCAAATCCGCCGTGATTGTTGACTGCCTTCACCCATTCATCAAGGAAGCGACGCTTTACGCGATCTTGCTCAGTGTCTTGTCCTTTAGTCTCCAGAACGAGCCTGTCACCGTTGACCAGGCGAAGCAAAAAATCCGGGCGGTATTTGCGAACGACGCCCCGATAAATGTACAGCACTTCGAAACCCAAATGGTCGTTCTTGACCCAGGATGCCACCTCGGAGCTGTCATCCAGTACATAGGCGTCGGATGCTTCCCAAGTGCTGTCATAGACCACGAAATTAATGTGAGATTTCTTGGTGCGCTCGCAAGGTTTGCCAGTATACCATATGCTCATGTCTCCAGTGCTGCGGATCGGATGGTCGCGATCAAAAACCGGCTCCAGGCGCTCCGTATTCTCGAAGCGTACCGCGTCAAATATGTGCTGCACGACGCGAGTCATGTTTAGGGTAATGATGAGGCGGCGGGATAGCTCATCCTGGTAAAAGAGCGGTGGATGAATGGCAATTTTGCCCGAATGAATGAATTTTTCCACCAGCCGCACGAGTTGCGCCAATAACACTTCTCTGCTGCCCTTCCAATCCTTTTGCATTTGGGCATAAACTTCCCCAGCGGTTCTAAAAATTATTCGCTGAGTGCGAAATTCGCGCGCCAGCCGTTCCAACTCGATTCGATCAACCTGGGTCACGTCCGGCTTGCCTTCCAGAATCGGAGCCAGTTCGGCGACTTTGGCGGTTTGAGCGGCGTTCAGCTCCAGCGGTTTGACCCGTGCTATGTCCAATGAAAGCGTGGGCCGAAATACATGGTCGATTCTCACGAGATTGGGCCAGGTTATTTCATGGTCCACCTTGTTCGGGTCCGGTTCGATAGCGGTTTTCGGAGAAGGCGGCGGGGGTGGAGGGCCATCAACTCCCTCATGAGGAAGGAAGGTGAACGGCACGCCGAATATGTTGACGTATTCCGCATCGAATAGTTCCAGTACCTCCCCGGTCTGCGGATCAACACTTTTCTTTAATTCGTATGAAGTTCGCCTCAGGCCGCGCCCAACTACCTGTTCGCATAGCAACTGGCTGGTGAATGCACGCAGGCCCATAATATGGGTCACGGTCTTAGCATCCCAACCTTCACTGAGCATGCCGACTGAAATGACGCTCTGTATCTTCTCGCCGGGCATGCCTATTCGGCCGACAGTATCTACCTTCTGGCGCAAAAGCTCGGCCTGCTGTACTCTTGTGAGTTTTCTGGGCTTGGCCTCGCCCTGTTCTTCCTCTTCGTCTTCAACGGAGGTCTCCACAACTGTCAGAGGTTCTTCCTGGGCTTCCGCCTCTCCCAGAACCTTCGAGTCGATATGCAGAATGCGATCTGAGTCACACAACTCGTCGATATGGATGTTCTTATGATCGAACGCGTACTTGACCCGCGCCGCCGTTTCAGTGCGATTGCAGACAGTGATCATCACCGGAGGGGTTGGTAGACCGGCTTTGGCCCAAGCTCGTTGTGCTTCCCGCCAGTCATAACCCAACAGGTAATAGGCGTTCAAAACCAGATCGGGTAGAGGTTCTTCAGCCTCAGCGGGACGGTTCAGATCATCCTTAACATCCGGGTCGTTATAGATATGATAAAGTCGAGATTTGTAAGTCTTTGCATCAGGCAAGGCATCATCGCGCACAACCACGCGCGGCGTTTTGACCAGACCGGATTCGATGGCGTCATTCAGGCCAAAATCACTGATGATCCAGCCGAACAGGGCCTCTTCGGAGCTTTTTTTGCCCGACGGGGTGAACGGAGTGGCCGAAAAGTCGTAGCAGGTCAGGACACCACGGGTCTTGTGAATGCGGTCAAGCCCGCCAATCCAGACGGTGGCCTCCTCTGCGCTATCCTTAAGATCGCGGCTGCGAAGGTACTTACCCTCGGCCTCAACGTTGACTCGCCAGGCGTGGTGCGCCTCGTCATTGATAACAAGGAGATTGCGGGCGTTCGCTATTTTTCCAAGTACATCACGGGTATAGGCCTCGTCACTCTTAGTGCCCCGTTTGTCCACACTGCGCCGTTTCTTTATCTGCTGCTCACTTTCCCAGGAGAGAGTGTGCCAGTTGTGCACCAGAACCTGTCCCTGGCGCAGTTTATCAAGCATATCCGTGGATTGCGGTATGATGCGGAACGCCTGGTAATAGTTACCGGGAGCCGAAGTCTCTAATACGGCCAGACGACTTTTAACGGTGAGACCGGGAGCAATGACCAGAACGTTTTTTGAGAAGCGCTTATCCTGCGGGTAAGTAACCTTATTGAGAATGTGCCAGGCAATGGCCATTGCCATGACGATGGTCTTGCCGGACCCGGTCGCCATTTTGCAGCACCGGCGCAGAAAGTGCCCGCCGTCTCCGGCAATTTCGATGCCCACTCGATCTGCTGCTGGGGCTTCGGTAAGCCAAATCAGGGTTTCGATTGCTTCGAACTGGCAAAAGAAAAAGCGGCGCGACTCATATTCCTCCGGGTCGCTCCAATGACTGAGCAGGCGTTGTGTAATGCTGGTTGCTCCCGGATAGCCGGCCTTGCGCCACTCCATGACGCGCGGGCGAATCCGGTTAACCTGGGGGATTGGCACGAAGATGCCCGGATCGTCGAAGGATTTGGATTCGGGCGACGCCACCACGTAACCCGCCGGGCGGCGGCCGTGCACCAATTCGAAGGTGCGCGTTTCGCGATCGTAGCGCCAGTGCCGTTGCGGCTCCGCATAGGGCGAGTTGATGATCAATCTGTCGATCATATTGGTCATGCATTGCCCCCGATATTGGCGAAGGCGTCAAGGGATGACTGAATATCGGTATTACGGCCTCGGTTTTTCTTGGTTCTTCTCAACAGATCCTTCCGACGACCGAGTATATGATCACGATCGTTTGTAACCAAAAGTGCGTCTGCTGCGCAGACAACATAGACAAATGCACGGTCTGCATGTTCATTTAGTTCATAAATAACACTTTTGATCTGTTGCATCAGATTGTCAAGTTGGTCAAGAACAACTTGATGTCTAATATTATTATCCATCCAAAATCTGAGAATAGGAAGCTTCGGCTTGGTCTCATCCATGTTCTTGATAATCGGAACGATCTTTTGCTGGTATTCATTCCCTATTTTTTTCGTGCTATCCACAAGCAACTTATATTCCAATCGCATTAAATGAACTAACAGCGTATCAATATCCGAACAAGGATTCTCAGCAGGGTTTAGTAAATGCTCAAAGATATTCGTATCAATTGCGATGTAGGGCATGCTCAGGCTCCCATCTCAATCGCTTCAATAACATCGGCGCCAAAAAATTCCATTGGGAGGCCCTTTTCCAATGATCCATCGGGTTGAATATCAAGATTTTTCACTACGACCACGGCGCCTCTCGCTCGCTCCTCGACCGTGAAGTAAGCAACGGTTATTTCGTCTGGCTTTATCTGTTCTTCTTTCACCAGACGACGGAGCCGAAGAAGGACGTTGGCACTGTGAGTTTCAATGAGGCTGGGGACTCCTCTTTCGGTCCACAGCGCACCGAAGAAGGATCCCAACTCCAACTGCGCCGTGGGATGCAATTGCGCCTCGGGTTGCTCGACGAGCAGAAGTTGATTGGGGTCGTGCATAGCTCCCTGAATAAAGAGCGGCAGGCACTGGCTCACCCCAAAGCCGAAATCCGCAAGATAGCTGACAGCTTGCGTCCTCTTATTGCGAGCCTTGACCTGCGTTGACAGGCTGGCTATCTGAGACTGGAATGAGATGTCGTCAATATCGGCCACAAGGGAGGCAAACTTGTCAATGAAGTTGGCTCTCTCACGTTGCGAAGGATCATTGAATATGCTCACCAGATGAGGGATGGCGTATTCTCCACGGTCTCCAACATCTCGTGGCGGCGGATTTCCAGCTTGAATGGTTTGCAGTGATTCCTCACGAATGGGTGAAAGATGTCTGATGGATGTAAACTCGTAGCGCAGGCGCTCGAGAAACTGCTCGGCCGCAACCGACTCGAGGAGATCATTCAGACTGTCTGTGCGTCTACTAAAACGAAGAAAGCCTGTACTTTCAAGGTTACTGGCATCTTTACTGAATATAGTAAGGTCATCGCTAACACCCATGACAGCGTGGCGTCCAAATTTGAACTCTTTTGCATACTGCACCTTACCACGTATATAAAACTTTCCTGAAGGCGAAACATGCACCACTGGACTTTTGGTCAAATCCAGGGAAAGCCGAATTTGGTCGCCTGTTTCTGTGACAACGCCTCTCCCACTGGCATTCTTCCACAAGGTCCTGATCTCTGCCGCCGGAATATCGCTGGTTACAATGTCAACTGCAAACTCAAAGGTTCGACTTCGACAACGCGAATTCCTGAGGTTAGTCCAATTGCCCAACTGAACGTATTTGCCATCGGTCACAAAGAACTCATTACGCTGTGACTCCAGGGTTTGACGCAGCATTAACAGAAACTTGATCAATGAGGATTTGCCGGCGCTATTGCGACCGATCAATACGGTGATGGGCCGTATCCGAACGGATATTTGTTCCTCGAAGCCTCTGAAGTTCGTTAGGGCGATGTTCGTTAACATCACGCGATTCCCTTCATTTCACATCAATTATCTTTAGAGATTCCACGCCTCGGTCATCCACAATTTTGACGGCCACACGGGAGTGACCATCCAGATCGAACGGCAGTGACACCGTGCCCCGATAGGCCTCGATCAGGTCTTCGTCAATCTCAGCTTTCAGGTTCCGGGCCAATTTCGCCCAACCTTCGCTCTCGCCGGCCTGGGGGAAGAAAACCTGGCGGGGGAACAGACTGCGCCCGTCGTAGTCAGTGTCCAGCAGCCAGATCGCGATTTTGTCCGCGCCGCCCGATTCAATGGCGCCGGTCTTGGTGTTGTAGTAATCAAAGCCATATACCTCCACTTCCCACTTACCCCTGTGCTCGCCCCGTTGAATCTTACGCAGCGTTACGTCCGGCTGGCCAATCAGCCAGAATGACTCATTGCTGGCTCGCTTCTTTTTCAGGTCCTCGGTCAGAAGGTCAGCATTCATTTGCACCTTGAGCAAAGCCACACCGGGCCACTGCGTCTCGTCAATGTCTTTAGCCGCCTCAGGGTCGAATTGAAATGCAGCAAAGGCGATTAATTTAGGCCGGGGCACCAGCGTTTGGGCTTCATCGATTGCCTGTCCCACCTGTCGTTGTTCAAGAGGGGCGTACTCTGGGCCGAAGGAGACCACAACACGCATTGGATTGTAGGCGGGTGCGCTTTCCCTCACTGAATCAGCCCCCTCGTCGTTCGGGCGGGTTTCTCCGTCGGCGTGCAGCCAGCGGCAGCCGGGCAGCGGTTCCAGCCGCGCAAAACGTATGCGTTGGCCGGCCTTGCCGCGAATGCCGGTGCGGAGCAATTCATCCCGCCATTCGGATTGGCGTAGAGTCTCCCCGGATCGGGCTATTGAAGCATCGGCCGGTTGTGGTGTGACGTCCAGAATCTCGTCTATCGATCTTACCGCTGGTGCAGGGACGGCCTCGACTGTAAACGGCCCACTCACACGGGTTTTCTTGCGATCTACCAGGGGCTGGTCGTAGAGCGTCTCCTGGGGTGGAGGCTCGTTGTTTGCGATGGATTTTAGGGTGATATGTGGCACAGCTTTGTAGTGAAAGCCGCTACCAACGCCTTCCTTCGGGCGGGCAAGTTCGTAATAGTCATAGAGCGCAGTCATCAAACGCTGTTTGGCCAAGGTAATCGACACACGTGAAGTATCGCAGGTGATCCAACGCCTTCCCCATTGCTCTGCCACGTAAGCTGTAGTCCCGGAGCCACAGGTCGGATCGAATATTAGATCGCCTGGGTCGGTCGTCATTAACATGCACCGCTGAATTACAGTCGTCCCCGTTTGGACAACATATATCTTATTAGGCCCGGCTCCGCCCGAGACATCGGTCCACACATCCCTCAGCTTAATGACCGGGAAATCACTTCTGAATCTCTTGAAGCGGAGAACGGTCTTCAAGGCAGCAACTCGCTTCGCTTTGATGAGTCGCGTCATCCCCTCTTGAGTGACTTTCCAGTGATTACCAGGCAGTGGGCGATAAACTTTACCCTCGAACTCCACGGGAAAAGACCCTGTGGTTCTGACACCCTGTGATTGAAGATCACCCAGCGAGAGGCTTCCCTCGACCTCATCGCCCTCTTTCGCGTCGAACAAATCATGATATTTGATCCGATTTACATCACGTGCATACCAGATGACGTAGTTCCCCACCCGATCAATTTGGGCGTTCTGACGACCACTGGTGGTTTGGAAGTAAATCTGAGCTACAACGTTGAGCACTCCAAAAACCTCATCCATCAAGCATCTGACTAAATGAACATTTTCATCACTTATCTGCACGAAAACGCTTCCGCTCTCGTGCAGCAGTTCGCGGGCCAGTAGCAAACGATCGCGCAGATATGCAAGATAGGAGTGAATACCCAGCTCCCAAGTGTCGCGAAAAGCCTTTATCATCTCCGGTTCGGCGGTCAGGTCCTCGTCCTTGCCGTCCTTTACATCACGGTTGTTCACGAAGGGCTGAAAATTGGAACCGTACTTAATACCGTAGGGCGGGTCGAGGTAGATCATCTGCACCTTCCCCGCGAGCCCCTCTTTCTCCAGCAGAGAGTTCATCACCAGCAGAGAATCGCCAGCGACCAAACGGTTACTCCATCCGTGAGCATGTTTGTAGAACTCTATTGCTTGTCTGAGAGGCGGGTTCTCTATTTGAGATTGGAACATCGAAAGTTGCCCCGGCACACCAGGATCGGGTGGTTTGCGTACTGCTTCGATAATCGTGCGCGGGTCAATCCGCTCATGAACGTGGAGTGATACAGTAGAAACTTGAAAGGAGGTATGCTCGGCCTTTCCAGCCCAGACAAGCTGCGGGTCGAGATGGGGATCATACGAATATGCCTGCTTCGAGCCAAGATCGGGGTCGGTTTCGGGTGTCACGAGCCCCACGGGTGGATTGTTGACCCGCTGCTTGTCCTGGTGTTCGTAAGACTCTATGTGACGCTGGGGATCAGCTTTCTGTCTTCGGGCCATGTGTACCTGCTTTCATCGTCAAAAAAAGCGCCGGTGATTGGGCAGCTACTCAGAGCTGACCGGCGTGGAGGGAAATTTCCGGAACAAAGCGTTATCAACGATTAAGCCCGACATCTTAGAGGTATTAAGAACAAATCCGAACCATTATACTCAGCCTTCAATGAAGCACAATGAGGAAATGGAAATCGCCAGGACCGCGTCAAAGCCGTGATGGCGCTATCCCAGCCATGTTAAACGGGTTCAGGTTTTAAGAGCAGGAAACATTTTGGAGCGATAATACGAACCGGAGGCTGGCAGCGCTGTAGACGATCTTATCTATGGACAAACGGACTTATAAAATTCAAAGTCGCCCTTGTCGCCGATCCTGACTATTACGGCGCACTTAGAGGGGTTGCCGCCCCCGGTGAAGGTCATCCTGCCCGTAATGCCGTCGAAATCTTTCACCTCGGTGAGCTTATCCTTAACGGCTTCCCGGTCCTTTTCGATGTCGCCGGTTAGTCCGCCGGTATTCTGGATGGCCAGGCACATCAGGTTTATTGCGTCCCAGGTGAGAGCCGCCACCTCATCGGGAACATAGCCGTATTTGGCGTTGTACTTGTCGATAAATTCCTTCGTTGGGCCCTTCGCGCCGGCAGCGGCATAATGGGTGCTGAAGAAAGCTCCCTTGCAGGCGTCGCCGCAAAGGTTCATCAGTTCGGCCGAACCCCAACTGTCGCTTCCGAGCACGGGCTTGTTCCACCCAAGTTCGCGCGCCTGTCTAACGATCAGCGGAACTTCATCGTAGTACTGCGGGGTAAAAAGAACGTCCGCGCCGGACCTGGATATCGTGGTCAACTGTGCGCTGAAATCCTTGTCGCCGTGAGTGAAAGTTTCGAACGCAACGACGGAACCGGGTCCGTTGACCTTCTCGAAGGATTCTTTGAAGAACTCGGCAAGACCCTTGGGATAATCGCTCGAGATATCATAGAGAACAGCCGCTTTTTTGGCTTTGAACTCCTCGTTTGCGAATTTCGCAACGACCGGTCCCTGGAAAGCGTCCAGGAAGCATGCCCTGAAAACGTAAGGCCTGTTTTCGGTCGTCTTGGGGTTGGTTGACCAGGGCGAGATCATGGGGGTCTTGCTGGAGTTGCAGACTTCGCCGGCAGGTATCGCCTGCTTGCTAGCCTGCGGGCCGATGATTCCGAGCACCCGGTCCTGGGTGATCAGCTTGAGCGCTGCGGCCACTGCGGATTCGGCCTTGGACTCGTTGTCTTCGTAAATAAACTGGAGCTTGTAGGTCTTGTCGCCCACCTTGAGGCCGCCCGCCTCATTGATCTCGGCGACGCGGATCTGGGCTGCGTATTTGGACGATTCGCCAACCTTGGGAATGTCTCCGGTCATTGGAATGTTAAAGCCAATTTTGATGGCGCCAGCGCTCCAGGCCAGAGGCGCAAACGCGAAAGCCACAATAAAAACCAGTCCTGCAACAACGGCCGATTTGCGCGTGGCGCACCCCCTTTTGTTAGAATGGTTCCGAAATCCGAAATGGCTTCCAAACCAGCAGTGTCCGGTTAGGACCTTGTATACGCTGGTGACCAAGGCAATGAGCGTGGAAACGTTTTTTCATTTTAAAGATACCCCGCACCCGCCAGTATTCGGCCTCACGCGCAGGCGCGTGAGGCCGAGCGCCGCACTGAGCCGCGTAGCGGCGATGGGGTGTGGGGGGCGCAGCTACATAAGCGCTCAAATAAGAGAGTAAACATGTATGATTTCAATTTCCTAAAATGGTTCGGCACTAGCGTGTTAAGCTCTGAAGAGGCTGAATAATTCAGTCCACGATCGCTCCGCTCCGCGAGCCGCCACCCTGGGTATAAAGGATGCACACAAACCGATTTTACCCTGAAAGGGTTTACATACTACAGCCGGGTTCATCTGGTCGACTGTTGTGTACAAAAAGCGTCTTTATGTAACCCCTTCAGGGTATTTGATTGTCTTTGTCACTTCTGTTCCCAGGGTGGCGCTTACGCTTACCCTGGGCTAAATTATACAGCCCCGTCGGGGCATTGAAATTACAGGCAAGGTTCATGCGCTGCTTATTTAAGCGCTTATGGGGCGCAGCTACCCACGTTTTTGAAAAACATCACTTGATACTTTCTTGAGCGCACCCTGGTATAAGCGCAAAAACCAGGGCGAAGGAGATCCGCCCTGGTTTTCTATAGTCTTGCACAGGTGAGCGGAGCGGGGTTCTTCCAGGTCAAAAAATAGAGGTCAAAAAATCTACGTCAAAAGAATCGCCCGCCCTGCGCCATTCATTACGGGCATTAATACATGTCGTCCATACCGCCCATGCCGCCCATACCGCCCATGCCGCCCATACCGCCCATACCGCCGCCGCCGCCGCCGGGCATAGGCGCACCTTTCTTTTTCGGTTTTTCAGCGATGACGGCCTCAGTGGTGAGCAGCAGCGATGCGACGCTTGCCGCATTCTGGAGGGCAAACCGGACCACCTTGGTCGGGTCCATTACGCCCGATTCGACCAGATCGCCGTATTCTTCGGTTTCCGCATTGAAGCCGAATGCTCCAGTACCGCCTTTTACTTTTTCCACGACAACCGAACCTTCGTAACCGGCGTTATTCGCGATCTGCCGGATCGGCTCTTCGAGTGCCCGTTTTACTATGTTGAGGCCAAAGCGTTCCGCCCCTTCGAGTTTCAGCTTGTCGAGCGCAGGCACGCAACGCAGAAGGGCCACGCCCCCACCGGGGACAATCCCTTCCTCAACGGCTGCCCTGGTCGCGTTCAGCGCGTCCTCGACACGCGCTTTCTTTTCCTTCATCTCTGTTTCGGTGGCCGCGCCCACCTTGATTACCGCGACCCCTCCGACCAGCTTGGCAAGCCTTTCCTGGAGTTTTTCACGGTCATAGTCGGAGGTTGTTTCCTCGATCTGGGCGCGAATCTGCTTCACGCGGCCTTCGATAGCGTGGCGCGAACCCGCTCCATCAACTATGGTCGTATTGTCCTTGTCGATATTGACGCGCTTGGCGGTCCCCAGGTCTTTGAGCGCAACGTTTTCAAGTTTAACCCCGATGTCTTCGCTGACTACCTGGCCGCCGGTAAGGACAGCGAGATCTTCGAGCATCGCCTTGCGCCTGTCGCCGAAGCCGGGGGCTTTAACGGCGCACACTTTCAACGTGCCCCGCAGCTTGTTAACGACCAGGGTCGCCAGGGCTTCGCCTTCCACGTCTTCAGATACGATCAGAAGCGGACGGCCCATCTTGGCGATCTGCTCGAGCACGGGCAGCAGGTCTTTCATATTGCTGATCTTCTTCTCGTTGATCAGAATCGCCGGATCGTCGAGGACCGCTTCCATCCGTTCGGGGTCGGTCACAAAATAGGGAGAAATATACCCGCGGTCGAACTGCATGCCTTCCACGATATCAAGCGTGGTTTCCATGCTCTTGGCTTCTTCGACCGTGATCACGCCTTCCTTGCCCACCTTGTTCATGGCTTCGGCAATAATATCCCCGATGGTGGAGTCGTTGTTGGCGCTTATCTTGCCGACCTGGGCAATCTCTTTCTGGTCCTTGATGGGTTTGCTGAGCTTTTTGAGTTGTTCGACGACGGCCGCGACCGATTTTTCGATTCCGCGTTTGAGGGCCATCGGGTTGTGCCCCGCTGTCACCAGCTTTGCGCCTTCGCGGAAGATGGCCTGCGCAAGGATCGTGGCGGTGGTCGTCCCATCGCCGGCGACGTCCGAGGTCTTGCTCGCCACTTCCTTGACCATCTGAGCGCCCATGTTCTCAAGCTTGTCCTCCAGCTCGATTTCCTTGGCCACCGTTACGCCGTCCTTGGTGATATTGGGCGATCCCCAGGATTTTTCCAGCACCACGTTGCGTCCCCTCGGACCGAGGGTGATCTTGACCGCATTGGCCAAAATGTCAACGCCCTTCAACAACTTTTCTCTTGCCTGATTGTCATACAGGATTTCTTTGGCTGGCATCTTTTCGATCCTCCTTTGCCTTTGCGCCTATTATTCGAGGATACCCAGTATGTCGTCTTCACGCATGACCAGGTAATCTTCATCTAAGAGCTTGATTTCTGTCCCGCCGTACTTGCTGAAGAGCACCAGGTCGCCCGGCTTTACCTGCAACGGGATGGTTTTGCCGTCCTTGGTGAGGATTCCGGTTCCGACGGCGATGACTTTGCCCTGCTGGGGCTTTTCTTTGGCCGTATCGGGGATGATGATGCCTCCAGCGCTCTTTTCCTGTTCCTCAACACGTTTAACGATGATTTTGTCGTGAAGCGGTCTGTACGCCATTCTGCTGCACTCCTTGATGTTATTGGTGAATTAACAAGGGACCCGATCGATAAAACATACTAGCACTCTTTTTAACTGAGTGCTAACTAATATAAAGCGAACACAGCAAAAAGCAAGGTGGAAAATCATCAAAGGCTGATTTTTCAGACAGCACATCACCGCAGAGGCGCAGAGAACGCGGAGAGATTTTGACAGGATTAACAGGGAAACAACAAATCTGGTGGAGAGAGAATCACACAGGGCGCGGGTTCTTTTGCCGCTGAGGTTTAGTCCGGCGTTGATTTCTCCCACTGGAGCGAAACGATGGGATTTGATTCGGTTTGCGGATTTTTCGATTAAAGTTTGGCGCGCGAAGATAAAATTTGCACGCGAAGCCAGATCATCGACAGGTCAGGGAGAGCAGCGAAGGCGTGAAGGCGAAGACAAGATTTGCACGCGGAGACGCAAGTCTTGACGTCTAATACGAAGTTGCGTTCAAGTGAGCACCAAAATAAGCTGAAAAGCTCGGAGGTTGGGGGGACATTTGCCCCCGAA
>PLSV01000081.1:12097-36454 GCA_003165235.1 Syntrophobacteraceae bacterium
TTCCCCGCTCTTTTCGGTTGCTTCAACTTGAGCGCAACTTAGTATAAAACGCGGAGAGACGGCGAACGGACCATCCCACCGCAGACGCATTACATGCCAAGACCGTAATCTTCACATGGAGTATTTCTTTGAAAAGCGCATTGAGGGGTCTTACTTTGGCCAGGAATGGAGTTTCTGTGAGTTTTGAACGCGCCGGGCCCGGCGCCTCGTTGAACAACTCGCCAACATTCCCGGCACAAACCCCCAATC
Organism: Syntrophobacteraceae bacterium; assembly: GCA_003165235.1. Classification (GTDB taxonomy): domain Bacteria; phylum Desulfobacterota; class Syntrophobacteria; order Syntrophobacterales; family Syntrophobacteraceae; genus SbD1. The sequence goes on from PLSV01000081.1 coordinate 12,347, forward strand.
AAGGCGCCGCCCGTTGCGGGCGCCACGGGTCCACTGGCCGCTATCTTCAAGGACGACGGCGCTATCGTCGCCGGCGTGGGTAAAGGCAAACGGCCGGTTTATCGACGGAATGCTGCTTTACGGCACGTGGACAGGCGACGATGTGTTGTTCCCCTCCTTTGTTGAAGGCGCAGACAATAATTCCTCCACTCACGCGAGCGGGACTTATGCGCCCGCCGAGAAGAAGGCGACCGGGAACTTGCTAAACAGCAGCGTCGCAACGGTGGGAACCTGGACGCTTAGTGATATTCAGTAATTCCACCAGGCCTCCCGCGAACGCCCAATGCGCCTGATAAGACGTGTCGCGCGGTCGGCCTGCCCGCTACGCGCTCGCACGACGCAGAGTGGTTATTTTTTTCGGTAGGGTGCTACATAAGTCTATCATACGAGGCCGTCATGGTTGGTTTTGATTTGAAAGGGCAGGGCCGGTTCAAGCGGCTCTGCCCTTTGCTTTTTTGAAACGGACAAGAGCCCGCCAAGCCTGCCCCGGATCCGATCCGCGATCGAGGTCCTTGCATGTCAACCGTCTGCCCCAAATGCTTTGTCACCTGGGCTGCGGCTGCAACTCCCCGCCATGCTTTTTCATCAGCCTGGCGAGAGTCGGCAGGTCCCTGATCGTTTGTCCGGATTTTTCGTCAGCCAGGCGAAGCTCGTAGATCTTCTGCAGGTTCATCCAAAACTCCGGGCTCGTCCCGAAGAAATGACCGAGGCGCAAGGCCGTGTCGCCCGTTACGGCGCGCCGCCCTTTCAGGATTTCCGTGATGCGGTTTGTTGGCGTCTTGAGCTGACGAGCAAGTTCGGCCGCGCTCAGGTGCAACTCTTCAAGCTGTTCGGCGAGATGTTCGCCTGGATGTATGGCGCTTCTTCCCATCATTCACCTCAATGGTAATCGACGATTTCCACTTTGACCGGACCAGGCGATCCCTTAGGCCAATCGAAACATATCCGCCATTGCGCATTGATGCGGATGCTGTATTGGCCTTTGCGGTCGCCTTTCAGGGCCTAGAGACGATTGCCGGGCAGGTCCAAATCGAGCAGCGACGTCGCCGCGTCGAGCTGGTCAAGCCTCATTTCCGCTTTGCGTTCAAAACCCAAGAACGCCTTGACCCGGTTTCCCTCGGCAAGCTCACGTGTTCGCTTGTCCCTGAAGCTGACGATCATGAGAGAATTCTAGGCGTCATGATGCGTTACGTCAAGCATAACTTTGGAGTAAAATATTTGTGATCCCGGTCGCTGGAGACTCTGACATCTGATTTTATGTATGATGGTTAGAGGCCGACACATGGACGCACCTTGGCTGCGAGCCCCAGATCAACCAGCCAGACCTCTTCCCGGGCCGGGTGAGCTATTTTGTGTCTCTCTCGCGTCCAGAGCTAAGAAAAGGTCTTCTGTTGCAGCGATAAGCTCTTCATCGGTGAGAGGAGGAATCGCGAGATTGACGCTGCGGCGAAGGATTTCATATGCAACTCTCTGTTTTTCGGGTTCCGGCAAATGCTCAAAGGATTCTATGATCTGTTGCGCCGACAATGTCACGTTAATCTCCTCTAATGAACTTCTGATGAGGCCATCGAGGACTTCGAGGCCGGAGCGGCCGTTGGAAAGCCGCTTACAGGCAGCCGGATAAATGTCAACGGCTTCAAAACACGATTTTCTTTCTTCTCTTCCCATAAAAGCACCTGATAGTATATGGGATTTCGGAACACAGCGACTTTTTTGGAACTTACCGGGCAATGTCCGCTCTTGGATAGAGACACGCCCTCCGGCTTGGATTAAGATAACCGGGATTTTCCGGGATGAAGCTCGATACGAAGCTCAAAATGTTTTCGCGCGCGATTCAGAGAAGTCATACGGCAAATATGGAGGGGGCAAATGGATTGGTTCTTCAGAACTGAAGATACGTGGCAGAACTTCATCGTGCGGGTCAGCCTGGGGGTGGTCATGTTTCCGCACGGGGCGATGAAGCTTTTCGGATGGTTCGGAGGCAGCGGCGTTTCGCCTACCATCGAGGCTTTCTCTCAGTTCTATCACATTCCCGCTTTTTTGACGCTGCTCGTCATCGCGGCCGAATCACTCGGCGCACTGGGCCTGATTGCCGGTTTTGCGACCAGATTGTGCGCGTTTGGGATTTTTTGCGACATGATCGGGGCTATTTTCATTGTTCACTGGCCCAACGGTTTTTTTATGAACTGGTTTGGCAAACAGCATGGAGAGGGATTCGAATATCATCTGCTGGCCATAGGCATGGCGCTGGCGCTTATGATTACCGGGGGAGGCAGGCTGTCCATGGACGGTCTGATAGCTCAGAAACCTTACTACAGGCGAATAAGTTTATGAGAGCAGGCCTTTTTTGCGCCGCCATGGAAGGCGGCGCTACCAACGGAGTGTGAGAAAAATATACCGTGCTATATCGCCCGCAGCGCCGCCATGGAAGGCGGCGCCGCCAACGGAGTGTGAGAAAAATATACCGTGCTATCTCGCCCGCAGCTACCAACGGAGTGTGATACTAAGCAACCGAAAAGAGCGGGGAAGTGACTTNNCTTGAACGCAACTTCGTATGAGAACAAATATACCGTGCTATCTGGCCCGCAGCGCCGAGACGATATTCATGCGGGCGGCCCTGATAGACGGCAGCGCGCCACCGACTATTCCCATCACGACGGCGAATATGAGCGAACTGGCGATTATGCGGCGGTTAAGAAGAAAGCGGAAGGTCAGTTCGGAGAAGGTGGTCCAGTTCATCGTGGAGATCGTGAGCTTGTTCATGAAGGAGGCGGCCGCAAGTCCGATCGCGGCCCCGAGCAGGCTCAAAAATACCGCTTCGGCGAGAAAGGCGAGCAGGATGAAGACCCGGCGAAATCCGAGCGCCCTTAATGTGCCGATCTCCGACGTGCGGGCGGCGACCGCCGCGTACATGGTGATCATAGACCCCGTTATCGCCCCCAGGCTGAAAATGAGCGTGAGGCTTATTCCCAGGACGCGGATAAACCTGGCCATCAGTTCGGATTGAGCCTCGTAGTATTCGTCCTCGCGCCTGGCCTCCTCGACGAGGCGCGGGTCTTTGAGCACGGATTCCTTCAGTTCCGGCAGACCCTTAGGGTCCCTCATCCGAATGATCACGGAGGAATATACCGATCGTTTAAAAGCGCCCATAAGGGTATCGACATCTCCCCATATTTCCGAGTCGAAAGCGGTCCCGCCCGCTTCCATAATGCCTGCAACCGTCCAGGTTCGCCCTGCGAAATTGATGGTCCCGCCAAGGCCGGGGACCTTGAACTTTTTGGCGATATTGCGGCCGATCAGGATTTCAGAGGACCCTGCATTGAACTCGCGCCCGGCGACTATTTCGATCTGGGGCCTCAGTTCGAGGGATATGCCGTGCGTTACCCCCCGCACCTGGACATTTGACGGCGAGCCGGTCTCCTTTTTGGGAAGGCTTATCAGAAGGACCGCTTCGCGGGCCGCGAGCCGCCGCCAGTCCTTGTCCACGGCAACCTGGGGCAACGACTCGATGATCGGGGCGTCTTTGCGCTCGATGATGCTCTGGACCTCCGTTTCGGCCGATCTGCGGATGAAAACGGCGTTATCCGGGCTGCCCGAAGTGATAAGGGTGTGCTGAAAGCCTTCGGCGAGCATCAGAACGGTTGCGAAAACGAAAATGACGAGCCCCATGCCGCCCGCCGTTAAAAGGGTGGTGAGCCGCCGGACGAGCAGACTTCGGTAGCTGTAATAAAAAAGAAGCATGGGTTTGTTCGCCTGAACCGGCCGGATCAATCGTAAAAAGAGCCGATCCTGCCCGCCGTCTCCTCGTCAAGGGTTTCGATCAGCTTCAGGATGAGTTTCAGGGCGTTGAGGTAGTCCGAGATGTCGATTATCGTATTGTGGGTATGGACGTAGCGCGAAGGGACAGCGACAACCACGGTGGGCACCCCGGAAGCATGCAGGTGGATAGGCGCGGCGTCGGTGCCGCCTCTTCGTCTGACGGCAAGCTGGTAGGGAATGCCGTTTTTTTCAGCCGTCTCGATCACGAATTCGGTGAATTCGCGGTTCATAATCGCAGATGAGTCCATAAACCGGATCTGGGGACCGGCGCCGATGGCCGCCTGCCGCTCCTGTTTGCCTACGCCGGGCAGATCGTCGGCTGGAGCGCCTTCAGTTACGATGGCCAGGTCGGGATCGGCCGATGATACGGCGGCCCTGGCCCCCCGCGTCCCCACCTCCTCCTGGACGGTGCCCGCAAAGATTATCGTATTCGGATGGGACATCTTTCCGGTTTCCAGCGCCGCCTGGACTATGAGCGAAAGTCCGGCTCGGTCATCGAAAGCCTTCGAGAGCAGCAGGTCGGGGTTGCGCATATGCACAAAAGGGCTGTCCGGCACGACGGGGTCTCCAAGCCGGACGCCGAAGGCCGTTACCTCGCGGGCATCACGGGCGCCTACATCAATGAACATGTCTTCTGTCTTCATCACCTTTTCGCGTTCGGCCTCAGAGAGGAAATGAGGAGGCTTTGCGCCGATTACGCCCGGGATTTCCCCCCCCTGCCTGGTGCGGATTCGCACTCGTTTGGCGGGAAGCGTGTGCGCCCACCAGCCGCCCAGGGCATGAAACCTGATGAGGCCGTCATCCATTATGGCCTGCACGACGAGGCCGACTTCATCCATGTGTGCGGGGATAAGTATCCGGGGACGGGCGGCGGCGCCTTTGCGCTCGCAAAAGATGTTTCCGGCCCTGTCGGTGAAGACGCCTTCTCCAAGTTCACTTCGAAAAATCCGGCGCACCTCGTTTTCCTGCCCCGGCGCGCCGTGCGCCTGACTCAGTTTTCGCAAAAGCTCAAGGCCTTTTTCTTTCATCGGATCGTCCATCATTATGTCTCCACGCCTTGCGGGACCGCCTATGCTCAGGCTAAACCGGGACGGGCTCGTACGCCTGAACGCTTGTCAAATCAGAAGTTAATGAAAGAAAGAAGCGCCCGAGCCTTCCGGCCTGGGCGCAAGCTATGGGCCAATATTCATCCGGCAAATGAAGACCGGCGGTCAACTGCCGGCTTGGCAGCGATCGTGCTCGTTTACGTGGCCCTTCATGTAGCTGCGCAGAATAGCGTTGATCCTTGTCTGATATCCGGGTTTCCGCCTAAGCCACTCAAGCAGATCGGCATCGAGCCGTATTGTCACGACTTCCTTGCGGCGCGGCAAAACGACTTTGGCGTCCTTCCAGAACGCCTCGTCCGTGGGGTGTTCATCGGGATCGGCCTCTATGGCGGCATGCAATTCGGCGTCGCTCATACTGCGCAACCGCTCCCAATCCGTGCCCTTAGATGCATTGAATTTCTTCCCAGTAGGTGCGTCTTTCATGTGGTTCCGCCTTGCGTGCTGATATAATGCGTCTTTCGTCATCGCCTCTGCCGGTGTAGATCGCCGTGATTTCTATGCCGTTCAAGATTCTGACGGTACTTTTCTTGAGTCCAAGTATAACTCATTCGGCGTATTTACACAATATAAATACAACATGCAAGATTTCTTCCCCGTCGCCTTGCCGGGAAAACCCGACTGGGGTCGCGCCATAAATCAAAATTTTTGACACAAAGGGGAGCCGCCTTTCAGGGAACAAAGACGCTTGCATCTGACAAAGATTGACTTTATAGTAAATTTTCTATATCTTATTGGAGTGATTGGCCTTGGTTCATCTTGAAACGCCGGTGTTGCGGCCCTTGATCTGGGTGGGAAGTTCAAAAAGGAATCTTCTGACCTTTCCATCTGGGGCGCAAAAGCTCATTGGCGACGAGCTGCAATTGATCCAATTCGGCGGAATACCAAAGGACGCCAAATTATTCAGGGGAGTTGGCAGCGGTGTTATCGAAATTGCCCTGCGGTATGACTCCGCTGCTTACCGCACGGTTGCAGCGGTGCAGCTTGGGAGGAAAATCTATGTCCTTCATGCCTTTCAGAAGAAATTTAAGAAAGGGATTGCAACGCCGCAGCAGGACATTGATTTGATCAAGCAGAGATACATGGAAGCAAAGGAGCTTGCGAAAAATGAACGATAATGTAAGAGAAATCGAGTTTGAAGAAGGCTCCGGCAATGTTTTTGCGGACTTAGGCCTTGAGGATGCGGACGCGCTTTTTGCAAGGGCGCAACTGGGGTTTCACGTCCATAAAATCCTCAAAGACAAGGGCCTCAAGCAGAGGGAGATTGCCAGCCTGCTCGGTATCGCGCAGCCGGACGTATCGCATTTAATGAACGGCCATTTTAGCCGCTTCACCACGGATAAACTGCTCGATTTCTTTAAGCGGCTTGACAGAAAAGTCTCGATACAGATCAGTCCCCACAAACGGGGAGAGCCTTATCAGGAAATATGCCTTGTCCCGTAAGTCTCTCACCTCCACAACCTTTCAAACCGCGCCGGATTTGTCGCCGTGTAAATGACGGTGTGCTGAATGTACCGATGTCCTAGATAGTCCTGAATCAGCCGCGTATCTGCGCCCTGGTCGGCCAAAGCAAAGCCGCAAGCATGGCGCAACATGTGTGGATGGGCTGGCAGGGCAAGCTCGGCCAGCTCCTCATAATCGCGGATCGCAGCCCAAGCCCTCTTACGGCTAAGTGGTGCGCGTCGGGCGCTCACAAAAAAGGCGTCCGTTTCCGGCTTCAACTTCGCGCGCCCCGTAAGCCACGCCTTGACCGTCCGGATTTCATCCGACCTGAGCGGGTGCGTTGTGGAGAGTCCTTTTTTAAGCCGCGTCACATGCTACACGCGGCTTTCGATGTCCACCTGGGACAATTGAAGCCCGCACGCTTCCGACACGCGCAAGCCGTGGCGAAACATCAAGAGCAACGAGCAACGGCCGCGGGCCGCGCGGCGGCTGTGGCCCGTGGGGTGCGGATGGGCCGCAGGCGGTTGCTGTCCGCGCAACAGGTCGCGCATGCCCGCAAGCTGATAGAGCAGGGGGAAGGCCCCAATAATGAAGCTAAATCCCTCATGGTGTCGCGGCGAACGCTTTACAGGGCTTTAGCCCCGGCCTGGTCCACGTTGCGGCTTTAATTTCAGATGGCTTAAGCAACCTTGGGCGTTAGACGCTCAACGGCGATACTGGCCGCATGCTTGCGCATCTGCACAAGGTCATAGTTCATCTGCATCCGGAGCCAAGTGTCCGCCGTGCCGCCAAAAGCTTTTTCAAAACGGATGGCCATTTCAGGCGTGACGTTGCTGCGTCCGGCAATCACGTTATGAAGCTGCTGGCGCGTGATGCCAAGCCCCTTGGCAGCTTCGGCAACACTCAGACCGAGATCGTCAAGGCACTCCTTGACGAGAAGACCGGGATGGACAGGGTTTTTCATCTCCATGGTTTTTGCCTCCTTCAGTGATAATCGACAAAATCCACGTCGAAAGCGTTTCCATCTTCAAATCGGAAAATGATCCGCCAATTCGCGCGGGCAGTAACGGCATAAGAGCCTTTCAAATCCCCCTCAAGGGGATGCAAGCGGAAGGCCGGCACGTTCATGCCTTCAATTTCCTCTGACGCCTGTAGGGTCGAGAGAATGAGCCTGATCCGCGCCAACATGTCCAGTGGCAATTTGCTGCCGTCATCTTCTTCAAAAAGCCGCTGCAAACCCTTATGTCGAAATCTTTTTATCATCGGCAAATATTGTAAAATGACAAATTACATTTTACAAGCCCTTATTGTTGTTTTCTCATTTCCCGGAACGCTTCGCTTTTTTGTCCAGTTACCGGGGTATAGGTCGGCCCGCACAGTAAGGCGGGGCGCGGGGCGGTTTTCAGAATAGGGACAATTTACGCTCAATTGTCTAGTTTTTCTTCTAATCGTTGTTTGGCTCGTTTTACAGCTTCTGGGGTAAAGCTCTTCGGGTGACGGACAACAACCGCCTCGAACGTCGAGTATTGCAAGCCCATCTCTCTCAGTCCATTGAAACCAGTTTGTCTCTTTCTCGTTCGCATCAGCCTTTCTATGGCTTCAATAATTCCATGCTCATCAAACATGCGCCACGTGTATATTGCGCGAACTCTGCGCCCATTGTTCTTCGCTTTCAAAACAAGTTCTTCGTAGTCGTATAGCACCTTCAATATCTCTGTTTCCACTGCGCTTTGAGAAGCCCGAAGTTCGACCCGTTTAATCATTCCATCCATAAATTTCTCCTCTCTTTTACTTTCTCAACAGACGCAGCAAATCGGGTAGATGCTTAAGACCTATGAAGATTGAGGCGAGGATAAGGCCTTTAACGTTTCCTGCAAATAAGCAGCAGAGATAAATGATTAGCAGGATTGGAAGTGCCACCTGTGGGCCAAAAACTGCGGTTAATAAACAGCCTAGAGCTACGAACTTCGCTAAGTCTTTCAGTCCTTCTTTCGTGTATTGGTCCATTGATCACCCTCATCAGTGCGGGTTTTTAAATGAACATCAATGGGTGTAGCTCATAGTTTTCAAAATATGGACAGAATTCTTAAAGCATTTTGAATTGTGCGGCGGCTCCGCAAGGCTTCGCGCCACACTAATTCTTAATCTTTTTTGTCCAGTTTCCTTTTTGCCTTAGCTTTGTGTTTCAGTCGTGCTCAAGCCTGCGGACTTAATAATGTTGCTGCCATGGATAAACAGTTCCTTATCAATATCCCGTAAGGATTTCGTACCTTCAGAAGCTAGCAGGCGATGCTGCATTTCGTCGATCAGTTTGCCGTAGTAAGTCTCGATTTCCTTTATTTGCCGATGTGTCACACTCACAATACCTGTGCCGATGAGAACATAGCGATCAAGGATGGGCGCGAGGTCAGGAAGGTGAGCTGCCAGCAACGCGGAAGCATACGAAGCTCCAAGGCCACGGATTTTTGTCCGCTCACTTAGCGAAAGATCGATGAACTCCTGGGCCTTACGCTTAAACCAAACCTTTTCTTCCTCCGTTAGTGCTCCTAGCGATTTGTTGCCTAGTTTTTGCCGGATATTTCTAAGAACGTCAGTGTAATCCAACAAGTCGCTCGTTCACTTGGGCTTCGCGGTCAATGATCGATGCATAACCTCCTTTGAAGTTGCTTACATGGAGCAAGTCGATCAGCGTCAGCACATCAGGATCACGTTTCCCTTGCGTTACATATAAACGAAAGTTCTCAAATGCAATATTCAAATTATCCCAGCGCTTTTCACTAATAACTGATCTGTCATTACCACATGAGGCTAAGCCCCGACCTCTCTTCTGCCTCTGTTCGTAGCGTTGGACATAGGCAATTATTTCTTCCAGTGTAGGTTCTTCCTTATGCTTTGCCATTGAGCCAGCCATCCTTGGTATGTCGCCGGAAGCCGCATGTTTTGGTCGTCAAACTTTCACTCCATGTGATTCTGTCGTTTTTCTCCAGCGTCCGGGTCTGTCAGCAGAGGTTTTTGCGCCTTTTCCTTCTTGTCCCGGAACGCAAACCACAAAATAGCGCCGACCAGGATCACCCCAAGCCATTGCACCAAAAGCGTACTAACATCAACAGTTGCAGAGTTCGACGCAAACTGGCTACTATCCTCAGGACCACTTAGGAGAAACGCATATCCTCGGCTATAGTTTTCAGAGTAAGAACCCCCCCAAACTGTATGGAAGGGTGGAAGCAGTAGCATTAGCACAACGACTGCTGCGCAGACATACAGAACGTATCGTTGTGCTTTATTCATTGCTCATCCCTTCTCGTTCTGAATGAAACTGCCCTTTTTGTCCCTCAAGAAACTGATTAATAACTGGACACTTTACAACACTGTACGTAGCTACGGCGAGTTTTTCTAGTGATGATAAAGTGTTAGCTAGAGTCTGCTTATAGCTATTGGATTCTTCCTATCTATCTGATTTTCCATCTTGACAGACTCCCTTGATCTTTTTTCGGCGATCAGTATATCTGATCTGAATCTTTTTGCGCTAGAGTTATTTTTGGCCGCCCGGCCCCCTGGGGAGCGACCCGAGCGCGCTTTTGCGCGCATTCCGGTTGCGCCCCTGCCTGGCGCAAACAAAGCGGCGCCGCGCCCTCGCAGCGTGTCAACTCTGAGCGCGAAAGCGGGCGTTGCCGGGTGGCCAAGGCTACTGGCTCGGTGACTCCCGCGAAGGCGGGAGGAGTAGGACGCGGTCTACAGTCAGGCAGATTTGCCCAATTCTTAACGAAATAACGGCAGTTATCGTGGAGCTGGTGGAAGTTTGCTACTGAGATTGTCCGCGCGCGCGACCGGGAGGGGCTACAATTCTTTAATCAGGGCCGGCAAATACGCGGCCCGCTTTATGCGCCACTCGTGGAGCAACCCCGCCGTTTTGAAGATTCCATAGTTCTCGGCCATTTCGGCCCTCATACCTGCGATCCCGTACGGGGGGTGCTCGTATGATAGACTTATATAGCGCCCTGCCGAAAAAAAATAACCGCTCTGAGTCGTGCGAGCGCGCAGCGGGCAGCCGACCGCGCGACACGTCTATCTGGCGCGCCGGGCGTTTGCGGGAGGCCTGGTCCGATTCTGCCTTATAAGGGCGTCCAGGCCGAATTTTTTGACTCGATAGTTCATTTGCCGGAATGTAAGGCCCAGGTCATCGGCGGCCCGTCTCCTGATCCACCTGTTGCGCTCGAGGGCCGCCGAAACTTCCTTGCGCTCGATTTCATCGAGGCGGGACCAGGCGGAAATCGCCTCCAGGCTTACGGCGCCCGAACCTGCCGCGGGCTTGGGGTCAAGTATGGACGCAAGGTCTTCGGCCTCGATCTGCGGGCCGTCAGCCATACTTACCAGGCGAATTACAGTGTTTCTTATCTCGGCTATATTCCCGGGCCAGTCGTATTCGCACAGCTTTTTCAACACCTGAGAGCTCAATTGAGCCTTCCTGCCCTGTTCCCTGCATGCATGCTCGAGAAAATGTCCGATCAAAAAGGGTATATCGTCTTTTCTCTCCCTTACCGAAGGCACATGAATCAGCAATGTGCTGAGCCGGTTCAGGAGGTCTTTTCTGAACGACCCGGTTGCAGCGGCCTCGAAAAGGCTGACGCTGGAAACGGTGACAAGCCTGACATCGGCCCCCTTGGCCCTCGATGCTCCAAAACTCCCGGCCTGCAACCTGTCCAGGATATCCAACATCTTTACCTGGTGAGTTGTCGAAAGGTCTTCGGCCTCATCGAGCAGCAGCGTGCCCCCGGCCGCCTTGTCGAAAGCGCTGCGCGGCGCGTGGAGTTCGTCGATGCCGCCGTTGAGGAAATCTTTTCCATTTCCGAATAATTCCTTCTCCAGCAGGTCCTCGGGAAGAGAACAGTGAACCTTTACAAAAGGAAAGGGCGCCCTGCCGCTGAACTCGTGAACGATCTGCGCTATGGAGCTCTTTCCTGTCCCCGGTTCACCCCATATAAGAACAGAGGCTTCAGTGGGGGCCGCCTTCCTGATTTCAGCCTCGAGCTTTCGGCCTGCCGCACTTTTGCCCAGACACACCAACCCAAGATGCTCTTCGTAAATCCTTGCCCGAAGGGCCAGGTTCTCTCTGACCAGCGCCTCCTCGCGCCGCTTTACCTGAGATTCCAGGCTCAACGCCTGGGCAATAAAAGAAGCCAAAATCGACAGGAACTGCACGTCCTCGACCAGCGGGGCCCGGTCGCCGAAAAAGCAGTCGACCATAATAGCTCCCACTACCTCGTCACCGAGGATAACGGGGGAACCGAGCAGGCGGACCTGTTCCTTTTGGATGGAATGAAGGGCTTTGCGGTCGAGAAACAGGGGCCTTGGGCCTCCCTGCAGAACAACAAAGGGCTGGGGAATGCTTAAAACCAAGTCGAACCCCGTTTTATAAAGACTTCGAATCCTTTGTTCCGTGTCACTGCCCTGATCATCCTGGGACGGGGTAAAGAAAAAACGGACTTCGGCGCTGCTGCTGCTGATGATGACGGCCGCCGTCGATTGGGGAACGGCCTGCGAAAGGACCCTGAGCAGCCCCTCAATCGCCTGTTCCGGATGGAGCGCCCGATCGATTATCCGGTGGATCAGAGAAAAGATACTCAACTTTAATTCGCAGAGATTGTCCATGCTTGCCGCCTCATTGTTCGTTTAGAAACTCAATATCAAGGTTGGCGCCCCCGAAACCGGTCTTGCTCCCATGACTCTGTTCCAGATTCCGTGCCAAACTCGAAAAGGTCCGTTTTTGAAAGAGATATGCGACAATTCAGATAGATTCTCCCGTAAAAACAGCACAATTTGGTTCATTCGCCCCTGATCGTGGTACGATTTTGTGCCAATTAGATTGCATATTTTGAATCCATCCTGGCGGCAAGCACCTTCCGAACCGCACTCCAAGCCGACATGAGGGTGTTTGGCAAACAAATTGCTCTCCCTGTTCATTGCGTACGCAGCACCAGAAGTCTTCACATGTCGTGGCGGGGGGAAATTTTGAGCTTGCCCTTAATTCTTCGCCGGCGCCGGGCGCCGGAGGACCAAAAATGTTTTCCTAATCAATTGATGAAAGAGGTGATTTATGGCGGAGCAGAGCGGATTTAAAAAGACACTTGGACTAACCGGCGTCACCGTGAATGCAATGGCGTTGATCGCGCCGGGGGCTTTTCTATGGTTGACCTACCAGGTGCAGGCGGCGCAGGTTGATTTGGCCGGCCAGACTACTGCTATGGACATGTTTGCGGGTCTGGTTGTGGCGCTGATCCTGGCGTTTTTGACCGCGATTTCCTATTCGAAACTCTCGGAACTCTATCCCCAGGCGGGAACCGGCAGTTCATACTACTTCACCGAACAGGCGATGTTGGGCGAGAACAAGTTATCAGGTTTCGCCAGATTGTCGAAGTTTATCGTGGGATGGTTCTCCCATCTTTATTACTGGGTGTATCCGGGCGTTATGGTCGCTATGATGGCCACTCTGATAAGCTATATATTCAGCCAGTTCGGGGTCGAACTCTCCGCCATTTGGCAGATAATAGTCGCAGTATTATTTGCGTTTCTGGTCGGATATATCGCCTACCGCGGAATCACGGGGTCAACCATATCGAGCATAGTGATCAATGTTGTCCAGATCATCACTTTAATAGTGGTGACCATTCTGGCCCTGGTCTATAGGTATTCCAACCCGGAGCACGTAACGTTCGTGCATACGGAGATCTCATCGGTCGTACTGCCGCACAGTTTCGTCAACGTGATGTTCCAGGCCACCGTCGCAATATTGCTGCTGGTGGGTTTCGAATCGGCGACCGCGCTTACGGCTGAATCCAAATCCCCCAGGCATGTCAGCCGCGGGGTCATCATCTCGTTAGTCATTCAGGGACTCATTATGTACGTTTTTGAATACTTCGGCGCAAATGCCTGGTTGAATACGTCTTACAAGGCAACAGACGCCAAAGGCGCAGTGGTCACCGGCATTGACGCCGCTGCGGCCTCCAGCGCCCCGATAGGCGACATGGTGAAAAACCTTGGTGACGCCCTTCTAGGCAACCTGGGCTTCGCGCTGATGATTGTGGTCGCGATTTCGGTCGCCATGGCGGTGATCGGCACCACTTTGGCCTGCATGAACACGGGCGTGCGCGTTACATACGCAATGTCGAAAGATAAGGAAGTTCCGAGCTTTCTAGGGTTCCTGCATACCAAACATGCGACGCCCCATGCAGGCGTATTGGCAATGACCATTGCATCGGCGGTCATCGGCGCATTCGGGGTTTTGTCGATCACAAATCTTACAGCCATTACCTTCTGGTCAAATATCGGCACGTTCATTCTCTACGGAATGACCAACCTGATTGCGTTTGTAGCGTTTATGCGGCATCCGCAGCGAAATGCGCTGACCCACACCGTTGTTCCGATTCTGGGCGCCCTTGCCAATATCGCCATGCTGATTGCAGTGCTCTATCTGGGGGTCCTCGGCGGCGGCGACACTCAGACCGCTGCACTGTGGTCTATCCTGGCCACTGTGGCGTGGCTCGTCATTGGCGTTGTCTATCTGTGGGTTCAAAGCTCCAGGACCCAGAGAAAAATCATTGGAGGACCAATCAGAAGCAACTAAATCGACTCAACTCGCAAATAATCAGGCAGGAGGGCGTTTTTTGAAGCGCCCTCTTGCCCGTTGGAGGTCTCCTTGCAAGCCATCTCTGTTTCGAAAAGGGATTATGCGCCAGACGCTTTACAGGTGCACGGCGTATCTGATAAGGGGAAGGTCCGTCAAAACAACGAGGACTATTTCGGCTATTACATGCCGGCCGAAAAGGGGCTAAACCGGTATGGAAGCCTTTTCGCCGTTTCGGACGGCGTGGGCGGAAGCGCCGCCGGAGAGGTCGCCAGCGCGGAGGCGGTCAATGTTTTGCTTCAGGAATATTATTTCGGCGATCATACGGAAAAAATTCCTGAAAGGTTAAAGAGCGCATTTCAAAATACTTCCCTGCACATCTACGATCTGTCGATCAGCCATCTGTCCGCGCGCAATATGAAGTGCACACTGTCCACTCTTCTGCTAAGACAGAACCGGTTTTTCATCACTCACGTCGGTGACTCGAAAGTCATGCTGCTGCGGGAAAACGACATGATTCAACTGACCAAGGACCACAGCCTCGTGGGTAAACTCATGCGCCTCGGGCTTGTAACGGCGGAGGAGGCGCGCACTCACCCCAACAAAAATGTGCTGTTGAAGGCGGTCGGCGAAGGCCCCCTGTTGATCCCGGATTTTTATTCGGGATTTACGAAACCTGGGGATCTTTTCTGCATGATTACCGACGGGATACTGGAACATGCCACGGCTGAGGAGTTAAAATCGTTTCTCATCGGCCATGGTTCCTCTGAAAAGGAACTGGCCGAATTGATAGCCGAGTTCAACAGGCGCGGCGGCTATGACAATATGACCATCATGACGGTTAAAGTTAACAGAATAGAGTGGTGATACTCATATTGAATCAAAATAAAAGGCGGTGCGAGAATGACTAAAATAGAATGTATCCTGCGCCCGGACAGGATTTTGGACGTGCGCAACGTCATGGGCAAGCTGGGAATCAAGGGAATGACCGTAACGGAAGCTATAGGCTGCGGTTTGCAGAAAGGTCATACTCGAGATGACTGGAACACGGAGTTCAACATCAATCTGCTGCCCAAAACCAAGATAGAGATGGTTGTTTCTGACAGCATGGTGGATGAAGTCATCAGGGCCATCATCGAAATTTCCCGCACGGGCGAAATCGGAGACGGCAAAATCTTTACCTATCCCATCGGCAACGCCATCCGGATTCGCACGGGCGAAACCGGCGAAGACGCGATCTAATACCAAGTTGCGTTCAAAAAGGTATCAAGTGATGTTTTTCAAAAGCGTGGGGAGCTGCGCCCCCCACTCCCCCTCGCTGCTACGCAGCTCAATGTGGCGCTATCGGCCACACGCGCATGCGCGTGTAGCCGAAATCCTGGGGGGTGCGGGGTATCTTTAAAATGAAAAAGATTTCCCCCGCGCAGTTTGGGGTTATTAGGCGCTCTATGAACGCAACCTGGTATAAAGCTTTATCGTCTTAAAAAAAGGAGCAAAACCGCGATCAATACTGCAAGCAATACGGCGCCCCCGTATATCAGCAGGTTGTTTCGCTTTGTGGGAAGGACGGCGGCCAGCGGCGGGTCGGGTTCATCTGCCCATTTGAGGTCCGCATTTTCAGGGAAACGCAAATCATTGGCCATCTGCTCGGCGGAGTCGTAGCGCTCCTCCTTTCGCCGCCGCAAGGCCCTGCGTATGGCGGCCCAAACCCCCGGATGCAAACCCTTTATAGATGTCAGCGGTTCAAGCGTTTTGGTCATATGCTGGTACATGACCGTCAGGGGGTTATCTCCGGTGAACGGAGGAGACCCGCTGAGAAGGTGATAAATCAGGCAGCCGACGGCATAAATATCGCTTTTTGCAGCGCCGCGTTCTCCCTTGATCTGTTCGGGGGCCATGTATTCGGGGGTCCCCATGAGACCCGAAAAACCTCGCCAGGTCACTCGAGGCGCCCCTTCCATGAGCGCAATGCCGAAATCGAGAATTTTCAAATGGCCATCCGGGGCTAGCACCAGGTTCTCCGGTTTTATATCCCGGTGGTAGACTCCCCTCTCATGGCAGTAGTGCAAAGCGTCGAGCAGATTTGCCACAATCTTTACAGTCTGATCGACGGGAAGCCTTCCTTTTTCGCTCAGAACTTTCTCCAACGATTCGCCTTCAGCGTAATCCAAAACCAGGTATGGGGGGTCCCCTTCAGAAATAGCCACCGCCACTGGAACGTCGGAGTGGTTCAAAAGCTTGCCGATCGCTACTTCGCGTCTGAAGCGCTCATAAACGGCAGGATCTCCCAACTGTGAAATATGGGGGACCTTCATTACGACCTTCCGATTGGATTGAAGGTCCTCGGCCAGGAAAGTCGCGCCAAATCCCCCGTGACCCAGAGGGGCCAAAATCCTGTATCGGTCCTGAAAAATCGCTCCGGCTTCAAGCATTTTTTATAAGTGTCCCCCCGATGGGCGCAAAGCGCTTATTTACAAAACAGGTCCTTTCAAATCATCTTTTAATGATATCACATGCACGCAAGGCTCGGCGCCGATAAATCGGCTGCGCGGGAGATTCGCCCGCCTTCAGTGCGCATGGCCGAACTGAATGACCAAACCGCCAGCCACAATGATTGCAAGGCCCGCCCACGTCGAATTGGGCACGCTCTCGCCAAAGACAAATCGGCCGCACAATACGCTCACCAGGGCGAATACGGCTACATAGACGCCCAAAAGCCTCGAAAAATCCCATCTCACCGTGTTGACGAGCAACCCATAGCACGCGAGCATGACGCCACCGGCCAGTATAATGACGACATTGGCCCCGCGCAAACCTCTTCGAACCACCGCATCCCCTCCGACCTCCAGGAGGGCCGAACCCACAAAGACCAACCATGCGGCAAAGGGCAAATCGAACTTTTCCATTTTTCACCTTTCGCGATAAAGAGTTTAGCACCTGATTGCAATTCTTGTGCTCGGACCAAAGCTAATCGCAGTCTCACCTGGCGGCATTGCAGATCAAAACCGGAGTGGTGGACGGGAATGAACCATCAGAAGCGGGGCCGATTTTTTTTGGAGAACGAAAATTTTGTGAATCGTGAAGAATTTATGGGGGTTTCGAGGGAAGACTGAATCAGGTCCGGATGTTAAAAGGCACAAAATTGTTGCAGCGGTTGCTCGGTTTTTATGGATGCACACTAATTCGGCGGGCGCAGAAAGAATAAATTGATCGTTTTTTCAGAGAGGCATGAAACCAATTTGACCAGCAAGAATACGGCCATCAGCGAAAAAACCAACCTTGCCCCCAAGATTCCCGAAAAATCGGCGCCGGTAACGGCAACGGCGAGCGTATCCTCGAACAGACTGTGACAAAGACCCATGAGAACCAGGGAAAACAGGACGTCGCGCCTGTCAACGCGGCCCGAAACAGACTCCTGGATTATGAGTCCTCCGCCGTACGCAATCCCGAGAGTCATCCCGATAATAGTAAGCATACAGGCCGAGGCGCCAATTCCCAGCAGCTTCAAAAACGGGGTCAGCAGCCGGGCCATTATGGCCGTAATCCCGATCCTCTCCAGGATTCTCAATACCAGGAGCAAACCCAATATAATAAAGAATATCATTATCAACCCCCGCGCCTGACCGGCGGCCCAGGCCACGAGCGAGGAGTCGTCGATGTGCGGAAGCCATCTGGGGGTATTTTGCTGCTGGAGCAAGCCTGCCCAGCTATAGACTCTAAAAAGCGCCCATCCAAGGACGAAGGCGGCCCCCATGCGGAGCAGACCCATAAATCGCAGGCGCACGCCGGCTTTTTGCGCGATCCGGAGCTCGATTGGAAGATTGTGGGCCACGAGCATCATCGTCGCCAGCACCGTGGTCTGGGCGACCGTGAGCGGTTCGTTTGCAGAGACCGAAACGAACACGACGATCCCGGTATAGATATTGGACAGAATTGTCGTTGCCCACACGAGCCCCATGCTGCCCGGAAGCCCAACGACACCCATCACCGGGGAGAGAATTTTCCCCAGGAGGGCTACTGCGCCGAATTGCTGGAGTATCTTTACCGCAATAATTATCGGGATCATTATGCGGAAAAGCGTAAGACTGATCTGGGCCGCTTCGGCCAATAGTTTCCCGGAAAACTCCAGTAGGACCGGCTTCAAAGGTTTTGCTTCTATTCGTGTGAGATCAGGACGGCTGAGACAAGGGCGAGGATTATTCCGGCGAGTTGGACAATGTTTATTTTTTCTCTAAGGAAAATCATCGCGAGCACCAGGGTCACGACCGGGTAGAGGGCTGTCAGAGGCGCGACGATGCAGACCTTTCCTTCACGGATGGCATACATGAAGCAAAGCAGCCCGAGATAGCCCATCACCCCGGTCAGAAGGGCGAGGACCACCCCTCGTATTTCGGCCCCTCCAAGTTGAGGCCGCAGAATGAGAAAAGCGAACAGGCCTGTTACGGTCCCGCCCAACACTTCAAACATGAAAGCTGTTTTGGGCTCGAGGCAACTGAGGGCCATTTTGGGCAAAAAGGCCCACAGCCCCCAAATCAGGAGCGCCAGAGCCGAATATAGGACCCATTCCTTCAATGAACTTTCCCTGGCGGCAGGCTACACTTCGCCGGTTTCGAACCATGCCGCATCCAGAGGGTTTCGGGTAGGCAGCCGATGGTAGCCGTATCTCGGATAGCCCACCATTAAAATTCCTGTAATCGTCCTGGACGCCGGGATTTTAAGGAACTGCGAAAAAGCGGGGAACCGCTGGGCGCACGCCATGGTGTAACCGGCCCAGCACGTGCCGAGCCCAAGCGCCGGGGCGTAGAGCTCGACATATTCCAGGGCAAGCATCGTTGAGACCGGAGCTGCAGACAGGTCTGCCGGGGCATGAGCCACGATGATATGCGGGGCCCCCCGCAGAATCCGGTCCCCGCTCTTTTCCTGCTGCCGGATTACGGCGCGCATGTTGTAACGTTTCGCCAACTCAGGGGAAAGCTTGACGGCTTCGCGCATCCACTCGACAACGATCCGGCTGATGCGCATGAGGTTTTCAGCGCCCTCAACGACCAGGTAGGATATTGCCTGCGAATTATGCCCCGAAGGAGCAAACCGGGCAATTTCGAGAAGTTCCAGCATTTTCTCCCTGGGGACCGGTTTATCTTCGTAGTGGCGGATGGAGCGGCGCGAGCGCAAGAATAGCGCGCTTTGGGCAGGATCGGGAGAGTAATGCGCCGGGATCGCCGCATGTTTTGAAATGGGATTTTTCCGGTTGTCCAAGGCCCCGTTGGGACAGACTGCGACACAGTGGCCGCACCCGATGCAGTGGCCTGCCGCCGCCGGGCGCATCTCGGGTCTGCCCTCCCGGTCGAGCGAAAGCAGGCTCAAGGGGCAAACCTCGACGCAAATACCGTCGCGGCGGCATTTTTCGTTGTCAACTTTTATCAGGCTCATAAGCGAATCAATACAGCTCCGACTTGAAAAAAGACTCACTCGAGGAAGGCTGCACCTGTCTCAACCCGGGCTGGCCATCGGCTGTTTCCCCGGCAACCTCGCCAGGGGTCTCCTCGCCTTCCAACTTCGGTTTGGAGCCTGGGGCCGGAACCTTGTCGGCAAAAGCCGCATAGACCGCCCCCTCTTCGCCCGATCCGGCAACCGTCCCCGAAGATCCATTTATCTTGGCGAAAACAATGCCCTCAGGTATTTGGAATGTTTCAACGGGCTTGTTTTCCAGGTACTCTTTCATGAAATAGACCCAGATCGGACAGGCGGCATGCCCGCCGGTCTCTCCCTTTCCGAGGGAGACGGTATGGTCGTCATAGCCCACCCAGACGCCTGTTAGCACCGAAGGTGTAAAGCCTATGAACCAGGCGTCCTTGAGTTCGTTGGTGGTTCCGGTTTTCCCGGCGGCGGGCCTCTTGAGCTCCCTTGCTTTTGTCCCGGTCCCTTCCCTTACCACCCCCTGGAGCAGGTCAGTCATCAGGTAGGCGGTTTTGGCCGATATCACCTCTTCTTTTTTTACCTGGTGTTCCTCAATCAGGTTGCCGTAGCGGTCCAGGACTTTTTCTATAAGATAGGGCTCAATCCGCTCGCCCTGACCGGGAAAGGCGGAGTAGGCGGTGACCAACTCCTGGAGCGTTACTCCGGAGGCCCCAAGGGCGAGCGACAGAGTCGGAGTAAGCGCAGAAGTTATGCCCAGTTGCCGGGCGTAATTGATGGTGTAGTTTACCCCGATTGATTCGAGCAGCTTTACCGTCACCACATTCCGCGAATGAATGAGGGCTTTTCGCAGCAGGATCGGCCCCCAGAAATGGCGGTCGTAATTGGAGGGGGTCCAGGAGCCTTTCAAGCTGTGGTCGTAATAGGTGATGGGCGAGTCGATCAGTACGGAGGCCTCGGAGTAGCCCTTATCGAGCGCAGCGGCATAAATTATGGGCTTGAACGCAGACCCCGGCTGCCGCACCGCCTGCGTGCACCGGTTGAACTGGCTCTTTTCGAAACTGCGCCCTCCCACCATGCAGATGACTCGGCCTGTAACAGGTGAAATGGACATCAGCGAGCCTTCCATCCCGGGGTCCTGCTCGACGCCGGCAATCCACGTATTCTGTTCCTGCCGCTTGCCCAGTTTGATTCTGAGCACGTCTCCGGTGCGGAAAATCTTCTGGGCGCGTTTATTGGAAATCTGCGCCCATTGCCAACCCGACTGAGGGATCAACGCCTTTGCGGGGCCAAGGTCCACAGAAATTGTCCTGGATCTGACGTCAAATGACTCTACCAGCCCCGCCACCACCTTGCCTTCTTCCAACTCTCCATTGGACTGACTAAGGATCCGAACAGCGCTGGGCCAATCATCCTGCGCGATATTGGCGTGCAGCCCGCGATACTGTTTATGCCGTTTATCAAGCTCGCGAAGACCCTGGTCGAGCGCCCTTTCCGCGATATGCTGCGCCTTGAGGTCCAGGGTTGTTTGGATAATCAGCCCCTCTTTATAGAGCATGTCGCGTCCGAAGCGGGTCTCAGCCTGCCGGCGGACTTCCTCCGCGAAATAGTCCATCTTTTTGAGCGCCCAGCGCTTGGGCTTTGCGATCTGAAGCGGCTTTGTCAAAGCCTTGCGGGCCTCATCGAAACTAACGAAGTTCGAATCCACCATCCTCTGCAGGACGTAGCGCTGCCTTTCACGTGACACAGAGAAATGATGAATCGGCGAAAAGCGGCTGGGAGCTTTGGGCAACCCGGCGAGCAGGGAAGCCTCTGAGAGGTCCAACTCGCTCGCATGTTTGTCAAAATAAGTCCTGGCGGCCGCCTCTACGCCGTAGGCGCCCGCGCCGAAATAAATCTGGTTCAGGTAAAGATAGAGGATCTCGTTCTTGCTGAGGCTGTTGTCGATCCGGTGTGCGAGAACGGCCTCTTTGATCTTGCGCAGGAAAGTGCGTTCGGGGGTAAGAAGCAGGGACTTGACGACCTGCTGGGTTATGGTGCTTCCCCCCTGGACGATTTCACCAGCCTGTATGTTCTTGAGCATGGCGCGAAAAATGCCGATCAGGTCCACCCCGCCGTGCTCGTAGAACCGCGTATCCTCTGCTGCGATAAAGGCCTTGACGAGATGCGGGGGAAGCTCATCGAGCGGAACCAGGTATCTTCGTTCGACAAAGAATTCGCCGATCAGTTCACCATCGGCTGAATATACGCTGGTGACCAGTGGAGGGTGATAGTTCTTCAGGGTCTCAACGCTGGGAAGCGACTGATCGATTTGCAGATAGAGCGCAAAAACCGTGATGCCCCCCACCAGGGAAAGGCACAGGAAAATTGAAAACAGGCCAAAAACAAGCCAGCGAAAAGTCCTCCTTTTTGGCGCGCGGCTTTTTGCAATGGGCTTTTTCATCGTTCACCCCTTTTGCGGCCTCCAGAATTGGAAGCAAAAGCCGATCTGCCGCAATCCTCGATACTTTTATCATTTGCCGCCATTGAGTCTGCTCTCTTTAACACGCCAGCACGGCAAAAGGAATACCGTCTTTGTTCCGCAGGTAATAATAGGGCTCTACAGGAGTCTTTTCAATGCGTTTTATTCCCCGGGGCACTTGAAATGCTGCAGATGAAGTTTAGTTATGGATAAAACCCTGTGGTGCAGAAGAATAACCATATCAATGGCGAAAAGGATTGAAAAGAGATGAAAGCCCTTTGTTTTCACCAGCATGGCGGCGCAGATGTTCTCAGGTATGACGATGTTCCCGATCCCACTCCCGGCAAAGGCCAGGTCCTTGTTGAGGTCCGGGCCTGTGCTCTGAATCACCTCGATATATTTGTCATGGAAGGATGGCCGGGCCTCGATCTCGAGATGCCTCACTGGGGCGGAGCAGACATAGCAGGAGTTGTGGCCGGTTGGGGCGAGGGAGTGAGCGGATGTGAAACCGGCCTGCGGGTTGTGATCGATCATGGAATAAATCCGGTCGAAGATGAATTCGTACGGCGGGGCGAGCACTCCATGAGCCCCAAGTATATGATTATTGGCGAGCATGTTCGCGGGGGGTTCGCCAAGTATGTGACGGCGCCCGCAAAAAACCTGGTGAGAATGCCTGACGACATCGATTTCCCCGAAGCTTGCGCTCCGCTCCTGGTCACCCTCACGGCCTGGCGGATGCTGATAAAGAGGGCGAAACTCCAGGCCGGGGAAACCGTGCTGATGGTCGGGGCCGGTGGAGGGGTGAACAGCATGGCCGTGCAGATCGCCAAAATGGCAGGGGCCACCGTCTATGTGGTGGCGAGCAACGCCGAAAAAGCGAGAAAAGCCCGCGAACTGGGCGCCGATTTCGTGATCGACCGCTCCGTGACCGATTGGGGCAAGGAGATTCGCAGACTTACCGGAAAACGAGGGGTGGACCTCGTGGTGGACAATGTAGGCGCGGCCACCCTTGACATCAGCATGGCCGTTGTAGCAAGAGGGGGCCGGATAGTGATCGTTGGAAACACAAGCGGTCCGCATGTCAAGATCGACGTGCGAAGGATATTCGGCAGGCAGATAAGCCTTATCGGGAGCACGATGGGCGCCCCGCAGGACTTTCGCGAAATTACCCGCTTGCTGTGGAGCGGCAGGATCAAGGGCGTCCTTGCCGAAGTGATGCCTCTAAGCGAGGGCAGGCGCGGGTACGAGATTATGCAGCGGGGCGAGATGTTCGGCAAAATAGTTCTGGCGCCATAGTAGGGGAGTAATCAAACGGAGACACGGAGACACGGAGATAAGACCCTCGCCGTGTTCTCCCCGGCCTATCATTGACCAGTCTCCTTATACCGGCGCCGGCAGCAATCAGGAGGGTCGAAAGTCGGGGAGCACATTACAGGGAGGATTACCCGAAACAGAACGACCGGGAGTGGATGGGGCGCCTGCAGGTCAGCGCGTCCCCGGACAAAGACGTGTGGAAGTTCGTTC
Organism: Syntrophobacteraceae bacterium; assembly: GCA_003165235.1. Classification (GTDB taxonomy): domain Bacteria; phylum Desulfobacterota; class Syntrophobacteria; order Syntrophobacterales; family Syntrophobacteraceae; genus SbD1. The sequence goes on from PLSV01000081.1 coordinate 35,772, forward strand.
CAATGATTTAAGGCGGTCTTTAATTTTTCTGCTCCCTGAGCACTGATTTATACCAAGTTGAGTTCAAGACCTGGCGGGGATAAACCCCATAAGCGCTCAAATAAGAAATCGGACGCATACACGATTGCAATGTTCTAAAGTGTTTAAGAATCAGCGTGTTAAGCCCTGAAAGGGCTGAATAATTCAGCCCAGGGTAAGCGAAAGCGCCACCCTGGGCGTGGGATTCCATAAATTTTTTCTCTGTACCCCGAAGGGGTTACATAAATGCGCATTGCAAAGTGCAAATTCCAACATGGGGACACTTTCTATGCAGCCCTTTCAGGGCAATGTATTTGGGGCGCCAAAACCCAGGGTGGCGCTTTCGCTTACCCTGGGCTAAATTATCCAGCCCCGTTGGAGCATTGAAATCACAGGCATTGTTCATGCGCTGCTTATTTGAGCGCTTATGGGGATAAACCCCGCCGCTACGGCATTGTCGCACGGCTCATTCCTAGGGGAGGGCTTTATGCCCTCCCGGAGCGCCCAACTTGAACGCAACGTCATTTTGAAGGGAGGTTAGAGATGGATAAAAACCAGATAAGCTGGAATGAAAGAACCGCACAGCAAATCATTCGAAACCTCGAAAAGCGCCGCATGGAAGGCAGTTATGCGGCCACCGCCGCCCAGGCGCTCGAGGAGGTGGC